>JBJMSU010000234.1:0-76506 GCA_045801465.1 Xanthobacteraceae bacterium | reverse complement strand
GGCGGCGAGGACTTCGACATGCGCCTCGTCAACTATCTCGCCGACGAGTTCCAGAAGGAGCAAGGCATCGACCTGCGCCGCGACAAGCTCGCGCTGCAGCGCCTCAAGGAGGCCGCCGAGAAGGCCAAGATCGAGCTCTCCTCCACGACTCAGACCGAGATCAACCTGCCGTTCATCACGGCGGATGCGTCCGGTCCCAAGCATCTGACCATGAAGCTCACCCGCGCCAAGTTCGAGGCGCTGGTCGAGGACCTGGTGCAGAAGACGGTCGATCCCTGCCGGCAGGCGCTCAAAGACGCCGGGCTCTCCGCCGCCGAGATCAACGAGGTGGTGCTGGTCGGCGGCATGACCCGCATGCCGAAGGTGCAGGAGGTCGTGAAGCAGCTGTTCGGCAAGGAGCCGCATAAAGGCGTCAACCCGGACGAGGTCGTGGCGGTCGGCGCCGCCATCCAGGCCGGTGTGCTGCAGGGCGACGTGAAGGACGTGCTGCTGCTCGACGTCACCCCGCTCTCGCTCGACATCGAGACCCTGGGCGGCGTGTTCACGCGCCTCATCGACCGCAACACCACGATCCCGACCAAGAAGAGCCAGGTGTTCTCGACCGCCGAGGACAACCAGGGCGCGGTCACCATCCGCGTGTTCCAGGGTGAGCGCGAGATCGCGTCACACAACAAGCTTCTGGGCCAGTTCGACCTCATGGGCATTCCGCCCGCGCCACGCGGCGTGCCGCAGATCGAGGTCACCTTCGACATCGATGCCAACGGCATCGTCAACGTGTCGGCGAAGGACAAGGGCACTGGCAAGGAGCAACAGATCCGTATCCAGGCGTCGGGCGGTCTCTCCGAGGCCGACATCGATCGCATGGTCAAGGACGCCGAGGCGCACGCCGAGGAAGACAAGAAGCGCAAGGCCGAGGTCGAGGCCAGGAACCACGCCGAGGCACTGGTGCATTCGACCGAGCGGGCGCTGGCCGAGCATGGCTCGAAGGTGGGTGAGACCGAACGGCGTGCAATCGAGAATGCGATCGCCGATCTCAAGGAGGCTCTCAAGGGCAGCGATGCCGAGGCCATCACCGCCAAGACCAATGCGTTGGCGCAGGCTTCCATGAAGCTTGGCGAGGCGATGTACAAGCAGCAGGCCGGCGCTGACGGCTCCGGCAAGAAGGATGACGTCGTCGACGCGGAGTTCACCGAGGTCGACGACGACAAGAAGAACAAGAAGTCGGCGTGAGCCGACAGCGTTGGCCGTCGCATCGTGATGGCTCAACCAAACCCGGCGCCGGGTCGCGCCGGGTTTTGCTTGGCGGTGAGGGCGCTCACATGACCGGAAAGACTGCGGGCAATATCGCGACGGCGCTGCAGGAGGGGGCGCGCTGATCATGGCGAAGCGCGACTACTATGAAGTCCTGGGCGTGGCGCGTACCGCGACCGAGGCGGAGCTCAAGGCGGCGTTCCGCAAGCTCGCCATGCAGCACCATCCCGATCGCAATCCGGGCGACAAGGAGTGCGAGCACCGCTTCAAGGAGCTTAACGAGGCCTACGACGTCCTCAAGGATGGCGACAAGCGCGCCGCCTATGACCGCTTCGGCCATGCGGCCTTCGAGCATGGAGGGGCCGGCGGTCACGGCTTCGGCTCCGACTTTGCCTCCACCTTCGCCGACATTTTCGACGATCTGTTCGGCATGGGTGGCCGGCGCAGCCGCGGCTCGGCACGCGAGCGCGGAGCCGACCTGCGCTACAACATGGAGGTCAGCCTCGAAGAGGCGTTCGCCGGCAAGACCGCGCAGATTCGCATCCCGACCCCCGTCACCTGCGAAGCCTGCTCCGGCAGCGGCGCCAAGGCCGGCACACGGCCGCGCGCGTGCCCGACGTGCGGCGGTCAGGGCAGGATCCGGCATGCGCAAGGGTTCTTTACGCTCGAACGCACGTGCCCGGCTTGCCAGGGCCGCGGTCAGGTGATCGAAGATCCGTGCCCCAACTGCTCCGGCTCGGGACGCGTGACGCGCGAGCGTACGCTCTCCGTCAACATTCCCGCGGGCGTGGAGGACGGCACGCGCATCCGGCTTGCCGGCGAAGGCGAAGCGGGTGTGCGCGGGGGCCCGGCGGGCGATCTCTATATCTTCCTGTCCATCGAATCGCACCAGTTCTTCCAGCGCGACGGCGCCGATCTGCATTGCCGGGTGCCGATCTCGATGGTGGCGGCGGCGCTCGGCGGCTCGTTCGATGTGCCCACCATCGATGGCGGCAAGACCAAGGTGAAGGTGCCCGAAGGGACTCAGTCGGGACGGCGCTTCCGCCTGCAGGGCAAGGGCATGCCGGTGCTCCGCTCGAAGCAGGTAGGCGACATGTACGTGCAGGTCGTCGTCGAGACGCCGCAGAAGCTGACCAAGCGGCAGAAGGATCTGTTAATGGAATTCGAGAAGATGTCCTCGCATGAGACGCAGCCCGAATCCTCCGGTTTCTTCGCGCGCGTGAAGGACTTCTTCGACGCCCTTGGGAGCCGAACCGGCTCTGCGTGAGCGGAGTTGACCCTTGACCCCTGCCGCCCGGGGCTTTACCCGTTGAGGCATCACAATCGACAATCTTTCGTCGCGTGCCATCCAATGCCTTTAGATGCATTTCAGCACCTCGAACGGACGATCGAAAAGAAGATTCGACTGTTCGAGCAGAAGAACGGCATTCGTCTCGACGACGAAGTGCGATTCATTCGCTCGTGGCTCGAACGGCCGTTGTCGACCGGTGCCGTCACGCCGTCCGGGCGCGTGCTGGCGCGCACCATGGCGCGTTATGTCAATCCCCTCTTGAGTGGGCCGGTGGTCGAGCTCGGGCCCGGGACCGGGCCGGTGACGGAAGCCTTGGTGGCTGAAGGAATCGAGCCGGAGCGACTGGTCCTGGTCGAATTCAATCCGACCTTCTGTCAGCTGCTGCGGGCGCGGTTTCCGGCCGCCACCGTCGTGCAAGGTGATGCCTACGGATTACGCCGGTTGCTCGGCGCGCTTCTGCAGCAGCCGGCCGCCGCCATCGTGTCCGGCCTGCCGCTCGTCACCAAGCCGATGCGGCAGCGGCTGCGGCTGTTGCGTGATGCGCTCGAGCTTCTGCGGCCGGGCGCTCCGTTCGTGCAGTTCACCTACGCGGTGGTGCCGCCGATCCCCAAGAAGCTCGCCGGCGTGCGCGCCGAGGCTTCGGAACGGATCTGGAAGAACATGCCGCCGGCGCGCGTGTGGGTCTACCGGCGTCCGGTCAGTTCGTGAATTTCGCGCCTGTCCCGATTGCTGACGGAACGGGACATGATCTAGCGCCGCCATGATCGCGCCAAGGATCCTCGTGTTTCCCGGCTCCATCCGCATCGGCTCGTTCAACGCACGATTGGCGGCAGTGGCGGCGAAGGAGCTGGCGCTCGCACAAGCCGACGTGACGCTGATCTCGCTCGCCGAGTACCCGATGCCGCTCTATGACGGCAATCTGGAGGCAGCGTCCGGACCGCCCGAGAATGCCGTTAAGCTGAAAAAGCTCATGTGCATGCAGCACGGTATCTTCATCGCGAGCCCGGAATACAACGCGTCGATCTCGCCGCTGCTCAAGAATACGCTGGATTGGGTCTCGCGCGTGCGCGAAGGCAAGGAACCGCCGCTCGCCGCGTACAAGAATCGCGTCTTCGCGCTCGGCGCTGCCTCCAACGGGACCTATGGCGGCATGCGGTCGCTGATGGTGTTGCGTCAGATGCTCGAGCTCGGCTGCGGGGCGCTTGTGATCCCCGAGCAGGTGGCGGTGCGGGAGGCCGGCCAGGCATTCGATGAGGCCGACAACCTCAAGGACGAGCGGAGCGCGCGGCTTCTGGCCGCGGCGGTAAGCCGGCTCGTCGAGATGGCGCGAGAATTTGCGTGAGCAGGTCCATGCCCTTGCAACCGCGCGATCGGCTGATCGTCGCCCTCGATCTTCCCGCGGTGCGTGACGCCGAGGCCATCATCGAGACGCTCGGCGATACGGTCAGCTTCTACAAGATCGGCTATCAGCTCGCCTTCGACCGCGGCCTGCCACTGGCCTCCGCGCTGGCCAACGCCGGCAAGCGGGTCTTCCTCGACATGAAACTGCACGACATCGGCAATACGGTTGCGCGCGGGGTCGAGAACGTCGCGCGGATGGGCGTCACCTTCCTCACCGTGCATGCCTATCCGCAGACGATGCGGGCGGCAATGGAGGCAAAGGCGGGCTCCGAACTCGGCATCCTGGCGGTCACCGTGCTCACGTCCTACGCCGACGCGGATCTGGCCGAGGCTGGTTACGGCGTGAGTGTCGAGCAACTGGTTGCCGAGCGCGCGGCGCTTGCGCACGACATCGGCGTCGACGGGCTCGTCTGCTCGGCCGAGGAGGCGGCACC
Organism: Xanthobacteraceae bacterium; assembly: GCA_045801465.1. GTDB lineage: Bacteria > Pseudomonadota > Alphaproteobacteria > Rhizobiales > Xanthobacteraceae > DATFWC01. Next base: position 72,129 of record JBJMSU010000234.1, on the reverse strand, counting down.
GTTGCGCCGCATCGTCGGTTCCGACATGTGCCTGGTCACGCCCGGCATCCGGCCGGCCGGCGGCGCGCGTGGCGATCAAAAGCGGGTGACGACGCCGGGCGAAGCGATCGCCGCGGGCGCGGACTACCTCGTCGTGGGCCGGCCCATTGTGCAGGCTGGCAATCCGCGGGCCGCCGCCAATGCCATCGTGGAGGAGATCGCCGCCGCTGCGCAGGCGTGACGACGTCGCCACGAGGGCTTCTGCTCATCTTTCCTTGCCTCCAGGCCGTCCGCTATACCGGCGCCATCCGCGGAGGCCTGATTCCATGTCCGACATGCGGCTGATCGTGGCGGGTGCCGGCGGCCGCATGGGCCGCACCCTCGTGCGCGCCATTGCCGAGACGCCCGGCCTCGTGCTCGCCGGCGCTACCGAGGCCGCAGGCTCTCCCTTGATCGGCGAGGATTCCGGCGTGCTCGCCGGCCTTCCTGCCAATCGCGTGCCGCTGGTGAGCGAGGTGAAGCCGTTGACCATCGCGGCCGACGCCATCATCGATTTCACTGCACCGGCCGCAACCACGGCGCTCGCCGCGCTGGCGGCAGAAACCAACATCGCCCACATCATCGGGACCACCGGCCTGTCGGCGAGCGACGAGGCGAAGATCAAGGACGCCGCACGGCGCGCCATCATCGTCAAGTCCGGCAACATGAGCCTTGGCGTCAATCTCGTCGCCGCGCTCGCCCGGCGCGTCGCCAAGGCGCTCGACGATGATTTCGACATCGAGATCCTGGAGATGCACCACAACAAGAAAGTCGACGCACCGTCCGGCACGGCGCTGCTGCTGGGCCGCGCGGCGGCAGAGGGACGTGGGCTCGATCTCGACCAGCATTCGGTGCGCAGCCGCGACGGCCACACCGGCGCGCGCCAGCGCGGCGACATCGGTTTTGCGGCCTTGCGCGGCGGCACCGTGGTGGGCGAGCACAGCGTGATCTTCGCCGGGACCGCCGAGCGCATCGAGCTCGTACACAAAGCCGAAGACCGCGTGATCTTCGCGCGCGGCGCGCTCAAGGCGGCGCTGTGGACGCGCGGCCAGAAGCCCGGCCTCTATTCGATGGCGGATGTGCTGGGGCTTTCCAACTTCTAAAACTCCGACCTTCTGAGGACTTGAGCCATGACCGACCACCTTCTCGTGCTGGTGCGCCACGGTGAGAGCGAGTGGAACAAGAAGAATCTGTTCACCGGCTGGCGCGACGTCGATCTCTCCGAGGGCGGCGTTGCCGAGGCGCGCGCCGCCGGCCGCAAGCTGAAGGCGCAAGGCCTGAAGTTCGACGTGGCCTTCACGTCGGTGCTCAAACGCGCCCAGCGCACCCTCGACATCATGCTCGAGGAGCTCGGCCAGAAGACGATCCCGGTGTTCGCCGACCAGGCGCTCAACGAGCGCGACTATGGCGACCTCGCCGGCCTCAACAAGGACGACGCGCGCAAGAAGTGGGGTGCGGAGCAGGTCCACGTCTGGAGGCGCTCCTACGATATCGCGCCGCCCGGCGGCGAAAGCCTCAAGGACACCGCCGCGCGCGTGCTGCCGTACTACATCCAGGAAATCCTGCCGCGCGTGCTGCGTGGCGAGCGGGTGCTGGTCTCCGCGCACGGCAATTCGTTGCGCGCGCTGGTGATGGTGCTCGACCGTCTATCGCCGGAACAGATCGTCAAGCGCGAGCTCGGCACCGGCGTGCCGATGATCTACCGCCTCAATGCCGATTCGACGGTGGCGGAGCGGATGGATCTGGCGGCGTGAACGCGCGCTGCAGGATGGGCAGAGGCGCGCCACGGCGCTCTATCAAGAAATGATGAAGTCACAACGCGCCGTGTCCACCCGGATCACGTCCCGGAAAAAAAAGCGTGGGCACAGCGCGCAGAAGAAGCGCGCCTTCGCCCACCTAAGGCGCGGCCCGTGTCACGCCGCCATGCGTCCGGCTTCCCATCCGAGGATCGCGCGCTTGCGCGTGAGGCCCCAGTGGTAACCGGTGAGATCGCCGCTCTTGCCGATGACGCGATGGCACGGCACCACGAAGCACACCGGGTTCTTGCCGACCGCGGCGCCGACCGCGCGGGCGGCGGCCGGGCTGCACACCTTGCTGGCGAGTTCCGAATACGTCGTCAGGCGGCCGAACGGGACCTTGAGCAAGGCGTCCCAGACGCGCACCTCGAAGTCGGTGCCGATCAGCACCACGCGCAACGGGCGGTCGGGCCGCCACAGTTTCGCATCGAAGATGCGCTGCGCCAGCGGCGCGGTGCGCTCGTTGTCCTCGACATAAGTCGCCTTCGGCCAGCGGCCGCTCATGTCGGCAAAGGCGGCTTGCTCCTCGCCGGCGTCGGCGAAGGCAAGACCCGCGAGGCCGCGCTCGCTCGCCATTACCAGCGCGGTGCCGAACGGCGAGGGATGAAAGCCGTAGTGGAGCGTCAAGCCTTCGCCGCCGGATTTCCATTCGCCCGGCGACATCGCCTCGTGGGTGACGAAGAGGTCGTGCAGCCGCCCCGGACCGGACAGTCCAACCTCGTAGCTGGCGTCGAGCACGCTCGCCGAATCCCGCAGCAGGCGCCGCGCATGGTCGAGCGTGAGCGCCTGAAGAAAGGCCTTGGGCGTGAGGCCGGCCCAGCGGCGAAACAGATGGTGCAGCTCGGTGACCGTCACGCCGGCTGCTTCGGCGACCTCCTCGACCTCCGGCTGCGCCCGCCAGTGCCCGCGGATATGGGCGATGGCGCGGCGGACGATATCGTAGTCGGTTGCGGCCGTGGACAGCGCGGAAAGGTCGACCGCGCGATCGGGTGAGAGCATGGCTTCCTCCTGCGACAGGCTGTTGGTTTCCATGCTCATGAGTTAGCCCTCATGACGGTCCGTAGCCACCCGATTTCTGGATCATCGGAGCATTTTCAAGCGAAGTGGGCACCGGTTCGGGTTAAGAAAATGCGACCAACCAGATTCGATTGAATCCGGCTCCCTCTACGGCAGTGCCGTCCGGGTCGGCCCGCGCTTGGCCTCGCCGAGGGCGGCCGATAACGCGCCGGCGAATTCCTCCTTCTCGACCGGCCCAAGGAAGCTCGCGATGGCGAGCCGGCGGCCATGGGAGACCAGGAACAGCCGCTCGATTCCATATTCCACGTGGGTGTGGGCATCGAGCTTCGTCCACACCGGATTGAGCGTCCATTCGGCCACCTCGCCACGCCGGCTGACCTTGCGCACCTTCAGTTCGCTCGGCGTCATCGTCACCTGCTCGCAAGCGGCAGCAGCGCGGTAGTTGGCACGGAACGCCCACCAGACGAGCAGCACGTCGAGGCCGAAGAAGCCGAGCACCGGCCAAGCGCCGGCGATGAAAAACACCATGCCGGCCACGAAGCTGATGGCGCCGAAGAGCAGCATCAGCACGAGAAAGCCCGTCCTGCCCAACGAGCGGTGCGGTCGCAGCGTGGCGGAAAACAGCGTGGGCTCGTCGCAATGGTTGTCGGGGGTCATGGCCACGAATATACCGAGGAAATGGCGCGAAAGAAGACGATCCGGCAGGCCCTGCGGGCGGCAAAATCGCGAAAGGCAGCGATTCCCAAGCGCCCGGGCAAGATGGCGGCCGCCGACGCCAAGGCCGCCAGGGGCGCCCTGCCACAATGGTCAACCGCGGAGATCGAGGAAGCGTTCCGACGCTTTCATGCCGCCGAGCCGGCGCCGGAGACCGAGCTCGAGCATGAGGATCCCTTCACGCTCCTGGTCTCGGTGGTGCTCTCCGCGCAGGCGACGGATGCCGGCGTCAACAAGGCCACACCGGCGCTGTTCGCGGTGGCGGATACGCCGGCCAAGATGCTCAAGCTCGGCGAAGCGAAGCTGCGCAACTACATCAAGACGATCGGCCTCTACCGCACCAAGGCCAAGAACCTCATCGCGCTGTCGAACAAGCTCGTCGAAGAGCACGGCGGCGAGGTGCCGCGCGACCGTGCTGCGCTCGAGGCGCTGCCCGGGGTCGGACGCAAGACTGCCAACGTCGTGCTCAACGTCGCGTTCGGCGAGGAGACGATCGCGGTCGATACCCATATTTTCCGCGTCGGCAACCGCACCGGGCTGGCGACCGGCAAGACGCCGTACGAGGTCGAGGTCAAGCTCAACGAGATCGTGCCGGCGAAGTACCGGCGCCACGCCCACCACTGGCTGATCCTGCACGGCCGCTACGTCTGCGTCGCCCGCCGGCCGCTGTGCGAGAAGTGCATTATCGCCGATCTGTGCAAATGGCCGGGCAAGACCGTCCCGCTCGCCACAAACGACGCGCTGTGAGTGCCGCGATCCTATGGTTCGAGACGCGTCGCTTCGCGACGCTCCTCACCATGAGGATCGCTTGATAGACCTCATCCTGAGGAGCGCCCGAAGGGCGCGTCTCGAAGGATGGAGGTCGTTCACGCCGCATCGATGCACTCCGTTAGCGTCTAGCCTCGATGAGCTCGCGCCGCGATCCTGCCAGCCGTTTGTGGAGATGCACCATCAGGGCGGTGCCGAACAGCGGCGTTGCCAGATTGACGATTGGAATGGATACGAAACCGGCGATCACCATGCCGGCCACGAATACGGTTCCCTGATGTGCCTTGCGCAGCCCCTTCGCTTCCGCCGGCGGATGAAAGCGCATGGCGGCAAGCTCGAAGTACTGACGGCTTTGCAGATAGGCCGTCGCCAGGAAGAAGATCACAGCGCCGATGCCGAAAAACAAGAACGGCACCGCACAGAGATAGACCACGATACTCGCCAGCGCGATCTTCACCGCTTCGACGAGCGCGCGTCCGATCGGCACCGCGGTGCCGGGCGGATCGGCCGGATAGTACGTCCGCTCCACCTGCTCGGCGATGTCGTCGCCGAACAGGCCGGCCACGAGCGCCGTGACGGCCGGCATCAGGAACACGACGCCAACGAAGAGGCCGAGCGCGGCCGCGAAGGCGAGCAGCCAGAATACGACCGCGAGCGGGATGTGCGCGATGGGCCCGAGGGCTCCTTCCAGCCACGTTTCGCCTCCGCCGACGAGCCAGGTGATGAGTCGATGCAGCGCGATGGCCGCGACGACGAGAAGCACCGCGGCCAAGCCCATGGATTTCAGAAGGACGGCACGAAACGGCGGCGACAGGATTTGCGTGAGCGATTTGGCCGCCGCATCGAGCATCGCTGACCTTGCACGTTGATGTCATCGAGACCGGCGCAGCCATAGCCATGCGGCGCACGGGGCACAAGGAGGGTATCCCGGCAAAGCAAGGCCGATTCGTACAGCCGTTTACGCGGCCGGCGCCCTCGTGCATGCTGGGCAAAAGATCCAGCACCATCGATTCACATGCCGCGCCTCAGCCGCCGCGCCTTGCTTGTTGGTTCCGCCTCGCTCGCCGCCGCACCGGCGTTCGGCGCTGCCTCGTGGTCCCGCTACGTCGATGTGGTGATCGTCGGGACGGGGGCTGCGGGCATCGCGGCGGGACGCCGCCTTGCCGCCGCGGGGCGGCGCTTCGTGCTGCTCGAGGCGGCGGATCGGATCGGCGGCCGTTGCATCACCGACACGCGGACGTTCGGCGTGCCATACGACCGCGGCGCGCACTGGATCCACATGCCCGACATCAATCCGCTGGCGAAGCTCGCCGGCGCCGCCAAGCTCGACGTCTATCCGGCACCGCCGGGACAGAAACTGCGCATTGGCCGCCGCTTCGCCCGGGAAGGCGAGATGGAGGACTTCCTCTCCGCCCTGGTGCGCGCCAACCGAGCGATCGGCGAGGCCGCGCGCGGCAAGAACGACGTATCCTGTGCGCAGGCCTTGCCGAAGGACCTGCTCGACCTGCGTCCCGCCGTCGAGTTTCTCCTCGGGCCGTTCGGCTGCTCCAAGGACCTGAACGAGGTCTCGGCGGGCGACTTTGCGAAAGGGGGGGAGCGCGACCTCGCTGCGTTCTGCCGCCAGGGCTTGGGGACGCTCGTCGCGAAGCTCGGTGAGGCGCTGCCGGTCCAGCTTGGGACGCCGGTGACGGCGATCAACTGGTCCCCGCGCGAGAGCTTGGAAATCGACACCCCAAGAGGTCGCGTCGGTGCGAGCGCCGTGATCGTCACCGCGTCCACCGGCGTGCTTGCAGCGGCCAAGATCAGGTTCAATCCGCCACTGCCGCGGCGCCAGCTCGACGCTATCGCCAAGCTCAGCCTCGGCAGCTACGACCACATTGCGCTCGAGCTCGAGGGCAATCCGCTGGGCCTGCAGAACGACGAGCTCGTATTCGAGAAGGCGACCAGCAATCGCACCGCCGCGTTGCTGGCGAATGTCTCCGGGCGACCGCTGTGCCTGGTCGAGGTGGGCGGGCGGTTCGGCGCCGGCCTCGCGGCGCAGGGCGAGGCCGCCATGGTGGCGTTTGCGGTCGATTGGCTGGGCGACCTTTACGGCGCCGACGTCAAAAAAGCGGTGCGGCGCAAGCATGCCACCAACTGGGCCAAGGAGCCGTGGGCGCTGGGCGCCTTCTCGGCGGCGCAGGTCGGCGGCCAGCCTTCGCGCCGCATTCTCATGGAGCCGCTCGCCAATCGCGTCTATTTCGCCGGCGAGGCGGTGCACGAGACGCAGTGGGGCACGCTCGGGGGCGCCTGGGAATCCGGCGAGCGTGCCGCCGAAGCGGTGCTGAAGCGTTTCGCGCCGCAGCCGGCGCGCCCCACGCGCCCATCGCGGTCGCGCAGGTCGTGAAACGTCCGCAAGCCTTGATCGCCTGGTCGAGCGGCAAGGATAGCGCCTGGGCGCTGCATGAGGTGCGACGCGCCGGCGAGTACGAGGTGGTCGGTGCGCTCACCACTGTGACCGAGACGTTCAGCCGCGTCAGCATGCACGGCGTGCGCCAGGAGCTGCTCGGTGCGCAGCTTCAGGCGGCGGGGCTGGCGCCGATCCATGTGCCGATCCCGTTTCCGTGCCCGAATGACGTCTACGAGACCCGCATGGCGACGACGCTTGCCGCCGCCAAGGCAAGCGGCGTGACGCACGTGATCTTCGGCGATCTCTTCCTCGCCGACGTGCGCGCCTATCGCGAGGAGAAACTCGCCGACAGCGGGATCACGCCGGTTTTTCCGCTGTGGCAGCGCCCGACCCGCGCGCTTGCCCACGCGATGATCGATGCCGGCGTGGAGACCTATTTGGTCTGCGTCGATCTCAAGCAGCTCCCGCCGCGCTTTGCCGGCCGCCGTTTCGATCGCGCGCTGCTCGCCGAATTTCCGGAAAGCGCGGACCCGTGCGGCGAGAACGGCGAGTTCCATTCCTTCGTCGCCGCCGGGCCGATGCTGGCGGCAAGGATTCCCGTCACCGTTGGCGCAACGGTGGAGCGCGACGGCTTCGCTTATGCGGATCTCGTGCCCGCGTGGCACGCCGCGTTGCCGTGTTGACGCGTTTATCGCACTCTGCGATATCATGGCATGAAGCCGATCGTCTTCACGCCGGCGAGTGCACGCCAATGGGTGAAGCTCTCCCGGGACGTACGGCAACGAATCGATGATCGACTGCGAGACTTTGCCACAACCGGGAAAGGCGACGTGAAACGCCTCAAGGGTCGGCGTGGCGCAAGGCTTCGTATCGGCGATTGGCGCGTCATCTTCTACGAAGAACGCGGTTCAATCGTAGTGGCTGCCGTCGGGCACCGGCGAGAGATATACGACTGAGGACGACATGAACGTTCGATTTCAAAAAACCTCGCGCGGGGAGGTCGCAATACTCCCGCGCAAAGAATACGAGGCGCTGGTTGCGAAGGCAGCAGAAGCCGACGAGGATGCCGGCACCGCGCGTCTTGTTGCGCGCGCGCGAAAGGAGGTTCTTGCCGGCGCTCCATTGTTGCCGAAAGACGTCGTGGACCGGCTGGCGAAGGGCGAGAAGCCAGTGCGGGTCTTGCGCGAATGGCGCGCCATGACCCAGATGGACTTGTCATCCAAGGTTGGTATCAGTCAAAGTCATATTTCGGACATCGAGAGCGGCCGGCGGACCGGCACGCCAGCAACGCTTCGCCGCATCGCCGATGCACTAAAGGTGCCGCTCGACCTTCTCGTGTAAAGCATGATCGGGCCGGGTCACGCCCGCAAGGTTCCGCCCGTGCGCTTGGCAACCTCGGCGACGATCTTCGCCGCGACCGCGTCGATCTCTTCGTCGGTCATCGTCTTGTCGCGCGGCTGGAGCGTCACCGCGATAGCGATCGATTTCTTGTCCGGATCGATGCCCGCGCCTTCGTACACGTCGAACACCGTCACGTTGGTGATCAGCTTGCGATCGGCGTTCTGCGCTGCGCGCACGATGTCGCCGGCCTTGACGGCGCGGTCGACCATGAAGGCGAAGTCGCGTTCGACCGGCTGGAACGGCGAGAGATCGAGCGCAGGCTTGACCCGCGTGGCGCGTGCCTTGGGCTCGGGGATCTTGTCCAGGATCACCTCGAAGGCGACCAGCGGTCCTTCGGCGTCGAGGGCTTCGAGCGTGCGCGGATGCAGCTCGCCGAAATAGCCGAGCACGTTCTGCGGCCCGATCTGGATCGTCCCCGAGCGGCCGGGATGCAGCCAGGAGGGCCCGCCCGGGACGATCTGCAGCGCCTGTGTCGGCGCGCCGGCCGCCGCGAGCACCGCCAGCGCATCGCCCTTGACGTCGAAAGCGTCGGCGTCTGCCGCCTTGTTGGACCAATGACGGCCGATGCCGCTCGCCTTGGCGCGGGCGCGCCGCACGCCGGCCGCGGCGGTGACCTGGCCCTCAGGATCGTCGCCGGTGAAGACTTGGCCGACCTCGAACAGCGCCACGTCGGGAAAGCCGCGATCGGCGTTCTTTTGTGCCGCCGCCACCAAGCCCGGGACGAGGCTCGGCCGCATGTCCGAGAGATCGGCCGCAATGGGATTGGCGAGCGCGAGCTCAGGTTTTCCGCCTCCGAACAGTTGGGCATGCGCCTTGGCGATGAACGACCACGTCACGGCCTCCACCAGGCCGCGCGCCGAAAGGGCGCGCTTGGCCTTGCGCGTGCGCACCTGGAGGGTGGTCAGGACCGGCTTGCGCGGGGCCTCGCCGCGATCGAGCGGCGCCGCCGGGACGCGGTCGACGCCGATGATCCGCACCACCTCTTCGACGATGTCGGCCTTGCCGTCGATGTCCGGCCGCCACGAGGGCACCGCGACCTTCACGCGCTCGCCCTGGCCGGCGACGAAGAAGCCGAGATGGCCGAGCACGCGCCGCACTTCCGTGAGGGGCACATCGAGGCCGGTCAGCCGCCTGAGCTCGCTCAAGGGAAAATCGATGACGCGGTCTTCCGCATGCGGGCTGCCGGCGACCGTTACCTCCGACGGCGCGCCGCCGACGAGGTCGAGCACCATTTGGGTTGCCAGCTCGAGGCCCGGCACCATGAAGGCCGGATCGACGCCGCGCTCGAAGCGGTAGCGAGCGTCCGAGTTGATGCCGAGCTTCCGGCCGGTCTGCGCGATGTTGAGCGGGTCCCAGAGCGCCGATTCAATCAGCACGTCGGTGCTGGTTTCCGAGCAGCCGGTTTTCTCGCCGCCCATGATGCCGGCCAGCGATTCCACACCTCCGTCATCGGCGATCACGCACATCGTGTCGTCGAGCATGTAGGTCTTGCCGTCGAGCGCGAGCAATTGCTCGCCGTTCCGGGCGCGGCGGATGGTGAGGTTCCCGCGCACCATGGCGGCGTCGAACACGTGCAGGGGACGGGCGCGGTCGAACGTGATGTAGTTGGTGATGTCGACCAGCGCGTTGATCGGCCGCAATCCGATCGCGATGAGGCGGCGCTGCAGCCAGTCGGGTGACGGGCCGTTCTTCACGCCGCGCACCAGCCTGAGCGCGAAGCCGGGGCAGAGCGACGGCGTCGTCCCGAAGTCGAGCGTCACCGTGACCGGACAGGGGAACGTCCCCTTCACCGGCTTGACGGTCGGGTCCTTGAACCGGCCCATGTCGGCCGCGGCGAGATCGCGGGCGATCCCATGCACGCCCGTGCAGTCGGGCCGGTTCGGCATGACGTTGATCTCGATCACCGGATCGCTGAGGCCGAGCAGCTCGGCGAACGGCTTGCCGACCGGGCTGTCCGGCGGCAACTCGATGATGCCGGCGTGCTCGTCGGACAGGCCGAGCTCGCGTTCGGACAGCAGCATGCCGCGGCTCTCGACGCCGCGCACATTGGCGACCTTGAGATCGAGGCCGGTGCCTGGAATGTGCGTGCCGGGGGGAGCGAACACGCCTTTCATGCCGGCGCGCGCGTTCGGGGCGCCGCACACGACCTGCACCGGGGCGCCGCTGCCGGTGTCGACCATGCACAGCTTGAGCTTGTCGGCATTCGGGTGCTTGTCCGCCGAGATCACGCGAGCCACCGTGAAGGCGGCAAGCTCCTTCGCCTTGTCCTCGATGCGTTCCACCTCGAGGCCGATCATGGTGAGCTTGTCGGCGAGCGTGGCGAGCGGCGCGTCGGTATCAAGGTGCTCCCTGAGCCAGGCAAGGGTGAACTTCATCGGCCGGTCTCATCGCTGTTCTGCCTGCCTCTCGCTGGCGAGCGGGCCCGGCACGCGCGTTCGTCGGTCACGGGCTTAAGCCGGCCGCCAGCGCGGGAAAGTCCAGCGGACGGAAGCCGTAGTGCGAGAGCCAGCGCACGTCGGCCTCGAAGAACGCGCGCAAGTCCGGCATGCCGTATTTCAGCATGGCGATCCGGTCTATCCCTAAGCCCCACGCAAACCCCTGGTATTCGTCGGGGTCGAGCCCGCAATTGCGCAGCACGGCCGGATGCACCATGCCGCAGCCCAGGATTTCCAGCCAATCCTCGCCGGTGCCGAAGCGGATCTCATTTTTCTCGCGCCGGCACTGGATGTCGACCTCGAGCGACGGTTCGGTGAAGGGGAAGAACGATGGGCGAAAGCGCATCTTTACCTGGTCGACCTCGAAGAACGCCTTGCAGAACTCTTCGAGGGTCCATTTCAGGTGGCCGAGATGCGACTGCCGGTCGATCACCAAACCCTCGACCTGGTGAAACATCGGCGTATGGGTCTGGTCGGAATCGCTGCGGTAGGTGCGGCCGGGAATGATCACGCGGATCGGCGGCTTTTGCGTCAACATGGTGCGGATCTGCACCGGCGAGGTATGGGTGCGCAGGAGCCGCCGCGAGCCGTCGGGCTTGGGATTGAAGTAGAACGTGTCGTGCATCTCCCGCGCCGGGTGGCCTTCCGGGAAATTGAGCATGGTGAAGTTGTAGTCGTCGGTCTCGATGTCAGGCCCCTCGGCGATTGCGAAGCCCATGTCGGCGAAGATCGCCGTGAGCTCGTCGATCACCTGGCTGATCGGATGCACGCGTCCGATTTCGGTCGCCGGCTCGCGCACCGGCAGCGTCACGTCGATGCTCTCGGTGTTGAGGCGCTGGTCGAGCGCGTCGTTCTTGAGCGCCTCGCGGCGCGTCGCGATCGCCTGGGTGACGCGCTCCTTGAGCCCGTTGATGAGCGGTCCGTGATCCTTGCGCTCCTCCGGCGTCATCGTGCCGAGGGTCCTGAGCAGATCCGAGATGGCCCCCTTCTTGCCGAGCGCCGAGACGCGCACGGCTTCGAGTGCCGCCTCGTCGCTCGCCGCCGCGATGGCGCTTGTGAGCTCGGTTTCCAGTTGCCCGATGTCGGTCACGTTCGTCCTCGTTCAGGCGTTCGCGCCGGCCGTTTGCGGCAGAACCCGTCGCGCGATCACGCCCGCTCCAAGCGAGGCACGCGCGCGCGTCACGCCGCCAGCGCGGCCTTGGCCTGTCCGACAATCGCTTCGAATGCTGCCGGTTCGCGGATGGCGAGGTCGGACAGCACCTTGCGGTCCACCATGACCCCGGCCTTGCTCAAGCCATCGATAAATCGGCTGTAGGTGAGGCCGAACGGGCGCACCGCCGCATTGAGGCGCTGAATCCACAGCGCGCGAAACGTACGCTTCTTACGCTTGCGGTCGCGATAGGCGTATTGCGCCGCCTTCTCGACGGCCTGCTTGGCAACCCGGATCGTGTTCTTGCGCCGGCCATAGTAGCCCTTGGCGGCTTTGAGCACCTTCTTGTGCTTGGCATGGGCGGTGACGCCACGCTTGACGCGGGCCATGGCTGATCTCCTTCAGAACTGCTTTTGATGACGCGAGCCGCCGCGAAGCGGCCGGGCGCTCAGGCGTTGGGCAGAAAATACTTCTTAACGTTGTCGCCGTCGGCCTTGAACATCACCCGGGTGCCGCGATGCTGGCGAATCTGCTTGGTGGTCCGTTTGATCATGCCGTGGCGCTTGCCGGACATGGCCGACAACACCTTGCCGGTGCCGGTGATCTTGAAGCGCTTCTTGGCGCCTGATTTCGTCTTCAACTTGGGCATTTGGCTCTCCTTAGCCGGTCACGTCGGGCAAAACACCCGCGTTCGCCGGACCATTGCTCGGTTGAGCGTGCCGATTGAGCACTTCGCCGCCGCCACGGCAGCCCTTTGGCCGGGCAGCGGGAGGCGGCGTTATGGCAGAGGCGGGCGCGCCGTGCAACCGGCCTACCGCTGCTTGAAGGCCAGAACTGCCTTGCGCGGAGCCATCGGCCTGGCGCATTCGGCCAGTGCGCGCGCCAGCATAGCCTGCGAAAACGGCTTGCTGAGCTTCAACAGCGCCGGATCCGGCCGCGCAGCCAGTTCGGCGTAGCCGCTTGCCAGAATGATCGAGATGTGAGGCCACTTCGATTTGATCTGTGCCGAAAGCTCGACGCCGGTCATTCCCGGCATCACTTGGTCGGTCACGACGACATCGACCTCCCGGCCTTCATGCAACAAGGCAAGCGCTGCTTCCCCGGATTGGGCCTGAAGTGCCGTATGGCCCAGATCCGACAGCATCTCGGCCGCCAGGGTGAGAACGAGGTCGTCGTCATCGACGACCAGCACGGAAAAGCGGCGGCTGGCCCGTTCGCTGCCAATTCCGGTCGGCGGGGCCGTTGCTTGCGCCTGCCGACGAAGGTCGAGACCGGAAACCGGAAGCCAGATCGCCGCGGTCGTGCCTTCTCCACGTTTGCTCTTCAAGACGAGGCGTCCACCGGATTGCTCCGCCAGACCATGCACGATCGAGAGGCCCAGGCCGGTTCCCTGTCCTCTTTCCTTGGTGGTGAAGAACGGCTCCAAAGCGCGTTGCAGGGTGGCCTCATCCATCCCTGCCCCGGTATCGGTGACCTGCAGCAGGATGTATGGGCGCGGCGCCAACCCCAGTGGATTGTCCTCTCCGACCGTTTCCTCGCTGGCCGCGATGGTGATTGAGCCGCCGTCCGGCATCGCGTCGCGTGCGTTGACGGAGAGGTTGAGAATCGCGAGCTCGAGCTGATGGCCGTCCACATGCGCCCGCGCGAGCGGAACCGGAAAGCGAGTCTCGATGCGAATGCGCGGGCCGATCGTGCGCTTGAGCAGGTCCGCCATGCCGCGCAACAGGTCCGGAATGTCCACGGCCTGGGGATTGAGATCCTGGCGCCGTGCGAAGGCGAGCATCCGTTGCGTCAGGGCGGCCCCGCGCTGCGCCCCTTTGAATGCGTTCTCCAGGAGCGGGGTGATACTCGGGTTTGGTGGCACCCGCCTGAGCAGGAGCTCGAGATTTCCCAGCACGGCATTGAGCAGGTTGTTGAAGTCGTGGGCGATGCCTCCGGTGAGCTGGCCGATCGCTTCCATCTTCTGTGCCTGCAGAAACTTCGCCTCTGCCTCCTCGACCTGGCGCTGCGCTTCCTTGCGCTCGGTCATGTCGCGGATCACCTTGGCGAAGCCGAGAAGCTGGGTGCCGCCCTCGTAGATTGCGTCGATGACCGCGCTCGCCCAGAAGCGGCTTCCGTCTTTGCGGACCCGCCAGCCCTCGTCTTTGTGGTTGCCCTGGCGAAGCGCGCTCTCGAGCGCCCGTTCGGGCTTGCCATTGCGTCGATCCTCCTCGGAATAGAAGCAGGAAAAATGTCGGCCAACGATCTCGTCGGCCCGATAGCCCTTCAGTCGTTCGGCGCCGCTGTTCCAGTTGGTGATCCGCCCCTGCGGATCGAGCAGGACAATCGCGTATTCGGTGACGCTCTCGACCAGCAGCCTGAAGCGGCGTTCGCTTTCCCGCAGCGCCGCTGCCTCTCGCGTCGCCAGCATGGCGAATCGCCGATCGAAGATCGTGGCGACCAGTGCCAGAAGAAGAATCAGGAACGTGGCAGCGGAAACGCTGAGCGCCAGTTGAAGTTGCCCAATGCCGATGCTTCTCTCCGGCGAACCCATCGGCATGTGCGCATGAAAGCTCGCGGCGTGCATCGCGGTGTAATGCATTCCGGAGATGGCGAGGCCCATGATCACGGACGCCATGAGCCTCTGGACCAGGTCGGTGTTGCGGAAAGCAAGCCAGAGCGCGGCCACCGAGGCGCCGATGGCGATCGCCACCGAGAGCGCAACGAAGACCGGATCGTAGGACAGCGATGCCGGCATCCGCATCGCCGCCATGCCGGTATAATGCATCGCCACGATACCGAGACCCATCAAGATGCCGCTCGTCATGTGGGCGAGCCGGCCGGCTTTTTGCCGCCGCACGACGAAAAAGCCGATCGCCGTCACGACGACGGGAAGGATCAGGGAAAGAAGCGTCAGTCCGACGTCATAGCTCACCTCCAGGCCGGGAAGGCTGAAGGCGAGCATGGCGACAAAATGCATCGACCAGATGCCGCCGCCCATCGCGATCGCGGCGCTCAGCAGCCATACGTAACCGGCCCTGCCGGTCGCCGCTTGAATGCGGCCACCCAGATCCAGGGCCGTGTACGAAGCCGTCATCGCGATCAACACGGAGAGGACAACGAGCGCGAAATCGTGGGTTCCGGAAAAGGCCATCGATAGTCCGCCGACCCTTTGCAAGTTCGGTTCTGTCTGTTGCGCGCTGTCCGACCTCTCACGCCTGCGAATCACTTGCGATCAGAATCTGAGGATTAACCCCGAGGCCACAAAACACAATGCTCGGTCCGGCACACACGCTCGGTCCGGCGCAGAAAATGGAAGCGGCCCGAGCAAACGCGGGGCTCTGACGAGCGGCTTGATCGTGAAAGAGATCGAGCAAGTCGAGGCGAGAAGGCGGAGCCGATCAGAGAAGCGGCTGATGGCTCCCGCAATCCTGCCTGTGACGCACCCGTTGGCCGCAGTGGCGCCTCAGCGCGGCGCCAGCACCATGATCATCTGCCGGCCTTCGAACTTGGGTTCCTGCTCCACCTTGGCGAGCGTGGAGGTGTCGCCCTTGACGCGCTCGAGCAACTGGATGCCGAGCTCCTGGTGGGCCATTTCACGACCGCGGAACCGCAGGGTCACCTTGACCTTGTCGCCTTCCTCGAAGAAGCGTCGCATCGAACGCATCTTCACGTCGTAATCATGGGCGTCGATCATCGGCCGGATTTTGATCTCCTTGATCTCGACGACCTTCTGCTTCTTGCGTGCCTCGGCGGCCTTTTTCTGTGCCTGATATTTGTACTTGCCGAAGTCGAGAATCTTGGCGACGGGGGGTATCGAATTGGGCGCGATCTCGACCAAGTCGAGTCCCGCCTCCTGCGCCAGGGCGATGGCGGCCTGGATTTCGGTGACGCCTCGGTTGGCGCCGTTTTGATCGATCAGCTGAACCTCGCGGACGCGGATCTCCTCGTTCACGCGCGGGCCGTCTTTCTGGACGGGCTGCTGCGCGGCTTTCATCGGGCGACGAATGGCGAATAACTCCTGTGCTGTTGCGACAATCCGTGTGGCAGGGGAGCCGGAAAGGATGA
The DNA here is from genome assembly GCA_045801465.1 of Xanthobacteraceae bacterium. Taxonomy (GTDB): domain Bacteria; phylum Pseudomonadota; class Alphaproteobacteria; order Rhizobiales; family Xanthobacteraceae; genus DATFWC01. The sequence continues at coordinate 56,394 of JBJMSU010000234.1, read as the reverse complement.
CCGCCGTCACCGGCTGGTGACGTAACGGATCGGTCCGTCGCCCACGCTACTCGGAACTCTTCAAGATCGGTACAAAATCGTCCCAAGTCAACGGCGGAACGCAACGAAAAGATGCACGTGGCAGCGCCGCCACAGCGCGGCGAGGGGCTGCCCCGCGGGTAAGGCGCCGTCTGCGGCCAAGATACGTACGGGATTAAGGATTTCTGTCGCTTAAGGATTTCTAAGCCATGCCGACCGAAGGACCGGGCTAGGGCCGCCGATTCGGAGTTCCTGCCGCCGGAAGCCCCTGCAGGAACTTCAAACCGAAAAGCGGTGCTAGCCGCCGTTTTCGAGCAGAGAGGCGTAGACGGCAAGGGCCGCTGCGGCAACGCGGGCCGGCGAGAACCTGGTCTCCGCCAGCCGCCGGGCGCGGTTGCCCGTGGCCTGCAGAATCGAATCGTCGAGGGCGAGCGCGGCGGCGAGCGCGCGGGCAAGCGCGATCGGATCGGACGGATTGACGAGCCAGCCGGTGCGGGCGTCGTCGTCCACGCGCGGCGGTCCGAGAACGATTTCCGGCAAAACCCCGACCGCCGAGGCGATGACCGGTTTCGCCATGGCATGCGCCTCGGCCGCAGTCTGACTGAACGTAGCGGGCTCGACGCTTGGGACCACGATGAGATCGGCAATGGCGTAGGCGGCCGGCATATCGGCACAGTGGCCGACCCGCCGCACCAACCCACCGATCCCTTGCGCCTCGATCCGGTGGACGATGGCTTGGGCATATCCGCTGTCGCCGGGGCGGTCGTCGGCAAGAATGAAAGCGACTCCCCGCATGCCGCCATTGACGAGGATACGGACGGCGTCGACCAGCGTCATCTGCCCGCGTGCGGGGCTGAGCCGGCCCGGCACGAGGATGACGCGCCAGCCTGGACGGATACCCCAGCCATGGCGCAGGATCGCCATGCGTTCTGCACTCATGGCGGTCGGGTCGAAGCGGGCCGTGTCGATGCTCGGCGGAATGGCGACGATGCGCTCGGGCGCGATCTTGTGGCGCTTGATGACGAGATCGGCGGCATGCTCGGACTCGGCCACGATACGATGGCCGGAGGTCAGCGCCTTGCGGTAGAGCGATGCCAGCTTCCTCCGCTCCGCCGGCGCGCCGGCATACGTCGTGACCAGCCGGGCGCCGGTCTTGTGGATGGCGATGCGCGCGCTCCACGCCGCCGGCGCGCTATAGGCATGCACGATGTCGATCCGCTCGCGCCCGATCAGTTGGCTCAGGACACGGGCATTGCCTCTCAATTTGATCGGATTGCGAGTGAGGCTTGCATATTGCACCCATTCGCCGCCGAGCGCCTGCAGCTGCCCGATGAGCATGCCGGCGCCGCCCGCCACCAGGGCGCGCGCGCCGGAACGCAGCAGGGCGGAGGCCACATTTACGGCGGCGCGCGCCGCCGGTTCGTCGACGAGCGCCGGAACGATCTGCAGAACGGTGGCGCCGGGAAGCCGCCGCATCGGCGTTCGCGCGGGAGCTTCATCGACGGCCATCATGCCGTTCCCTGCCGCCGAACTCGGGTGCCGGCAATATGCCACTTGCGTTTGGCCCCGGCCTGCGGCCAAACACGTCTCTGCCCGTCAGCGCGATATGCGTGAGGCCTTGCCTCGCGATCACCATCTTCTCCTGCCTTGGCCGATGTTGCCGCAATTCAGGGTCGGCCGGCATCTTCATAAACCATTTTGGGGCGAAAGCCCTTCCTGGCCTGGACCCGCATGGCACCGACGACTTCAAAGCAACGAACCGAGCCGGAGCGATGAGCGATTCTGAACCAGCATACGTGACGGTCGGAACCGGGTCCGCGGCCCGTCGCCTGGCCGTGCGCTCGCAGGAGGGCGCGGCGCCAGGCGTGTTCTGGCTGGGCGGGTTCAACTCCGACATGAAAGGCACCAAAGCTCAGGCGCTCGCGCGGTGGGCCGCGGAGCATGGCCGCGCCTGTGTGCGCTTCGACTATTCGGGGCATGGCGAATCCGAGGGTGCCGTCACGAATGGCACCATCGGGCGCTGGCTCGAGGAAAGCCTCGCGGTCTTCGCGGCCTGCGGTCGCGGTCCATGGGTCGTCGTCGGCTCCTCGATGGGAGGCTGGATCGCGCTGCTGATGCTGCACGCGCTGAGGCGGCGCGCCGAAACAATGTCGCCGCCTGGCGTGGCCGGACTTGTCCTGATCGCGCCGGCGGTCGATTTCACCGAGATCCTGATGTGGCAGAAATTTCCCCGCCAGGTGAAGCGCGAGATCGAGGAAAAGGGTGTCTGGGCGCGGCCCTCGGCCTATTCGGATAAGCCTTATCTGATCACCCGGCAGCTGATCGAAGAGGGCCGCAACCATCTCCTGCTGGGAAACATGATCGAGCCTGGGTGCCCGGTGCATATCCTGCAGGGCGTGCAGGACCCCGACGTGCCGTGGAATCACGCCGTCGAACTGGTGTCGCGGATCGCCCGCGATGATGTCGTGCTTACGCTGGTCAAGGACGGCGACCACCGCTTGTCGCGCCCGGAGGATATCGAGCGGCTGATAGCCTCCGTGGCGGAGTTCCAGGCAGCAAATGTCGAGGAACCGACGCACGCGCTACCGCGTTGAGATTACGCAATGGTGATCGACCGAGGGAGGAAGATCAATCCCGCCGGAGGATGCGATGTCTTCGCCCTTGGAAGGTGTGCCGCAAGATCCACGGGTCTTTTCGGCACCCGCCGCACCTCGCCGGCCCTGGTTGAAGATCGCCGCCGCCTTTGCCGCCGGCGTCGTCTTCGCGGCGGGTATCGTCTGTAGCGTCCTGGTGATTACTTTCCTGACGGCACCGCACAAGGCCGCTCAGCCGCAACAGGCCAAGCTGCGCACGCCGACCGAGGCGGCATCCAACGCATCGTCGTCGCCCGCCGTGCGCCGTGAGCAGCCGGCGAATGTGCCGGCGCCTCATTCCTCACCACAAGCAACCCAGACATCGGCGACGCCCGAAGCCCCGCCCGTCGCTGCGGAAGCGTCCGCCTCCAACCCTGATGGCGCTGCAGCCGAGGCGGGCGATGCCGTCTCCGGGCAGTCCGCTGACCTCTCCTGCGAACGGCAGACTTGGCCCTATGTCGACCACAGCTGCGCTGGCGCCGACGCGAATGCGCCAGCGCGGCGTTCGGTGCGCGTGATCACCACGGATCGCAGCGCTCCAGCCACGGTGATGACGGCCGCGCCGCCGCTACCGTCCCGCACCACCGACGGGATGGCGCCGCCGCCAGCGAGCACCGTCGATCGAACAACGAACGGCTCGTCCGGCAGCATGGACGTGGCCTCGCGGGAACCGGCTGGGGCAGATCGGCCGCAACAGTCCGACAGCAACATTGCCTCCGGCCAAATCGGCGTGCCGATGCCGCGGCCGAAGCCTGACGAATTGACGCGCACTGCGGCAGCGCCAACGAACGGCCCTGACGTGGTCCCGCAAGCCACCACGAGCGCTCCGCCGGCGGCCGGCGAGTCGCGGCAGACGCGGAAGTCTGCGGAGCGACGCCATACGCGCCGCAGCCTCGCTGAGCGCGAGGCAACGACGAGAGACCCGCGGAGCGACATGAGGCGGGCGAAGGAGGACTTGCGCGAGGCGCAAGACGAAGAGGCTCGTACATTGCGCCCGCTGACGCCCGAAGAAGCCACCCGCGTGGTGCGGCCGCGAGCCACTCAGCAGGAGCCCATCCGAGTGGGACGCTCGCGCGCAACGCCGGCGGAAGATGACGACGGCTACACGCTGGTGCGCTCCTCGCGCAGCCGCGACAGCCGCCGCGCATCGGTCCGGCAGAAGCAGGTCGAGGAGGAGGGCGGGGCCGCGGCACGCGAGCAGCGTCCGCGGTCCCCGTTCCCGTTCTTCTTCAATCCGGCCGCGCCCGGCGACTGATCGGCAGCTCACAGCTCCTCGAACGGGAGGCCGACATAGTTCTCGGCGAGCGCCGTCATGGCAGCGCGCGAGCCGGTGACGTAATCGAGCTCTGCGAGCTGCACCTGACGATCGAACCGCGACTGGTCGTCGAACCGGTGCAACATCGACGTCATCCACCACGAGAAGCGCTGGCTTTTCCACACGCGCCGCAGGCATATCTCGGAATAGCGGTCGAGCAGGTCACTGCGGCCGTGCCGGTAATGTTCGTCGAACGCGCGCGCCAGCACACGCACATCGGCAGCGGCGAGATTCAATCCCTTCGCGCCGGTCGGCGGCACGATATGGGCGGCGTCGCCGGCGATGAACAGGCGAGCGTAGCGCATCGGCGCCACCACGAAGCTGCGCATCGGGGTGATCGCCTTCTGCGTCACGTTACCTTCGATGAGTTCGCTGTCGACATGGCCCAGCCGCAGATGCAGCTCTTCCCAGATGCGCGCGTCCGGCCAGTCGGCGATGTCATCGTCCGGCGTGCACTGGAGATACAGCCTGCTGAGCATCGGCGAGCGCATGGTGAACAGCGCGAACCCGCGCTCATGATGCACATAGATCAGCTCGTCCGAGACCGGCGGCGACTCCGAGAGGATGCCGATCCATGCGAACGGGTATTCGCGGTCGTACACCGTCAGCGCGCTGTCCGGAATCGCCGGCCGGCACATTCCATGAAAGCCGTCGCATCCGGCGACGAAGTCGCAGGCGAGCACCGTCTCTTCGCCGTTGCGGCGAAAGCGGATGCGCGGGGTCGTCTGCAGATCCGTGAGGGCCTCCGCTTCGGCCTCGAACAGGATCTCGCCGCCCGCGTCGAGGTGCGCGTCGATGAGATCCTTCATGACCTCGTTCTGGCCGTAGATCGTCACCACCTTTCCGGTCAGGTCGGTCAGCGGGATGCGGTGGCTCCTGCCGCCAAAGCGCAGCGCCAGCCCGTGGTGGACCAGTCCCTCGCGGTGCAGGCGATCGGCGAGGCCGAGCTCGGTCATGAGATCGACCGTGCCCTGTTCGAGCAGGCCGGCACGGACCCGCTCGATCACGTATTGCCGGCTGCGATTTTCGAGGATCACGGACTCGATGCCGTCGCGTCGCAGCAAATGCGCGAGCAGCAAGCCTGCCGGCCCGGCGCCGACGATTCCCACCTGTGTACGCATCAAGAGCTCATCGCCCCGGCAGCACCAGGACCTTCGGCTTCGCCGGCAGCGTCGTCTTCGACAGCAGCAGCGAAGGCGTGTCGTTGAACTCCACGTCCCACTGCTCCTTCGCCCGGGAAACGAACCGGTTCAGCGTGTAGGCGCTGAAAAAATGCATGGGGATCATCAACGACGCCTTGAGGCTGGTGAGGACCTCGAACATGCCCTCCAGGTCGAGCGTCGCGCCGCCATCCACCGGCACCATCACGACGTCGACGCGACCCATCTCGTTGAGCTGCTGCTGATTGAGCGTGTGATGCAGATGTCCGAGATGGGCGATGCACATCTGTGCGGTTTCGAAAATGAAGATCGAATTGCCATGGCGCTCGGTGCCGCCGCCGACCCAGTCGCGAATGTTGGTGGGGATGTTGCGCACGCGCACGTCCTGAAACGTCATGTCATGACGCGCCGGCTGGTCCGGGCTCGGTCCCCACCCGCGCAGCACGTGCTTGATGGCCGCGTCCGGCCGGTCCGTGTAGTGCGTGGAGTGCGCATGGTTCATCGTCACGATGTCCGGCAGGACGGGCGAACGGACATAATCGTTGTAGTCGGTGGCGATGCGAACGAGGCGCGGACTTTCGATCAGGAACGTCGAGTGGCCCGCGTAAGTGATGCGAACCTGGTCGCCGGCGATCGTGGCCGGCAAGAACGCCGCCGGGATCACGCGCGGTGACTTGGCGGCGACGAGTCCCGGACAGCGGTCGGCGAGTTCGGAAGTCGGCGGAACGGCCGGCTGCTGCGCGACCGCATAGGAAGACATCAACAGGCCGACGCTCGTCAGCGCAATCCGTAGCACACGGCCGGCAAGCTCCACGCAATCCTCCATTTGCACAGCGCGCAAGCGTTACGACGCTAGCGCATATTCCGGCGAAGTCGATATCGGTTCGCCGTCAAGAACATGCGCCAGTCAAATGGCGTCGGGCGAATGTGGCACGGTTTTCATGCGCGAACCAAGTCGGCGCGCGGACAAATTCGGTTGATCGCCGGTGTTCCCGGATGCGGTGTACCGCTGGTCCGGGATCGTACGAACTCGGGAGTTTCACGATCCCGCGAAACGGAATTAGCGGGGCGGGACGATCAGGCCTTTGTTGGTGACGACGACCCAGCGGCCGTCCTGGCGCCTGATCTCCTCGACGCGGCCGGCACCGGGCAGCGTGGAGCCGGGCTCGACCTCGATGATGCCGCGACGGCCCTCGACCAAGGCGACGCCGTCGAACACCTTGCGCACCACATAGTCGTCGATGATCGTCGGCTTCGGCTTCGGCTCAGGCACGGGCGGATGTGCCGGGTTGATCGAGCCGGTGACCTCGGCCGCGGCGGCCGCGGCGGCCGGGGCTGCCGGGGCTGGCGGCGTGGGCGTCGGCGCCCGCCGCTCGAGACGTTCGACCGTCTCGCCGATCTTGGCGAGCTTGGCGACCGGCTCCGCCTGCGCGCGTTCGGCCCGCTCCAACCGCTCCGCCACTTTGCCGAACTGCGCCGCCGTGACCTTGCCGGATTGTTCCAGCGTGGCCCTGAGCGCACCGATGTCGCTCGTCAGCTGTGCGATCAGCGCCTTGATGGGCTCGGCGTCAACAACCGCTTCGCGCGCCGGCTGCGTGGCCGTCGAGGCTGTTGCCAAGTTCAGAAGTGCCGCAATGCCGACGGCACCGGCAGCTCCGCCCAAAGCGGCCGCCAAAGCCAGCGTTGCAGCAAGCAGTGGAAAGCGCGACTTGCGCGTCTCTTTCGGCGCAGATCCTTCTTTTCCGGCACCACCCGCCTTGGCGTGAGTCGCGGGCCTTGCCGTTGTGGCCCGATTTCCGAACTCGCGCACTGAAGCTGACGAGATGCTCGGCACCGACTGAACGAGCGGAGCGGCGCCGGGCGGTTTGGCGTCTGCTTTGCCGATGATCGCCGCCGCAGCGTCGGGGGTTGTTGTCGCGCCGTCTCGAGCTGACGCGAAAAGATCGGACGTCGTGGTTGCGTTCGCCGGCGCTTCGTTGCCCTTGGCCATGGCGCGGTCCTTAGGAATTCTCGCTTACCAATTGGTAACCAGCGTTGCTTACCAATTGGTTACCGAGCCCGACGGCCAACCACCGGTCCCTCTAGGGATCAGACCGGTAAGCCATTTTCCTGTGCCAGGATTTTCAGCGAGGTCTCCGGCCGGGCGCCCAGATGCTGGATCACCTCGGCCGCCGCGAGAGCGCCGAGCCGTGCGCATGCCACGTGGTCACGTCCGCGCGCGAGGCCGAACAGGAAGCCCGCCGCGAACAGGTCGCCGGCGCCCGTCGTGTCGACCACGCGCGCGACCGGGAAAGCCGGCACGGTTTCCGTGGTTTTCCGCGTCACGACCACGCATCCTTTCTCGCTGCGGGTCACGACCGCAAGCTCGGCGTCCTCGCGCAGCGCCGCGACCGCGCTGGCGAAGTCGGCCGTCTGGTAGAGGCTGTGCAGCTCGGCTTCGTTGGCGAACAGGATGTCGACGGTGCGTGCGCGGATCAGCTCGAGGAACTCGTCGCGCCAGCGGTCGACGCAGAACGCGTCCGACAGCGTCAGCGCCACCCGTCGCTTGGCATCGTGCGCGATGGCCGCGGCTTGCAGGAACGCGTCCTTGGCATTCTGCGGATCCCACAGATAGCCCTCGAGATAGCTGATGCTGGCGTCGGCGATGGTTTCCGGGTGAATGTCCTCGACGCCGAGATTTTGCGCCGCGCCGAGATACGTATTCATGGTGCGCTCGCCATCCGGCGTGACGATGATATACGAGCGCGCGGTCGAAGGTCCGTCCTGCGCCGGCAGCGTCTCGAACACGACGCCGGCAGCGCGGACGTCGTGGCCGAAGACGCGGCCCAGTATGTCATCCTTCACCTTGCCGACAAACGCCGCGCGCCCGCCGAAGCTCGCCAGGCCGACGATGGTGTTGGCCGCCGAGCCGCCGGAGATTTCGACTGCCGGCCCCATCGATTCATAGATGTGCTCGGCCTGCTCCTCGACGATGAGCGACATCGTTCCCTTGCGCATGTTGTGCCGCACGAGGAAATCGTCGTCGGCGCGGGCGATGACATCGACGATGGCGTTGCCGATGCCGAGGACGTCATAACGGGGTTCGGGCATGGATACTGGCTTTCAGATGCTGTCCGGATCGAAACGCCGGTGCTCTCGGAGGGGCGCGGCACCAGAACCATAAACTTGCTAATGCCTCTTTGCTTCCGAAGTTCGTGTCCAGAGGGTGCTGCGATGCATCACGAACTTCGGAAGCGAGGCACTCGCGCATGTTGCGGCGAAGTGGGTACCGGTTCGCGCCAAGAACATGCGCCGCTCATAGAAGCTTAGACCATGTTCCGTTTCTAAAAGGAACGGGACATGGTCTATAGCGGACGAGCGCGCCGCCGCAACCGCCGCCCCTTGCACCCTGCTGGGCCATCATGGCATGGGACGCCGCTCAATCGGTGAGGACCACCATGGCGTTCAAGGAACGCGTGTTCTCCGGGGTGCAGCCGACCGGCAATCTGCATCTCGGCAATTATCTCGGCGCGATCGTCAAGTTCGTCGCGCTCCAGGAACGCTACGACTGCATCTATTGCGTCGTCGACCTGCACGCCATCACGGTATGGCAGGATCCGGCGGAGCTGCCGCGCAACATCCGCGAGGTCACCGCGGCGTTCCTCGCCTGCGGCATCGACCCGGCCAAGCACATCATCTTCAACCAGAGCCAGGTGGCCGAGCACGCCGAGCTCGCCTGGATTTTCAACTGCATCGCCCGCATCGGCTGGCTCAACCGCATGACCCAGTTCAAGGAGAAGGCCGGCAAGGACCGCGAGAATGCCTCGGTCGGACTCTATGCTTATCCGTGTCTCATGGCGGCCGACATTCTCGCCTACCAGGCAACCCATGTGCCGGTGGGGGAGGATCAGAAACAGCACCTCGAGCTCGCCCGCGACATTGCGCAGAAATTCAACAACGACTTTGCCGCCTCGATTCACGCCCACGGTTACGGCGATGCATTCTTCCCGCTCACCGAGCCGGTGATCCAAGGGCCGGCCACTCGCGTGATGTCATTGCGCGACGGCACCAAGAAGATGTCGAAATCGGATGCTTCCGACCAATCGCGCATCAATCTGAGCGATGAAGACGACGTCATCGCGCAGAAGATCCGCAAGGCGAAGACCGATCCGGAGCCGCTGCCGCACGACCCGGCGGGGCTCGCGGGGCGCCCCGAGGCGGAGAATCTGGTCGGCATCTACGCCGGGCTCGCCGACATCACGCCCGCCGCCGTGCTGGAGAAATTCGGCGGCGCCCAGTTCTCCACCTTCAAGGCCGCCCTCATCGAGTTGCTTGTCGCCCGGCTGGGTCCGGTACGCGCCGAGCTCAAGCGCCTGTTGCATGATCCGGCCTATATCGATTCGGTGCTCGCCGACGGTTCCCAGCGCGCGCAAGCGATCGCCGCCGAAACCATGAAGGCCGTCAAGGACATCGTGGGATTGGTGCGGCGCTGACCGGCAGTGCGGATGTCGCGATTCGCCCGGCTGTCCCTTGTCGCCGCCCCGCCGCTCATGGCAGCATTGCGAGAGCGTGGGACGTGTCGTGTAAGGACGGCAGGTTCTCGCCACCATCTGCCGCCGGTGGACGGAATGATTGAAGCCTGCGCGGGTTTGGCGGAAGCCCGGGAGGCCCTATGAGCCGCAAGCGCCGCAGCCACGAAGCTGGGCATCAGCGCAAGTATCTCGTGGTCATCGACGATACGCCGGAATGCGACCGTGCCGTCTACTGGGCGAGCCAGCGCGCCGCGCGCACCAGTTCGAGCCTGATCATGCTGCGGGTGATCGAGACGCAGGACCGCAATCAGCAATGGCTCGGCGTCGCCGACATCATGAAGGCGGAAGCGCATGAAGCGGCGAACGCCGCGCTCGACAAATTTGCCAGCCGCGCCAATGGCGTTGCCGGCCTCACCCCGGAGCGTGCGATTCGGGAGGGCGAGGTGGCGCACGAAATCCTCCATCTGATCGAGGAGGATGAGGACATCGCCATCCTGGTGCTGGCCGCCGCCACCGGCAAGGAAGGGCCGGGGCCGCTGGTCTCGAGCCTGAGCAAGACCGCCGGCGCCTACCCGATCCCGGTGGCGATCGTCCCCGGCCACCTGTCGGACGAGGAACTCGACTCCATGTCGTGATTGACCGGCGGGCCGGGAAGCACCATTTAGGGGGAGAGGACAACTTTAGGCCTTGAATACTGGCCGCGGCCGAGGAGCAGAAGCCATGTTCATCCAGACCGAGGCGACGCCCAATCCGGCGACGCTCAAATTTCTTCCCGGACGCACCGTGCTGGCCTCGGGCACTCTCGATATGCGCGATGCCACCGAGGCAGCCCGTTCTCCGCTGGCCGAGCGCCTGTTCGGGATCAAAGGCGTGAGCGGAGTGTTCTTCGGCTCCGATTTCATCACTGTCAGCAAGGCGGACGGCGAATGGCAGCAGCTCAAGCCGGCCATTCTCGGCGCCATCATGGAGCACTTCATGTCCGGCGAGCCGCTGATCAGCAGCGAGGCCGGCGCCGCTCCCGCCGAGGCGGACGAGTTCTTTGCCACCGAAGACGCCGATACCGTTGCCCAGATCAAGGAGCTGATCGAGACGCGGGTGCGTCCGGCGGTCGCCAACGACGGCGGCGACATCACGTTCCGCGGCTTCAAGGACGGCATCGTCTATCTCAACATGAAAGGCGCCTGCTCGGGCTGCCCATCGTCGACCGCGACGCTGCGGCACGGCATCCAAAACCTGCTGCGCCATTTCGTACCGGACGTGACCGAAGTCCGGCCGGTTTGACACATCCCCCGGCACGGACGACAGATAGCGGACGGGCATGAGCCCGTCCGCTACTGTGTTCGGTGATGCGTATTCTCGCCATCGATACCGCGCTCGCGGCCTGTGCGGCGGCCGTATTCGACAGCAATGGCGGCAGGACGCTCGCCGCTGAAAGCCTGATGATGGCGCGCGGCCATGCCGAAGCGCTGATGCCGCTGATCGCCCGCGTCATGGACAAGGCGGAAACGGAGTTCGCCGAGCTTGACCGCATTGCTGTCACGGTCGGCCCGGGCAGCTTCACCGGCCTGCGGGTGGGAATTTCCGCCGCCCGCGGCATCGCGCTGGCGTCGGGCAAGCCGGCCGTCGGGCTCTCCACCCTGTCTGCCTATGCGGCGCCGCACATCGCGCAGGAGGATGGCGCCGCAGTTGTGGTGGCGATCGACGCCAAGCACGGTCATGTCTACCTGCAGGTCTTTGCCACCACCGGGCGTACGTTGATCCCGCCGGTCGTTGCGACAGTAGCCGAGGCCGTCCACGCCGCTGTCCCCGGTTCTGCGCGGATCGTTGGTTCGGGAGCCGCTTTGGTGGCCGCCGATTGGCCGGCCGAGGCACTACCGCCGCTCCTGGTCGAGCCGCGCGAAGCACCTGCGATCGAATGGGTGGCCCGTCTCGGCGCCGCGGCGGCACAGTCCGACTCAGGCCCGACTCCGCTCTACTTGCGCCCTCCCGACGCGCGGCGGCAAGACGGTGCGCGCTTGCCGCGGCGATGATCGATCTCCTTCGCCGCCTGTTCGCGCGCGCAGCGCCGCGCTTGAGCGAGGCGACGCCCCGCGACGCGCGCCCGCTCGCCGCCCTGCACGCGTCCTCGTTCCGCCGCGGCTGGAGCGAGGACGAAATCGAGCGGCTGCTGCTCGATCGGCGGGTCATCGCTCACCGCGCGATGTACGAGAGTGAGCTTGCCGGATTCATTCTGTCGCGCATGGCCGCCGGCGAGGCGGAAATCCTCTCGATCGCGGTCGCGACGCGCTGGCGCGGTCGCGGCATTGCGCGCCGGCTGCTCGATTTGCATTTGCGGCGTCTTGCCGGCCTCGGTGTTGGCGCGGTGTTTCTCGAGGTCGAGGAGGGGAACAAGCCGGCGCTCCGGCTCTACGACCGTGCCGGTTTTCGCGAGGTCGGCCGGCGGCCGGGCTACTACACGGACGAGGCGATGGCGCCATTGGCGGCGCGCGTGCTGCGGCGCGACCTCGGCTGATCCAGCTTTATTGCTGGAACATGATCTTTGCCGGAAGCCGGCGTGCACTTTTCGGGGATGACGCTCTGATGGACCATCCCGCCCGGCAATTCTATGATGGCGCCAGCGAAGCAATGCCGAGGCGATAGTGCCGAAGCCCACCCATATTGAAGCCCAATGTGCCGCCAAGGGCATGCGCATGACCGAGCAGCGCCGCATCATCGCGCGCGTGCTGGCAGATTCGGCCGATCACCCGGATGTGGAGGAGCTGTACCGGCGCTGCGCCGAGGTCGACCGCAACATCTCTATCTCCACGGTCTACCGCACCGTGAAGCTGTTCGAGGACGCCGGCATTATCGAGCGTCATGATTTCCGCGAGGGCCGCGCGCGCTACGAGCAGATTCCGGAATCGCATCACGACCACCTCATCAACCTGCGCACCGGCGAGGTGATCGAGTTCCAGTCGGAGGAGATCGAGCGCCTGCAGCGCGAGATCGCGCGGCGGCTTGGGTTCAGGCTGGTCGATCACCGGCTCGAGCTCTATGCCGTGCCGCTCGAGGACGACAAGGGTCGGCAGTGATGCTGGGCGAGGCGGCTATGGACAGCAGATGCCGCACGAGTGTTGAGCCGGCGATACCGCTGCGCATCCTATGGGGGCTTGTCCTCGCGCTGGTCCTGCACACGCCTGAAGCGGGCGCGCAGTCCGGACAATATCCCGACCGGCCGGTCAAGGTCCTGGTCGGCTTCTCGGCCGGCGGCGGGACCGACGTTGCCGCCCGTATCCTGGCGCAGAAAATGTCCGACGGTCTCGGCCAGTCCGTGGTGGTCGAGAACCGGCCGGGCGTCAGCGGCATGATCGCCGGGGAAGCCGTGGCGCGATCCGCCCCGGACGGATACACGCTGATGGTCGGCAGTCAGACGACCTTTGCGGTCGCGCCGCTGCTCTATCGCAAGGTCGCGATCGATCCGCCACGGGATTTTGCCGGGATCGCGCTCGCGGGCGCTTCCCCGCTGGTGCTGGTGGTGCACCCCTCGGTGCGGGCGCAATCGGTGAAGGACGTCATCGCGTTGGCCAAGGCCAGTCCCGGCACCATCAACTTCGGATCGGGCGGGCTTGGCACCACGCCGCATATGGCCGGCGAGCTGTTCGCCATCACGGCCGGCATCAAGATGCAGCACGTTGCCTATCGCGGCGAGGCGCCGGCCATCAACGACCTCATTGGCGGGCAGCTGCACCTGATCTTCGCCAATCTCTCCGCCGTGATCGGCAATGTCAGGGCAGGGTCGCTGCGTGCGCTTGCGGTAACCAGCGCCGAGCGCTCCGCCGCTGCGCCCGAAATTCCCACCATCGCCGAGGCCGCGCTGCCGGGCTTCGAGGCGTCGACCTGGTTCGGCCTGGTGGCGCCGGCCGCAACCCCACGCGATGTCGTGGTGCGTCTCAATGGCGAGGTGCAGCGTGTCTTCGCTCAAGCCGACACGAAGCAACGCTTTGCCGACATTGGAATGACGATCGCGGAGAGCACGCCGGACGCGCTCGATGGCTTGATCAAAGCGGAAATCGCCAAGTGGTCGAAGGTGATCAAGGAGGCCGAGATCAAGGCGCCGGAATGAGTTGAGAGGGGCAGTACGCTTATCCCTCCCCGAAGGGGAGGGTGGTCGGCCGAAGGCCGACCGGGTGGGGCATGGCTTGGTACTGGTTAGGAGATCATCGATGCCTGGCAAGCGCGTTCAGTTCGATGACGAGACCTGGGCCGCCATCGACCTCCTGGCGCGCGACAGCATGAAGGAGTTCCAGGATCTTGCGGACGAAGCCTTCGCCGACCTGTTGAAGAAGCACCAGCGCCCGACGAATCTGAAGGAGGCGTTGCGGCAGAGTGCGCGCAAGGCGCCGGCCAATGACCCCGGCCAGCCCGGCCGACGGCCGGGCGGCAAAAAACCTCGTTCGACTTGAGCTCTCCATGACGGTCAATGTCAACGCCAGCACGCCGCATCTGACGGTGCGCGGCATTCGGGCCGTCGGCGTCGAGTTGCCGATGACGTACGCGCTCGGCACCAGCCGCGGCGCGATCACCAAGGCGCCGCTGCTGCTGATCGACGTCGAGACCGAAGAGGGCGTCATCGGCCGATCCTATCTGTTCTGCTATCTGCGCGCGGCCGCGCCGGCGATCGCCGGCATGCTCGAGGAGATCGTGCAGGTCACGAAGGGCGATCGCGTCGCGCCCGTCGACCTGTGGGCCAAGCTGTGCCGGCGTTTCGCCCTGATCGGCGTGCAGGGGATCGTACGCATGGCCATGGCGGGCTTCGACATGGCGTGCTGGGATGCGCTGGCGATCGCGGCGCGCCTGCCGCTCGTGCGCCTCCTGGGCAGCGAGGCCAAACCGGTCCCTGCGTACAACAGTTGCGGCCTCGGCCTGATGGCGCTGGACGCATTGGCGGACGAAGCCGACAAGCTCGCCCAGGGATTTCGCGCCATCAAGCTCAGGCTCGGCTACCCGAGCCTGAAAGAGGATATCGCGGCGCTCGCCGCGGTGCGCCGCCGCTGTCCCGGCGTCACCATCATGGTGGACTACAACCAGGCACTTAGCGTCGCCGAGGCGCTGGCGCGCGGTCGGGCTCTCGACCAGGAAGGCGTCTATTGGCTCGAGGAGCCGATCCGCCACGACGACTATGCGGGCGCCGCGGTGCTCAAGCGCGAGCTCGTCACGCCCATCCAGATCGGGGAAAATTTTTCGGAAGTCACCGCCATGGCGGCGGCGCTTGCCGCCGGCGCCGCCGACTACGTCATGCCCGATGCCGAACGGATCGGCGGCGTCACCGGCTGGCAGCGCGCCGCCGCGCTTGCCCATGCGCATGGCATCGAGATGTCGTCACATCTTTTTCCCGAGATCAGCGCGCACCTGCTGGCGGCGACGCCGACCTGCCACTGGCTGGAATGGGTCGACTGGGCGGAACCGCTTCTCGATGAGCCGCTGAAGATCGTCGACGGCTGCGCCGTTGCCCCCGAGCGGCCCGGCAATGGCCTGACCTGGAACGCCGCCGCGGTCGCGCGCTACCGGATGTGAGGGGGCGGCGCGTTCTCTCCTGCGAGACCGAAGATCAGCGACGACCGGCACCGGCGCGCCTTTGGGCCGCGACAGCCCTCTATATTCCGCGCCCCCTTGTTCCCTCGGGAACAGCGTTGTCGTGGCGGAGTCGTCATGATCTCGCCCGGGACCACGAAGCGATCGGCGCTTCGCGAATCAGGGAGGGGGACATGCCCGCAGCAGATATGCAGCGCTTGACGGGAACCGTTGGCGAGAACGGCGAGAACCGCCGGCACGAGGTCGCGCTCGTGCAGGCCGCGCTCAAGATCATCAAGCAGTCGTCCGGCGTGGCGTATTTCGCCGGCGCGATCGACGGCATCCCTAGCGCGGCGCTCAACAGCGCCATCCGCAAGTTCCAGGACGACAGCCTGACGCCCCGCCAGCGCATGTTCGCAGGACTCGGCAAGGTCTTGCCGAACTCCGAGACCTTTGACGCCTTGCGCGCGAAGCTGCCGCCGGACAAAGCGCTCGGCGCTATCCCGAACCACCGGGTGGTGTATCGCCGGGCCACCGAGGAGGACCTTCAGGCGGCGCTCGATGGGATCGATCAAGCCATCAAGATGCTCCCCGATTTCCGCCGCCAGTTGAAGCAACTGAGCATGACGATGCACGCCAAGCATGGTCTGGTCCTCTCCATCGCTCCCAGGTGCGAATACCGGACCTTCGATGACCAGTTGAAGGTCGACCCCGCGAACACGGGCGCAGGCCCCGGCGAAAGCGCGCACAATTTCGGGATCGGCTGCGACTTCGGGTTCTACAAGTTCGCTTACCTCACCGATGCCGGCAATTGGCAAGAGGACACGGTCTATCTGGACGAGCTCGCCAAGAAGGGGCTCTCGGACCCCTTCTGGAAGCAGCGCAACGAGTACTTCCGCTTTGGCGGAATGAGCCTGGCGAAGACGGACCGGCTGAGCGACAAAGTCCACGTTCAGGCGGTCGAGGACAAGAAGGCGAAATGGGGCCTCGCGCTGTGCGACCTGATGAACCGCGAGGCCAGCTGCTACTGGGATTTCAAGCACGGCCACTACTACAGCAGCCTGCTCTTTACCGACGAGCCGAAATGGCAGGTCGGATCCGCCAAGGCGATCTGGACCAAGCAGGCGCCGATGTCCCAAGGCTCCATCGCCGAGGCGTTGGAAGAGGGGCGCACGCTCCGCAACGCGATCGGCGAGCTGCCCGCGCCACTGGAAGGGATCTATCTGAAGTTCGCCGGCAACGATCGCGACCGCAAGAAGGCGTGGACGGCGGGCGAGATCACCAATGCGCACGTTACCCAGATGCGGGCCTACCTGCGCGAGGACTTCGAGACCGCCGAGCGCCAGTACCGCAAGTGGCGGGCCGCCGGTTGAACGTTGCGCACAACCGGGCAATCACCTCAACTGAAGGCCCGTCTTCGCCCTTTGGCCTACGACGGGCAGCCTTCGCGTTTTGCGCTGCGGCTTGCCAGCCGTAGCGGTTCCGTCATCGGAGGCGCTTTCTGGCGAATGCCCGTCCAGACGCGGTCTTGAGATAGCGCTCAAACGCTATCGCTTTCGATTCGTCCGAAAACGCCAGGTACGTCACGAGGCGCCACGGTTTGAATTTGGCAGTGTGCAACGATTGACCTGCGTTGTGTGCGGCGAATCTTGCGCGCAGATCGTCTGTCAAGCCGATGTAAATCTCTTCAGGAAAATTGATGCTCTCAAGGAGATAGACGTATTTCATTGGAACGGGTGCCCGTCTTCGCCCTTTGGGCTGCGACGGGCAGCCTTCGCGCTTTGCGCTCCGGCTTGCCAGCCGTAGCGCGCAGCGCGAAGGCTGGTGGAGCCAGGGGGAGTCGAACCCCCGACCTCTTGAATGCCATTCAAGCGCTCTCCCAACTGAGCTATGGCCCCATAGGCGGCGCGGTGTGGGAACGTCCGCGTCGAAACAACAGGTGAGGTTCCCCGGGTATGCGTTTTAAGTCGTGCGCCTGATCATTCACGAGGCGGGGGAACGGCTCAAGACTCCTCCTCGTCCTCGATGTCGCCGCCGATGATATCGGCAACATCCTCGTCCTCTTCCTCCTCGGGGACGATGAAGGCGGCATCGTCCAGGGCCTCGTCCTCGACCTCGACCTCCTCGTCGGCCTCGCCCGCCGGCACCTTGGCGCTGCCGCCCTGCGCCTCGGCATCGGCCTCTTCGAGGGAAACGAATTCGGCTTCCTGCACCTCTGGCGCCTCGACCTCTTCGGGAACCGCCGCCGCACGCGCGGGCTCCGGCCGGCCGCGCGTGACCACCGTCTCGATCGGCACGACCTGACCCGTATAGGGCGAGATCACCGGGTCCTTGTTCAAATCGTAGAACTTGCGGCCCGTAACGGGACAAACGCGCTTGGTGCCTAGCTCGGGCTTAGCCACGGTCGATATCCTTGTTTGGAAGCGGCATTCACTTGGCGACTCGCGCGGCGGGTGTCAATAGCGCCGTTGTATGCCCCCAATGCCGGGCTGTCAGAGGGCCTGCCCCGTATCACGAACTCCGGAAGCAGGGCGCCAGGCGGTGTCCCGGGATGACGCGCCGGGCGCTCTCGTGTTACGACGGCGCACCCCGCCATTTAGGCTTGACGTTCCGTGAACCAGATCGCCGCGTCCCCCCTGACGGCCCGCCGCAACGGCCCGCTGCATGGCCGTCTGCGCGTGCCCGGCGACAAGTCCATCTCCCATCGGGCGCTGATCCTGGGCGCGCTGAGCGTCGGCGAGACGCGGATTTCCGGCCTGCTCGAGGGCGAGGACGTGATCAACACCGCCAAGGCGATGCGGATGCTCGGCGCGATCGTGCTGCGCGAGGGGGCGGGCTCTTGGTCGATCCACGGCGTTGGGGTCGGCGGCTTTGCGGCGCCGGCCGACGCGCTCGACTTCGGCAACTCCGCCACCGGGTGCCGGCTCGCGATCGGGGCGGTCGCCGGCTGTCCCATCACGGCGACCTTCGACGGGGATGCAAGCCTGCGCAAGCGGCCGATGCAGCGTGTGCTCGACCCGCTGGAGCGGATCGGCGCCAAGGCCACGGCGGCAGCCGCGGGGGGGCGCCTGCCGTTAACCCTGGCCGGCGCCCGTGATCCGATTCCCATCGTCTACGAGCCGCCGGTCGCGTCGGCACAATTGAAATCGGCGGTCTTGCTGGCGGGACTGGGGGCGCCCGGCGAGACCGTTGTGATCGAAGCGGAAGCCACGCGCGATCACACGGAGCGCATGCTCGTTCATTTCGGCGCCGAGGTGCGGGTCGAGCCGCATGGGACCCATGGACGGCGTGTCACCTTGACCGGCCAACCGGAGCTTAAGCCCGCCGCCGTGGCGGTTCCGGCCGACCCCTCTTCGGCCGCCTTTCCGCTCATCGCCGCCCTGATCACGCCCGGCTCGGATGTGATCCTTGAGAGCGTCATGACCAACCCGCTGCGAACGGGCCTGTTGACGACGCTGCGCGCCATGGGCGCCGCCATCGAGATCCTGCACGTACGCAATGAGGGCGGCGAGGAGGTTGCCGACCTGCGCGTGCGCGCGTCCGCACTGAAAGGCATCGAAGTGCCGGCCGAACGCGCACCGACCATGATCGATGAATATCCGGTTCTGAGCGTCGCGGCGGCCTTCGCCGATGGCACCACCACCATGCGCGGCCTCAAGGAGCTGCGCGTGAAGGAATCCGATCGCCTCGCCGCCACCGCCGACATGCTGCGGGTCAACGGCGTCGAAGCGGAGATCGCCGGCGATGACCTGAGGGTTGCCGGGAAAGGGCGGGCGGCGGGCGGCGGACGGGTGGCGACCCATATGGACCACCGCATCGCCATGTCGGCTTTGGTGATGGGTCTCGCCAGCGACCAGCCGGTGGGCGTGGACGATGCCGCGTTCATTGCCACGAGCTTTCCGGGATTCGTCGACCTGATGCGCTCGCTCGGCGCGAACATGGCATGATCATCGCTATCGATGGACCGGCCGCCTCCGGCAAAGGCACCCTTGCCAAGCGTCTCGCCGCTCATTTCGGGCTCAGGCATCTCGACACCGGCCTGCTCTACCGAGCAGTGGCCAAGACCCTCATGGATGCAGGTGTTGCTCTGGACGACGAAGCACGCGCGGTCGCGGCCGCCAAGGACCTCGATGCAGCGCGCCTCGATGAAGTGACGCTTAAGGCGCGCGGCATGGCGGAACCCGCGTCCATCGTCTCCGCCATGCCAACGGTGCGTGCGGCGCTGATCGATCTCCAGCGGGCCTTCGCGGCGACGGCGCCCGGCGCCGTACTCGACGGCCGTGACATCGGCACGGTCATTTGTCCGCAGGCCGACGTGAAAATCTTCGTCGACGCCGCCCCCGAGGTCCGCGCCCGCCGCCGCGTGGCGGCTTTGGCGGCCGATGGTGCGACGGTAAACGAGGCGGATGTCCTCGCCGACATCCTGCGCCGCGACGAGCGCGACATGAAGCGCACCATCGCGCCCCTCAAACCCGCGGCCGACGCGCACTTGCTCGATACCACGCATTTGGATATAGACGCGGCGGTCCGGGCTGCCATCGACATCGTTGAGGCTGCACGAGCGGGATAGGGGCGCGGTTCGCCGTCTTTTGCTTTAAAGTCTCTGATCCTATTTATTGGAGGCTTGCCCGCCGTGCAGCGATGAGGCCGCTGCACCCGGCAAGACACATCGTCCCGACCGTTCGGTTGATCGGGCCGGCCCGCCGGACACCTTAGTCCTGCGGCAGTCGAAGGTCTGCGGGGCCTTCGGCCCGAACGGAAGGGATGCAACACGAGCCGCCGGCCGTCCCGTCAGGAGATTTCATGGCCACCGCCACCGCTGTCGCATCCACCGCCGCTTCCGCGCCCTCGCGCGAAGATTTCGCCAAGTTGCTCGACGAATCGTTCGATCACGGCAATCTGCAGGAAGGTTCCGTCATCCAGGGAACCGTCGTCGGCATCGAAAAGGACGTCGCCGTCATCGACGTCGGTCTCAAGACCGAAGGCCGGGTTCCGCTACGGGAATTCGCCGGCCCGGGCCGCCAGGCCGAGCTCAAGATCGGCGATACGGTCGAGGTCTATCTGGAGCGCGTGGAGAATGCGCTCGGCGAGGCGGTGCTCTCGCGCGACAAGGCAAGGCGCGAGGAGAGCTGGGGCAAGCTCGAGAAGGCCTTCCAAGCGAACGAAAAGGTTCAGGGCGTCATCTTCAACCAAGTCAAGGGCGGCTTCACGGTCGATCTCGACGGCGCCGTCGCCTTCCTGCCGCGCAGCCAGGTGGACATCCGCCCGATCCGTGACGTCACGCCCCTCATGAACGTGCCGCAGCCGTTCCAGATCCTGAAAATGGACCGCCGTCGCGGCAATATCGTCGTCTCGCGGCGCACCGTGCTGGAAGAGACGCGCGCCGAGCAGCGTCAGGAGCTGGTGCAGAATCTCGAAGAAGGGCAGGTCATCGACGGCGTGGTCAAGAACATCACTGACTACGGTGCGTTCGTTGACCTCGGCGGCATCGATGGTCTCCTGCATGTCACGGACATCGCTTGGCGGCGCGTCAATCACCCTTCAGAGGTGCTTAACATCGGCCAGCAGGTGAAGGTCAAGATCATCAAGATCAACCACGAGACCCACCGCATCTCGCTCGGCATGAAGCAGCTGCTGGCCGATCCGTGGCAGGGAATCGAGGCCAAGTTCCCGGTCGGCGCGCGCTTCAAGGGTCGCGTCACCAACATCACGGACTACGGCGCCTTCGTCGAGCTCGAGCCCGGAATCGAGGGCCTGATCCACGTCTCGGAAATGTCGTGGACCAAGAAGAACGTGCATCCCGGCAAGATCGTCTCTACCTCGCAGGAGGTGGAGGTGCAGGTGCTCGAAGTCGATCCGGTCAAGCGCCGCATCTCGCTCGGGCTCAAGCAGACCATGCGCAATCCGTGGGAGGTCTTCCTCGAGAAATATCCGCCCGGCAGCGACGTCGAAGGCGAGGTCAAAAACAAGACCGAGTTCGGCCTGTTCCTCGGCCTCGACGGCGACGTGGACGGAATGGTGCATCTGTCGGACCTCGACTGGAAGCGTCCGGGCGAGCAGGTCATCGACGACTACAAGAAGGGC
Organism: Xanthobacteraceae bacterium; assembly: GCA_045801465.1. Taxonomy (GTDB): domain Bacteria; phylum Pseudomonadota; class Alphaproteobacteria; order Rhizobiales; family Xanthobacteraceae; genus DATFWC01. Next base: position 35,123 of record JBJMSU010000234.1, on the reverse strand, counting down.
GATCACGTGCGTGCCCAGGTGCTGGACGTGGATGTCGAGAAGGAGCGCATCTCGCTCGGCATCAAGCAGCTCGAGGGCGATCCCTTTGCCGAAGCGGGCGCGGCCGGCGACCTGAAGAAAGGCGCGATCGTCACCTGCGAGGTGACCGAGGTGAAGGAAGGCGGCATCGACGTGAAGATCGTCGGCACCGATCTCACCGCCTTTATCAAGCGCGCCGAGCTTGCCCGCGACCGCTCCGAGCAGCGGCCCGAGCGTTTCGCCGTCGGCCAGAAGGTCGACGCCCGGGTAACCCAGTTCGATCGCCGCGCCCGCAAGGTCACGGTCTCGATCAAGGCGCTGGAAGTCGCCGAAGAGAAAGAGGCGATTGCCCAGTACGGCACGGCCGATTCCGGGGCTTCTCTCGGCGACATCCTCGGCGCCGCGCTCAAGCGTGCAACCGAAAAGCCGGAGAAGGCCGAAGAAAAGGAATGAGCCGGCGCCGCCAAGTCTATCAGACTACGCCTCCGGACCGCCTGCCATTGACCGCGCGCAGCGCCGCCGACATTGTCGGGTCCTGACGCGCAGGAGGAGCCATGTCGCTCGACGCCGATTCGATCGTCGATCGCCGCCGGATTCGGCGCAAGCTCACGGCGTGGCGAGTGCTGGCGGTGCTGTTGGCGATCGTCGCAGTGATTGCCGTGGCGGCGCGCGTGACCAAGCCGGACCTGGTCTGGAGCGAGGCGACGGGCGCCTATATGGCGCGAGTGGCGATCCGCGGACTGATCCGTAACGACCAGGAGCGGACCGAGGCCCTCGATCGCCTGGCGAAGTCGCAGGCACGCGCCGTGATCGTGCATATCGACAGCCCGGGCGGCACGGCCGCGGGCGCCGAGCAGCTCTACGATTCCTTGCGCGCGGTCGCCGCCAAGAAGCCGACCGTCATCGTGGTCGATGGGCTCGCCGCGTCCGGCGGCTATATCGCGGCCCTCGCGGGCGATCACATCGTGACGCGCAGCGCCGGCCTCGTGGGCTCGATCGGCGTGCTGTTCCAATACCCCAATGTTGCCGATCTTCTGAAGACGCTCGGCGTCAAGGTCGAAGAGGTGAAGTCGTCGCCCCTCAAGGCGGCCCCCAACGCCTTCGAGCCGACCAGTCCGGAAGCGCGCGCGGCCATCGATTCGATCGTCAAGGACTCGTATGCCTGGTTCCGTGGCCTGGTCAAAGATCGCCGGCAACTCGACGAGGCCAATCTCGAACGCGTCGCCGATGGGCGCGTATTCACCGGCCGTCAGGCCGTCGAACTGAAGCTGGCCGACGAGCTTGGCGGCGAAGAGGCGGCGATTGCCTGGCTCGCCAAGGAGAAGAAGGTCGACCCGAAATGGCCGGTGCGCGACTGGCGCCTGCAACCACGCTTCACTGATCTCGATTTTATCCACCTGGGGTTGGCCAAGGTGCTGGACGCGGTGGGGCTGCGCGCGCTCGCCCGCTGGATCGAGAACTCGGCAGCCGTGCAGACAATCGAAAAACTCAGCCTTGACGGGCTCTTAGCCCTTTGGCACCCTTCGCCTTCGGAGTGAGCAGGTCCCAACCGGCAGTTGCGCGTCCGGCGAGATCGCAGAATCTTTTGTTCAGGCGGAATGGGCGGGTCGCCATGATCAAATCCGAACTCGTTCAGCGGATCGCGACGCAAAATCCGCACCTCTACCAGCGTGACGTGGAGAATATCGTCAACGCCATCCTGGGCGAGATCACCACCGCGTTGGCGCGCGGCGATCGGGTCGAACTGCGTGGCTTCGGCGCGTTCTCGGTGAAGAGCCGCCCGGCACGTGAAGGCCGCAACCCACGCACCGGCGCGCGCGTCTCGGTCGACAAGAAATGCGTGCCGTTCTTCAAGACCGGCAAGGAAATGCGCGAGCGCTTGAACCGCGACGATTAGCGGCGCGTTGATCTGCGAGTTGCGTTGCTTTGCAGTCGCACCGGCAGGCTGGCTCCATGATTAGCAAGGCGATTGCTGCGCTCGTTCTGATCCCGCTCGCGATCGTCATCGTGTTGCTCGCGGTCGCCAACCGTCAGGCCGTGACCATCTCGCTGGATCCGTTCCTGTCGGAGCCGCGCATCCTCGCGGTGAGCCAGCCGCTTTTCATCGTGATCCTCTTCACGCTGACGGCAGGCGTGGTGATCGGCGGCGTTGCGTCCTGGCTGAGGCAGAGCAAATGGCGCCGCACCGCCCGGCGCGCGCAGGCCGAGGTGCGGGCGTTGCGCATCGAAACCGAGGCGCTGCGACAGCGGCTCGATTCGGCCGAGCGCGGCGGACAGCCCGTCGGGTCCATCGCCTATCGCCGTCCGCCCGCCGCCTGACGGCGCGGCATGCGGTCATCGGCGTCGCTGACTGTTATGTGCTATGAGTAGCGACGAGGCTGCCGCCATGAACATTCAGCAGATCGACCGGAAAAGGCTTCTCAGCCACCTTCACGAGGTCGAGCAGAAATTTCCTCTTCACTTCATCGGCTTGTTGCCGCGAGGGACAGCCGTGCACGTATTCGGCGACGATGCGGTTGATCTGCTCGCCGAGAAACTCCCCGGCCTGTCTCTGACGGGCTTGACCGGGGCCGAAATCGATTTGTCGCGTAGACTCAAGCGGCCTGTCGGCATCGTATTGAAAAGCGAGCTGAGCGGGGACGAAAGAGAAGAGGTGCTTGCCGGGGTCCAACCGGTATGAGCCGTTCGGTTGCCGAGCGACTGCACGATGCTCGGTCTTTTGCACATCACGGTCAAACCCGCGTTCTAGGACTTGAGCAGGATATTTTTCATGATTCCGTCGAGGTGAAGTTCACCGTCTACTATTGCCTGATTGCTATCGGCGAAGCGCTGAAAGAGGTTCCCGCAGATGTTTTGGCGCTAGAGCCGAACATTCCGTGGGAGTCGATCATCGGAATGCGGAATCGGCTGGTGCATGCCTACTGGCGCATTGACGATGGGATCGTCTATGAGGTTGCAACAATCGAGTTGCCGGCACTCGGAGCCGCACTCGAAAAGCTCATCAATCGCATCGCGGAAGGATGACCCTTCTTGAACATGATCAACGCATGAACCTCCAGCAACCGAACACATTCCGTGGCGGGCCCGACGAACGGGGCCACTTCGGCATCTATGGCGGCCGCTTCGTGGCGGAAACGCTGATGCCGCTGATCCTCGAACTGGAGCAGGCCTATGCGGAGGCGAAGCACGATCCGGCGTTCAAGCAGGAGATGGACGGCTATCTCACGCACTATGTCGGCCGGCCGTCGCCGCTCTATTTCGCCGAGCGCCTGACGGCGCATCTCGGCGGCGCAAAAATCTACTTCAAGCGCGACGAGCTCAATCACACCGGCGCCCACAAGGTGAACAACGTGCTCGGCCAGATCATGCTGGCGCGGCGGATGGGCAAGCCGCGCGTGATCGCCGAGACCGGCGCCGGCCAGCACGGAGTGGCCACCGCCACGTTGTGTGCACGCTTCGGCCTGCAATGCGTGGTCTACATGGGTTCTGTGGACGTCGAGCGGCAGAAGCCGAACGTGTTCCGCATGCGGCTGCTCGGCGCCGAGGTGCGTCCGGTGGAGTCGGGTTCGAAGACGCTCAAGGACGCCATGAACGAGGCGCTGCGCGACTGGGTCACCAATGTCGGCGACACGTTCTACTGCATTGGGACGGTGGCCGGTCCGCATCCCTATCCCATGATGGTGCGCGATTTCCAGTCGGTCATCGGTCGCGAGACGCGCGAGCAGATGCTGAGTGCCGAAGGGCGGCTGCCGAATTCGTTGGTCGCCTGTATCGGCGGCGGCTCCAACGCGATGGGGTTGTTCCATCCGTTTCTCGACGAGGCCGGTATCGAGATCTACGGCGTCGAGGCGGCCGGCCACGGTCTCGACAGCGGCCTGCACGCGGCCTCGATCGCCGGCGGCCGTCCCGGCGTGCTGCACGGCAACCGCACCTATCTCCTGATGAACGAGGACGGCCAGATCAACGAGGCGCACTCGATCTCGGCCGGCCTCGATTATCCCGGCATCGGGCCCGAGCATTCATGGCTCAACGATGCCGGCCGCGTGAAATACCTGTCGGCAACCGATCAGGAGGCGCTCGACGCCTTCCAGCTCTGCTGCAAGCTGGAAGGCATCATCCCGGCCCTCGAGCCCGCCCATGCGCTCGCCAAGGTGATCGAGCTCGCGCCGAAAAAGGCGGCGGATCACCTGATGGTGATGAACATGTGCGGCCGCGGCGACAAGGACATTTTCACCGTGGCGCAGCACCTCGGGAGCAAGATCTAGATGACGACTCGGATCGATCGTCGCTTTGCTTCCCTCAAGCATGAAGGTCGCGCCGCACTCGTTACGTTCCTGGTGGCTGGCGATCCCGATGAAAGGACCTGCCTCGAGATCGTCCGTGCGCTGCCCGATGCCGGCGCCGACGTGATCGAGCTGGGCATGCCATTCAGCGATCCGATGGCGGATGGGCCGGCGATCCAGGCCGCCGGCTTACGCGCGCTTCGTGCCGGCCAGACCATGAGCAAGACGCTCGCCATGGTGCGCACATTTCGCCAGGACGACAATGACACGCCCATTGTGCTGATGGGCTACTACAATCCGATCTACATCTACGGCGTCGACCGTTTCCTGGCCGACGCCAGGGACGCCGGCGTCGATGGGCTGATCGTGGTGGACCTGCCGCCCGAGGAGGACGACGAGCTGTGCTTGCCGGCGCTCCGCGCCGGCCTCAATTTCGTCCGCCTCGCCACCCCGACAACGGACGAGAAGCGCCTTCCCGCCGTCCTCAAGAATACCTCGGGTTTCGTCTACTACGTCTCGATCGCCGGCATCACCGGCATGGCGGCGCCCGATACCAGCAAGGTTGCCGCGGCGGTGGCGCGCATCAAACATGACACCACGCTTCCGGTGGCGGTGGGCTTCGGCGTGAAGACGGCTGCGCATGCGCGTGCCATCGCACAGACCGCGGACGGCGTCGTGGTCGGTTCGGCGCTGATCGATGCCGTGCGCGCAAGCCTCGATCGCGACGGCAAGGCTACGGCCCGCACCACCGGCGCCGTCACCGACGTCGTGGCGCAACTCGCCGATGGCGTACGCGGCGCCCGTCGACAAGCCGCGGAGTAGGCCTCGGCGCTGCAAATCCTCGCCTTGTCGCCTATATTGTCGCAACCAAGCGCTTAAGATTCGGCCTCGAAACCACGGGTTCGGAACGGATATGAGCTGGATCTCCAATGTCGTGCGGCCGAAGATCCGCTCGTTTCTCAAGCGCGAGGTGCCGGAGAACCTGTGGGTCAAATGCCCGGAAACCGGGCAGATGGTCTTCTACAAGGACCTCGAGGCCAACCAGTTCGTCATTCCCGGCTCCAACTATCACATGCGCATGAGCGCCACGGCGCGCCTCAAGAGCCTGTTCGACGGCGAGACTTGGTTCGATATCGCCATCCCCGAGGCTCCCGTCGATCCGCTCAAGTTTCGCGATGAGCGCCGCTACGTCGATCGTCTCAAGGACGCGCGTGCCAAGACCGGCCTGAAGGACGCCATCAAGCTCGGGTTCGGCAAGCTCGAAGGGATCGCCGTCGTGGCCGCCGTGCAGGATTTCGATTTCATGGGCGGCTCGCTCGGCATGGCGGCGGGCGAGGCGGTCATCAAAGCGATGGACACGGCGGTGGAAAAGGGCACGCCGTTGATCCTGTTCGCGAGCTCCGGTGGCGCGCGCATGCAGGAGGGAATTCTCGCCCTGATGCAGCTGCCGCGCACGACCGTTGCCGTCCACCGGGTGCGCGAGGCCAAGAAGCCGTACATCGTCGTGCTCACCAATCCAACCACCGGCGGCGTCACCGCCTCCTATGCGATGCTCGGCGATATTCACATCGCCGAGCCCGGCGCGTTGGTCGGTTTTGCCGGCCCCCGCGTCATCGAGCAGACCATCCGCGAGAAGCTGCCGGAGGGATTTCAGCGCGCCGAGTACCTCAAGGAGCACGGCATGGTCGACATGGTCGTGCATCGGCATCAGCTGCGGCCGACGCTCGCCAGGCTGTGCCGGCTGTTGACCAAGCGGCCGGCAAATGACGCCGAAGCCAAGCCACCCATGCCGGCCGTGCCGGAACCGAGCGCCGCCCCCTAAATGCGGCAAGCGACACGATGACCCCCGTCGACGCCATTCTCGCGCGGCTGCTCGAGCTTCATCCCAAGAAGATCGATCTGTCGCTCGAGCGCATGTGGCGCATTCTCGCGGCGCTCGACCATCCCGAGCGGCGGCTGCCGCCCCTCGTCCATGTGGGCGGCACCAATGGCAAGGGATCGGTCATCGCGTTCATGCGCGCCATTCTCGAAGCGTCCGGCCTGCGCGTGCACGTCTACACCTCGCCGCATCTGGTGCGCTTCAACGAACGCTACCGCGTGGGCGCGCCCGGCGGCGGCAGACTGGTTTCCGACGCCGAGCTCACGGCGGTGCTGGCGGAATGCGAGCGAGCCAACGGCGGCGCGCCGATCACGGTGTTCGAGATGGAAACCGCGGCGGCCTTTCTTCTGTTCGCGCGCCATCCCGCCGACATGCTGCTGCTCGAAGTCGGCCTCGGTGGACGGCTCGACGCCACCAATGTGGTGGAACGCCCGGCCGCGACCGTGATCACGCCGATCTCCGTCGACCATGTCGACTTTCTCGGCAGCAGCCTCGACGGCATCGCGCGCGAGAAGGCCGGCATTTTCAAGCGCGGCGCGCCGGCCGTGCTGGCGGCCCAGCCGCGCGATGCGCTGCGCGTCGTCGAGCGGGAAGCGGCGCGGCTGGCGGTGCCGCTCAAGATCGCCGGCGAAGACTGGACCGCGACCGAGGAACGTGGGCGCCTGGTCTATCAGGACGAGGACGGGTTGCTCGACCTGCCGGCGCCGCGGCTGTTCGGGCGTCATCAATTCGACAATGCCGGCGTCGCCATTGCCACGTTGCGTGCGCTGCCGCAGCTTGCGCTGCCGTCGCGCGCCTTCGAAGAGGGGCTGGCCAATGTGGACTGGCCGGCGCGGCTGCAGCGGCTGCCCCACGGACGGCTCGTCGCGCTCGCTCCCGAAGGCAGCGAGGTGTGGCTCGACGGCGGACACAATCGCGAGGGCGGCCGCGCCGTTGCGGCAACGCTCGCCGATCTCGAGGAGCGCGTGTCGCGTCCGCTGGTGCTCATCGTCGGCATGCTGGCCACCAAGGACAGCGAAGGTTTTTTGCGGAATTTTGCCGGCCTCGCTCGCCGCATCATGGCGGTGCCGATCCAGGGCCAGGACAAAGCGCTTCCGCCGGATTCCATTGCCGACACGGCCCGCCGCGTCGGCATGCCGGCCACGAGCTGCGGCGGATTAGAGAGCGCGCTCGCCGCAACGATACGGCTCGATCTGGAGGCTCCGCCGCGCATTCTCATCACCGGCTCGCTCTACCTCGCCGGCGAGGTGCTCGCTCTCAACGGCACGGTCCCGGGCTGACGCTGTTCACGCCGCCTGTAACGAATTCGTCTCATGATCAGGATACTCTGCCTCGATATTTCATCCAGCGCGTCAACGTGAAGTAAAGGAAGAAGAGAAACAGGCCGGCAAAGAGTGCTGTACCGTAGATAGGGCCATTGAGAGCCATGACCGTTGCCAGGCAGCCAACCGCGAACGTGCTAAAACTCAGAGACAGCATGTAATTGCGACGTGCGCTCGGCGGCATGGATCGCTGCCAAACAAAAGAATCGAGCGCGAAGCGCGCCCTCACTTCTTCGCGAAATTGCAGGGGAAGGCGCGGTCTGACCTCCTCCAAAGTGCATACGAAAAAGAATCCCGCGACGCCAAAAGATAAAATCGCAACGATCGTGATCAGGAAACCAAGCGGGCTCATTGGCGCTAATGGGGTGTGAGCGTGATCGGGTCGATGTACCACAACTATGAGCGCTGACACATCATGACAGCTGCAGACATTCGTCTATCCTGTCGTCGCGCCGCGATCCAAAAGTTTCATCAAGTTCGCCTTCTTCTGCTTGACCTGATCCAGCGTGCACTGGTTCGGCGATTTGTCGGGGCGCCATCGCATGAGCCTGGTGCCGTGGCGGAACCGGTCGCCCGAGAAGTGGTCGTAGCAGACCTCCACCACGAGCTTCGGCTTGAGCGGCTGCCACTGTGCCGAACGCTTGGTCGACCAGCGGCTCGGTCCGCCCGGCGCGTTGCCGGTGAAGCCGGGCGGGGCGATGAGCTTTTCGAGTCTTGCGGTCAACGCCGGCTTGTCTTCGCGCCGGATCGTGGACGTGAAGCCCACATGATGCAGCAGGCCGGCATGGTCGTAGAGCCCGAGCAGGAGCGAGCCCACCACGTCCTTGCCCTCGTTGTAGCGGAAGCCGCCGACCACGCAGTCGGCGCTGCGGTAGTTCTTGATCTTCTGCATGGCGGTGCGCTCGCCCGGGTCGTAGCCGAGGTCGCGCCGCTTGGCGATGATGCCGTCGAGGGTCGAGCCGACCCGCTTGAGCCAGCTCCTGGCTTCCGACAGTTTCGTCGTTGCCGGCGACAGACGGATACGCTCGTTGCCATCGAGGAACGTTCGCGCGAACTGTGCGAGCCGTTCCCGGCGCTCACTCAGACTGAAGCCGGTGAGCGCGCGTCCGTCGGTCCCCGCCAACAGGTCGAAGACGATCAGCAGCGCTGGCGTTTCGTGGGCGAGCCGCTTGATGCGGCTGGCGGCGGGATGAATGCGCTGGAGCAGCGCATCGAACGAAAATGCCCCATTGCTGGGGACCACGATCTCGCCATCGAGGACGAAGGTCTTGGCCTTGAGCTTACCGACCGCCTCGACGAGTTCGGGATAGTAGCGGGTGAGCGATTGCCCGGATTTCGACTGCAACTCGATATTTTCGCCGTCGCGAAACACCAAGCAGCGAAAGCCGTCCCACTTGGGCTCGTACTGCCACTCCGCGCCGATCGGAATGTCGTCGACCGACAGCGCTTCCATCGGAGGGAGGGGAGGATGCAACGCCAGGACCATCGCAACAAACTCGCGACAAACCACCTCCCCATAACGCAGACGGCCGGCCTTTCGGCCGGCCGCCTGCAAAAAATTTCACTGCAGGTGCGTTATACGGCCGCCGTGATCCACTGCTCCAGCTTCTGCTTGGGCGCGGCGCCGACCTGACGGGATGCAAGTTCCCCGTTCTTGAACAGCATCAGGGTCGGGATGGACATGATGCCGTACTTCGCCGCGGTCGCGGGATTCTCGTCTACGTTGAGCTTTACGATCTTGACCTTGCCGTTCATCGTGCCGGCGATCTCCTCGAGCGCCGGCGCAATCATCCGGCACGGGCCGCACCATTCGGCCCAGAAGTCGACCACGACCGGTTCGGCGGACTTCAGGACCTCGGACTCGAAGGTGGCGTCCGAAACCTTGTCAACGCCCATGGATCACCTCGTTGTTGTGGAGGGCGCAAATCGCGGCCCGTCGGGTAAGTGCGCCGAACGTATGGGCGACCATCGGGAGCGTCAAGGAGCGTTCACTCCAGCGTGACGCGAGCGCGCGCGGCATCCAGGGTGGCGGCGGGAATCTCCATGAAATGCGGGATTTCCGTCCATACCAGGAGGGCGCGGACCGCCCGTTCGGGATAGAGCCCGGCAAGCACGGCGCGGTAGAGCGCGAGCTGGGTCCGATACTCCTCTTTGACGTCTTCATGCCGCCTTGGGGCAGGACGATCGGTCTTGTAGTCGGCGATCAGCACCAGATCCGGGGTCACGGCGAGCCGGTCCACTTGGCCCGATACAGGGTATGGCGGAAGGCCGTTGCGCGCGAGACGCCCCACGATGGGCACCTCCGCCCGGCTTCCCGGCGCCGCGAGCGGCGCGAAGCGTGGATCGTCCAGCAAAGCGAGCACCTGGCCGGTCATGGCCGCACGCTCCACCTCGGTGAAGAGGTGGCCGGCGCGATCGAGATAACGGCGCGCGGCGCCCCCACGGCGCTCGGGCGCAATATCGGGGAGCGACTGCAGCAGCCGATGCATCAGGGTACCGCGGGCAAGCGCGCGACGGCGGTCATCATCCATGCCGACGCTCGCGGTCATCGTGTCCTGCTCGTCGAGGGCGCCCGAGGGACGAACGATTGCCGGCGACGATTGCCCCTCAAGCTTGCGCGTGAGCCAATCGGGACATGGCCAGGTGGCTGGCGCGGCGGCGAGCGGCAGCTCCGGCTGGAACTCGGTCACTTGCCACTTCTGCAGCCGCAGAACCGGCTCATCGCCGGACTCCGCCGGCTCCGTCACGGCGATCGGCTCCAGCGCATCACGCACCAGATCATACCAGCATCCGTCCGGCCGTTTGCGCTGTCCCGTCGCGCCGCACACGATCAGGCGGTCAGCGGCGCGCGTCATGGCGACGTAGAGGAGCCGCCGGTATTCCTCTTCGGCTGCGCGCACGGCGCAGGCGCGGGCGGCTGCCACGGGCGGGACGTCGGTCTCCTTGGCGCCCGCCCAGACGATCCGGTCGGGCGTGTCGGGCGAGCCTGCGGCCGGCATGGCGAGCAGGCGCGGAGGGCGCGGTCCGGCCGGATTAGTGGTGGTGTCGGCAAGCATCACCACGGGTGCTTCCAGGCCTTTGGCGCCATGCACCGTCATCACCCGCACCTCGTCGCGCGCGATCTCCATGTCGCGTTTCACCTCGGTCGTGGTGGCACGCAGCCAGGCAACGAAGCCCTGGAGCGACGGGGTCTCGCGGGCTTCGTAGTCGAGCGCGAGATTGAGGAATTCATCGAGCGCATCGGCGGCTTCGGCGCCCAGCCGCTTGAGCATCCGGGCGCGCCCGCCGCCCGGGCCGAGCACGTCGGCATAGAAGGCGAACGGCGGCCGGTACTGAGCTCCGTGCGCCCAGCGCTCCAGCGTGGCCGCGGCTTCGGCAAAGACCGGGTCTGTCTTGGCCTTCGCGGAGAGCTCGTCCCACAGCGTGCCGCGCCGGTTCCAGGCAAGCGCGAACAGCGCGTCGTCGTCCAACTCGAACAGCGGGCTTTTCAACACGGTGGCGAGCGCAAGATCGTCGGAGGCAAGCAGCAGCGCGTCGGCCAGCACCATCAGGTCCATGACGGCGATATGCTCGGTCAGCAGCAGCCGGTCGGCCCCGGCGACCGCGATGTTATTCGCCTTGAGGGCGCGGATGATCGCCTCGAACAGCGCACCGCGCTGGCGCACCAGAATGAGGACGTCGCCCGGCCGCATCGGCCGCAACGCGCCGGTAACGAGGTCACTGACGCGCTCGCCGCTCGTCAGCCATTTCCTTGCGCTCGTCGCGATCCTGTGCGCGAGCTTGATCACCGGGCTCGTCTCCGACAACTCGTCGAACGGAGCATCCCAGCCCTCGATTTCGCGCTTTTCCTCCGCTTCGACCAAGGGCCAGATTTCCACCACGCCGGGGGCCTTCTCGCGGACCGCCTGGTGCACCGTCTTGACCGGGTCCGCGGTGAGGCCCGCGTAGGCCTCGGGTCGTGCGAATACGCCGTCGACCGCGTCGAGCACGGCCGGCGCCGAGCGGAACGAGTATTTGAAATCGAGCGCCACGAAGCCGAGACCGCTGTCCTTGTGGGCGGATTCGAAATGGCGTCGCATGTCGGCGAAGTAGTGCGGAGCCGCGCCCTGAAACGAAAAGATCGATTGCTTCTCGTCGCCCACTGCGAAGATCGACCGCGTGAGCGCGCCGCGCGCGCCGGCGCCGGCCGTGAACTCCGACACGAGCCGGCGGATGACTTCCCATTGCTTCGGACTGGTGTCCTGGGCTTCGTCGATCAGCACGTGATCGATGCCGAGATCGAGCTTGTAGTGTACCCATGAGGGGTTGACCGTCGTCAGCATCGCCAGCGTCTTGTCGATCAGGTCGTCGTAGTCCAGGAGGCCGCGCCGCTCCTTCTCGGCGCGATAGCGCGAGATCACCTCGCCGGCGATGGCGATGAGCGCGCCGGTGCGGTCGCGCGTAGCCACCGCGCGTCGCCGTTCGAGCAGCGCACAGACGCGCTCCTGCTCGGCAGCGAGCTGCTGCGCCAGATCAGGATGACGGTTGGCAAGTCCCCTGGTCAGCAAGCTTTGACGCGGCTCCCCGCCTTTGGTCGTGAAGAACTGCCGATAGTTGGTGATGCGCTCGCCGCCTTGGGCGGCCGCTGCTCGGCAAAGGCAGTCGCTCTGGTTTCGGTCACTTGCCGAACCGGTCGCGAGCACGGCGGCGACTGCCGTCCATCGCGAGAGCGGCAGAATGGGTCCTTCGACAATTTCCGCGTCGATGCGTTCATTGCTGTCGGCCGAATCGATGCCGAGCGCGCCGGATAGATCCGCGACGGCGGCCTCGATGCTGCCGACGTGGTCGATCCATGCGGTGAGCGCGTGGCGCTCGGCGATGGCCTCCCGCACGAGGTCGGCGAACGTTTGGTCGGCGGCCGCCGTGATGGCGGTGCTCAGCGCCTGCCCGAGCGGCCCGTCCGGGGCCGCGGCGGCCAGCATCAGCACCTCGAGGCGAAGCTTGTCGATCAGTTCGGCCTCGGCGCGCTCCTCCAGCACCGCGAAACGCGCGGCGACATTGGCCTCGAACGGGAATTGGTGCAGCAGCCGCGTGCAGAAGGCGTGAATCGTCTGCACCTTGAGGCCGCCCGGCGTGTCAAGGGCCGCGGCGAACAAGCGCCGTGCGTGGGCCCGCCGCGCGGCGTCGACTTTCTTGATGCCGATCTGCCGGAGCTCCGCATCGAGGGCGGCATCGTCGAGTGCGGTCCAGCGCGCGAGCGTGTCGAACACGCGCTTGGCCATGTTGGCGGCGGCCGCCTTGGTGAAGGTGAGGCAGAGAATGCGGCTCGGCGCGCAGCCGTCGAGCAGCAGCCGGATGACCCGTTGCGCCAGGACATGCGTTTTGCCGGAGCCGGCATTTGCCGCCACCCAGGCGGACACGAGCGGGTCCGATGCCGCGATTTGCCTGTTCAGCACGTCGGCGGGAACTGGACGCGGCGCGTTCATGCCCGACCTTTGAGAGAATGAACCGATCTCAAGTAGGCGGGGTCACTCGCCGCCTCATCCAGCTCGCCGCCGGTCAACGACCACTCCTTCACGCGTGCAAGGTGGTCATAGTCGCCGTAGTGCGTGCGCCACATCGGGTGGACGAGCGAGCGATAGGGTGTGTTTTCGTCAGCGAAGCGCCGCGCCACGCCGGTGAGGCGGCTGAGCGCGCGGTCGGCCTGGCTGTCGCAATCGCCTTCCTTGAACTCCACCGGGCAGGGCTCTCCGGCCGGCTCGCCGCCTTTCAGCAGCACGTAGCTCAGCTCGGCGACCGAGGCGCCCTTGGCGATGCCCGCGAAGCCGCCGTGGCGGAGGATCGCGGCTTCCAGCGTCAATTGCGGCGCGAGCCCGGTGCGCACCTGTTTCTCGGTGCGCGCCTGGCCGGTCTTGTAGTCGAGGATCGCATAGCGTCCATCCGCCATCTGTTCGATGCGATCCGCGCGCGCGCGCAGGCGGAAGCTCGCTTGGTCCAGCGGGATGGGAAACTCGCCGGCGATTTCCGCATGCATGGCTGCCGCGGCAGCGCGCCGTTCGGTCTCCCAGCCGGCGAACCAGCGGGCGATGCGCCTGAAGCGCGGCCACCAGAAGGCGCACGCTTCCGGATAATCGTCGAGCGGCGCGAAGTGCTTGCGTCCGATGCGGATGAGCTCGCCGACCGCATCGGCCGGCAGCCCCTCCCGATAGGTCGTGGTGAACTCGCCGATCGATGCGTGAATGACCGTGCCGCGATCGGCGTAGCCCGGCGGCGTATCGACGGCATCGAGCGGGGCGAGCCGCAGCACGTGCTTGGCGTAGATCGTGTATGGATCGCGCAGCCAGTGCTCGACGTCGGTGACGCTCAGGCCGGTTGGCCGTGCCGCCAGCGGCGGTTTTGGCGCCGGCGGTTGGATCCTCTGCGGGCGACGCGGCCGGTCGAGCTCATGCGCCAGCGCGAGGTAGCGGGCGCCGCGGTGCTGTGCGGCGTGCCACTCGGTCTCGCCGGCCACGGCGGCGAGGCGCTGCACGAACCGCGACCACAGCGTCGGGGCGCCGGCGATCTTGGCGGCGCGCGAGAGGATCACCTCCGGCGCGCCGAGCGCCTGCGCGAAATCGTGCGCCGTCAGGCCGATGCGGCGTTCGGGCAGATCGAGGCCGAGATCCTGGCGCATCGGCCGGCTGAGCCAGGCGTCGCTGCGCGTCTCCGGCGGCCAGGTGCCCTCGACCACGCCGCCCAGCGCCATGAGGTCGACGCTCTGCAGCCGCGCTTCGAGCAGCCCGAAGATGTGTACCCGCACGTCTGCCATACCTGACCGACGCACGAGTCGGTCGCCGATCACGGCGCGGAACAGCTCGGCGTAATCTGCCGGTGCCACCGCCAGATCGCTATCGGATGCGGCAACGAGCTCGTCGAAGGCGGTCGCCAGCGCCGTTCCGTCGTCGCCGGCAAAGGCCGCGATTCTGCTCGCATGGCTGGCGAGCGCCGCGACAACGTTGCGGTGGCGCCCGGCGAGCTCGCTCAACGGCAGCTTCTGCGCTTCCAAGCCTTCGAGCGGATAGAGGGCGGTTGTCAGATGCGTGACGAGCCGATCGGCCGCATCGAGTTCGCTGTCCTTGATACGCTTGCGCGGATCGCTTGCGTGCAGCGAGGGGCGTTCGCGCCTGAGCGTCGCCAGCGCATGCGCAAGCCCCGCCGTCCCGGGTCGCGGCCGCGGGCCGCGCAGGATCGCCCGCTCGAGGACGTCAATGGCGAAGTTGTGAGCGCCCTCCCGCGCGCCGAGCCGCAGCAGCGGATGCTTGAGCAAGGCCAGCAAGGTCACGGGCGCAAGCCCGCCGAGGGCGGCCTCTGCGGCGAGCCGGGCGAATACGCCGGCCGGCATGTCGGGCAGCGCATCGCCGCCCGAATCGTTCACCGGCACAGACCACCGCGCGAGCGCCGCGATGACGCGGCGCGCCAGCGCGCGGTCGGCCGTCACCAGCGCGGCGCGCTTGCCCGGGGTCTCGACGGCCTCGCGCAGCGCAACCGCAATCGCCAGCGCTTCTTCTTCGGCGTTGCCAGCCTCGATCACGGCAACACTCGCGAGCGCCATTCCGATTGCTTCTGCAGGCAGGCGGCGCTGCCAGCATTCGCTGGCGGCAGCCGGACAGAGCGCCTCAGAGACGAGCTTCTCGCGGCCGTGCGGCGCCGGCGCGCTGAGGCTCGCGACGTCGCCGCGCCCGACGCCGAGACGCTTGAGCAGCGCCTGCATGGCGAATTGCGGATGTCCGATGGCCGGCGCGATCGCATCGGATCCCTCCTGGCGCTTCCCGGCAATAAGGTCCCAGGCGGGGGCATGGATATTCTGATCGAGGCCGGGCAGCACGACGGCGCCGTGCGGCAGGAGCGCGATGGTCGCCAGCAGCGTGGCGGTTGCCGGCATGGAGGCGGTCGAGCCGGCGGCGATGACCGGGCCGTCGACCGACGCGAGCCGCGCCGCTTCCGCCTCGATCAGCCGGTCGCGGCGTTCCGCCGGCTCGATGGCGTTGCGCTCGGCAAGGATGGCGGGCCAGGTGTCACGGGCGATCTTCAGGAAGTCGAGGGTGAGCTGCCAGTAGCGGTCGAACCGTTCGGGCACGAGATCGTCGAGCGCGCGCCAGGGGACCTTGCGCGTGGTCATGTCGTCGATCAGACGCGCCAGATCGTCGGCGAGCGCGAGCGCGGCGGCGGGCGAATGGGCAACGAGCGGGGCGCCGGCCTCGCCGTGTAGCTTGGGCGCCGCGGCCCATTGCAGGACGAGCCGCGCCAGCAGCAGCCGGCGCTCGAGGCGGCCGAGCGCGGGCGGCAGCTCGAGCGCCATGCCGGCGAGGGGGCCGGTCGCGGCCTCGGCGAACACAAGCTCGTCCTCGTCGATGTCGCCGATGGGCAGGATGCGCGGGAGGACTGCGGCGCTCGTCTCCATCTCCTCAAGGAAGACCTCGCGCGCGAGCCCGCAGGCGCGCCGGGTCGGGAGGTAGAGGGTCGCGCCGGCGAGCGCCAGCGGATCACGCGAGGCCGGGAATCCCGGCACGAGCCGTCCAGCCAGGAGCGCCTTGACCAGCGTCGGCAGGAACGGTGCCGAGGCGGGAATCGTGAACAGACGGGGAGTGCGAACTGCCATGCCGAATCATACGCCACGAGGCCATCAGAAGGCACGGCGTGGCTGCGGTTTCAACCGTTCATTGCTCTCAATGCTATCGGACCCGCAACTTGCCCTTTGCGCCCTATCCAATGCAGTTAACCCGCGTACCATGTGCTCTTGCGTCCGGTACTGGGTATCAGTATCTTAGATGTCGCGGTTCGCGATGGATTTCGAATGGGATACGGCCAAGGAACAAGCTAATCGGAAGAAGCACGGCATCGACTTCCGAACGGCCACCAAAGTGTTCTTGGACCCGCATATGATCGAATTCGAGGATCTCGAATTCCATCGACGAGCTACGCTTTAACGCGATCGGTTTGGTGGACGGCCGAATGCTGTTCGTCACCTACACGATGCGAGGACGGATTGTGCGCATCATATCCGCCAGAGGAGCGGAGCCGCATGAAAAAAGGAAGTATCACGAGGTTTAGACTCGATCCGAAGAAGCCGCCGAAGACCGATTGGCGTGCCTTCGATGCAATGAGCGAGGAGGAGCGTCATCGCGCCGCGGTTTCCGACCGGGACTGTCCGCCAGCAACCGAAGCGCAGCTTGCACGTGCTCGACGCGTCCCCAGCGTTCGCGCCTTGCGCAAGAAGCTGAAGCTCACGCAGGAACAATTCGCAGCCCGGTTCCATCTCCCACTCGGCACCGTCCGAGATTGGGAGCAAGGCGCGCACCGTCCGGACAGGGCGGCTCAGGTTCTGCTAACGGTTATTGCCAAAGATCCGGACGCGGTGGCGCGCGCTCTCGAAAGCTAGTTATGGCCTTCGGGCTGCATCACTGTGGCCCAACATTTCAACAGCACGTCCCGCTCTGAGCGCAGCCTCAGCCTCGGCGATGGCCTCCGGGGTGCCGACGTGCATCCCCGCGCCTTCGAGGCGCAGGCCGTGCAGCCGGCCGGCCACCGAACAGCCCGGTCAGCGAGAATAGGCTCGGAAGCTGCATTTTCGACTTCGGCTTCAGGGTGGCAGCACGCACGGAATGATCTGCCGGCCGTGCCGCCGGTAAATGCGGAAATCGGCATCGGTGGTCAGTAGCATGGGATTGTTCAGCGTCTCGGTCATGCGAACAAGGCAGGCATCCGCGAAGCTCATCGACATGTCCGAATATTTCTCCAGCAGCTTGAGCACGGCATCCATGTCATCGGCGAACCGATAGCCGCAGACGAGGGCGTCACGGCGAAGCAACGACGCGAGGCTCCGGGTCCCGCGGCCCCCGAGCAAATGACATGTCTCCGACAGCACCGCTTCGCAGGTCGTCCAGGGAGGCGGGAAGCGTTGCGCCTGCGCGGCGGCCCAGCGATGGTTGGCGTCGCGGCGACTGAGCAGCGCCACGAGAAAGCCGGCGTCAACGAGTGCCCTTGGCGCCATAGCCGGTTGACTTCAAGTACTTTTTCGTCCGCGCGCTCAAATCGCTCGGCAGCCCGTCGAGCGAACCGATGACATCGGCGATCGCGTCGAGCACCGCCGGCTGCCGGCGGCGCGACTTCTCCGCCCCCGTCAGTCGCTCGCGCACGACGTCGGATTTCGACAGCTTGCGTCGCCGCGACTCGGCTTCAATCTTCGCGACCAGGGCTTCAGGCAACCGAACCGTCAATGTCTTCATGATAGCATTGTATTACATCGCTGACATATGCGCAATACAACCGGCAACATGCTAATGCCATGGCGCGCGCCGTGAGCCAAGCTATGGCGTCCGCGCCGCATTGCACCGGCGCGCCAGCTCAACAGCGCGGCCGCCCCGGAGCGCGGCTTCCGCCTCGGCGATCGCCTCGGGCGTGCCGACGTGCATCCACACGCCTTCGAGGCGCAGTCCATGCAGCCGGCCTGCCTGCTCGGCACGATCGAACAGCCGCGTCAACGAGAACGGCCCCGCCGGGGCATCGACGAACAGCGCGGGCGAAAAGATGGCCGCGCCGGCATAGACGAACGGCACGACGTGGCGCTCGCCACGCCGTTGCAGCCGCCCGTCGGGCGCCATGGTGTAATCGCCGCGTCCGGAATAGCCGACGCTCGTTGCCGCCGGCGCGAGCAGCAACAACGCGTCCATGCCGGCCGGATCAAAGCCTTCCGCAAGCCGCGCCAGGTTGGGCTTCACGCCTTCGATCCAGATCGTGTCGGAATTGACGAGAAAGAACGGCGCCGCGCCAAGCAGCGGCAAAGCCTTCACGACGCCGCCGCCGCTTTCCAGGATCTGATCGCGCTCATCCGAGATGGTGATGCCGCGGCGGCCGGCAAGATGGCGCTCCAGGGCATCGGCCAAGTAATGCACATTGAGCACGATAAGCTCGACGCCGACCTCCGCGAGGCGGTCGAGCACGTGGTCGATCAGCGCCTTGCCGCCGACCTCGATGAGCGGCTTGGGCAGGCGATCGGTGAGCGGCTTCATGCGCACGCCAAAGCCGGCAGCAAGCACCATGGCGCGGCTCGGCATGGTCATGTCGCTCCTTCCACCTTCAATCAGCTCCGACTCACGGGGCCAGGGCGTGCTTGTCGTACCATGTCTTCAGGGGCTTAAGCTCAGGATGCGACAGCGACCGCCGCAGGTTGCGCCATATCCGCGGTTGATGACGGAGGTATTGCGGCTTGCCGTCGCGCTTGGCGAGGCGGGAGAAGATGCCGAGGATCTTGGTGGCGCGCTGGGCGCCGACGACCGCATACTGCTGGAAGAACTTGTTGAGGTCGAAGGTGCGATCGTGCGCCCGCCGCGCCTTGATGTAGCGGCTGAGCAGGCCGACCTCGATCGACTCAGGGACGTCCACCCGGGCGTCCTGCAGCAGCGAAACCACGTCGTAGGCGGGCGGCCCCAAGAGGGCGTCCTGAAAATCGAGGAGGCCGACGCGCGCGATGCCTTGGCGCTGGGCGAGCCAGAGCAGATTGGGCGAATGATAGTCGCGCAGGACCCAGGTCGCCGGCGCGGTGACCGCTGCGGCCAGGGCTTCGCGCCACAGGGCGGCGAACTCCTCGCGCGTCGCGGCATCCGGCTGCGCGCCGTGCTGCGGCAGATACCAATCGGGCAACAGCTCGGCCTCGATCAGGAATGCGTCGAGATCGTAGCGCGGCAGCCGATACTCGATGCGCGGCGACACCGGCAGCACCTCGGGCAAGGTGAGCTGATGCAGCGCCACCAGGAGATCGACGCCCGCCGCATAGCGCTCCTCGATTGCCAGCGGCGGGTCGCCCGCGACCACCGGCTCGCTGCCGAAATCCTCGAGAATGAGCAGACCGGCCTCGAGATCGGCGGCCTGGACGGCGGGCGCGGAAAAGCCGCGTTCGCGTAACGCCCGTGCCATGGCCACGAACGGCTTCACATCCTCGGCGAGGTGGACGAGCCTGCTGTATGGCAGGCCGCCGCGCAGCGGCGGACCGTCCGGCCGGTGCGGGGCATTCATCAGAATGGCGCGTCTTTCGCCCAGGGCGAGGCGTTCGTAGGCGCGCGTCGACGCGTCGCCTTGCACCGGCATTCGCTCCGCCGTCCCGAATCCTGCTTCTTCGAGAAACCGGCGGATCACCGTCAGTCGCTCGATGCGGGTGGCAAGCGCGCCTTGGGCCGTAATGCGCGCAAGGCGGTAGGTCGGCCCGCGTTCGGGCATCATCGCGAAGTCCAGATCGAGCCGATCGGGGAGGAGAAATCCATCGGCGCGGTCCGGCCATTCGACCAGCACAATGGCGTCATCGGCGAGATCGGCAAACCCCATCTCGACCAGTTCCTCGGGCGCGTTCACCCGGTAGAGATCCACATGCACGATCGAGCACTGCAGGTCGTAGGTCTGCATCAGCGTGAACGTCGGACTCGGCACCTCCAGCGATGCATCGCCGGCCAGCCGCCGGATCAAGGCGCGCGCGAAGGTCGTCTTGCCGCTGCCGAGGTCGCCCGAGAGCGTCACCATGTTGCCGGGCGCGAGCACCGCCGCGATATCACCGGCCAGCCGAGACGTCGCATCCTCGTCGGCGAGCTCGACCGCCAATTCTTCGCCCGCCGGCGCGTCGGGGAGCGGGTCTGCCGCCGCACCCGCCATCACGCCGCACGCTCGAGCGGAAACGCGCAGGCGACGGCGGTACCGCGACCGGTGGTGCAATCGATCGTAACGGTGCCGCCGTGCAGCTCCACCAGCGAGCGCACGATCGAGAGGCCGAGCCCGACGCCGCGATGGCGCGAGCCGATCGTATGGGTCTCGAATCGGTCGAACACGCGCTCCTGCAGCTCGGTCGGAATTCCCGGCCCGTCGTCGGTCACGGAAAACACGACCGATCCGTTCGCCCGTTCGGCCGAGAGGATCACGGTTCCGCCCGGCGGCGAGAAGCCGATGGCATTCGACAGCAGATTGTACAGGATCTGCCGCACCCGGCGCTCGTCCGCGACCAGCGTCCCGATGTCGGCAGGCACGCGGATTTGCAGCGAAATTTCATGCTCCTTGAGGCGATCCCGGATTCCCTCGGCGGCGCCTTCCATGGTCTTGCGGACGTCCACGGAGCCGAGGTCGAGCGTCATGGCGCCGGCATCGATCGTCGCCAGATCGAGAATATCGTTGATGATGGCGAGCAGCGCCGCGCTCGAGGTGGTGATGTAGCCGAGGTATTCGCGCTGTCGGTCGGTGAGCGGGCCGGTGGACATGTCATCGAGCAGCTGGGCAAAGCCGATGATGTTCGTCAAGGGCGAGCGCAGCTCGTAAGAAACATGGTGGACGAAATCGTTCTTGAGCCGGTCCGCCGCTTCGAGCGCTTCGGCGCGTTCGCGCAGCGCGCGTTCGACATTTACGGTGTCGGTCACGTCCTCGAACGTCACCAGGGTGGCGCCATCGGGCAGCGGAACGGTCGCGCAGTCGACCACGCTGCCATCGTGGCGCTCGAGCTGGTGGGCGAGCGGCTCGCGATGCTCCATGCCGGTGATAGCCCCGCGCAGTGCTCCCCATGCCGCCTCGTCGCCATGCAGCGGACGGCACCATTCGATGATGGTTTCGACGTGAGGGTGCTCGGCGAGCAGGGCGGTGTTGAGCTTCCACATGCGCGCAAAGGCGGGATTGAACAATCTCAAGCGACCGTCGCTGGCGAACACCGCAACGGCTTCCGACAGATTGTCGAGGGTTTCACCCTGCACCCGGATCAACGCGTCGAAGCGCCGCTCCAGGTTGAGGCGCTCGGTCACGTCGTCGAACAGATAGGTGACCCCGCCCTCGGGATCGGGCGTGGTCACCACGCGTAACGTGCGTCCGTCCGGCAGGTGCCACCAGTGCTCCTTAGGCTCGATAGCGCGGTAGGCTTCGTGCAGCTCGTTCTTCCATTGCCGGAAGTCGGCCTGCTCGGGCAGCTTGCGCGCGGCACGCAGCTGATCGAGCACCGCTGAATCGCTCGGCGCATGATCGAGGAACTCGACCTCCAGGCCCCACAGTGCGCGATATGACGCATTATAGAACGTGAGCCGCTGATCGCCGCCGAAGATCGCGACCGCGGTCGCGAGCTGATCCAGTACGCGGCGATGCGCGGCGACCATGCGCTTGATCTCGCCGCGCAGGCCTTCCACTTCGGTAGCGTCGATCCCGATCCCGCCGGCGCCGCTGCGCGTCGGCACCTCCAGCACGTCGAGAATGCGCCGCGTGCCGGCGACGATCGCCGGAAGCCGCGCCGCGAAGCGTTCGCCGGCCGCCCGCGCGTCGCTCAAATCCTCGCGCGCCGTGCGGTCGAGCAGCTCGAGGCCGCGCTCGAGCACGTCGGCGCTGCCGTCGGCTTCGACGGCCCGCACATACGCGGCATTGACGAAGACCAGACATCCGCCGGCGTCGCGCGCCCAGATCGGAGACGGCAGCGCCTCGATCAGCGACTGCAGCGTGTCGACCTCGTGCAGAAGCTTGTCGTGCCGGCCCCCGAGCTCGGCCAGTGCGTGCATCGCCCCGCTCGTGTCCTTGAGCCGCAGCACCGCCCGGTTGCCCACGGCGCGACCCACCGCCTCGACGTGGCGCCCGCCAAGCGTGGTGAGCGCCATGGCGAAGCCTTCGCCGCGCGATCGCAGCGTTTCGACCGAGCGCTCCAGGGCTTGCGCCTCGTCGGCTTCGAGCCACGTCCCGAAGGCGAGCACCCGGCGCGGCACCGGCGCCGATGTGACGATCGCGGCGTCACCGAGAATCTCGGGCTCCTCTCCGCTCGCAGGCCACACCACGATCACCTGCGGTTCGGACAGGAGCAGGGCCTTGGTGCGGTCGACTTCCGCCTTGAGTGCCATGATCTCGGCGCGTGAATCGGCCTCGATGCGTTCGGCGCGCGCGCGCGTCCGCACCAGCATGATGGCCGTGACGGTGCCGAAGAAGATGACACCCAGGGTCACGGCGAGCGCGGCGACCTCGTAGCGGTCGAGCGCCAGGGCGGCATCCATAACGGCGACTGCAAGCGACGGGACGGACCCGTCGTCGGCGCCGGCCGAGGTCTGAAACGCGGTTGCCAGCGAGATCGTCGCGGTGCGAAGGCCGGTCCGCCGCGGGCGAGCAACAACACCCACGTTCGCGCGGATCTGGTCCGGCATGCCCCTGTCCTTGGTCGGCCCCAAGATCGGCCGCCGACCGCCAACAAGGCGACCGACGGTGATGCGGACGGGTCCGCCGTTCCGTCCGCGAATCGTGGGAATGTAACCCCAACGACGGCGAAACGTTAAGAGCCCAGACCATGAACGCAAGCTGCCCAGGCGCTATTGTCCCACGGCGGGGGCTGCTCCGGGGTTGCGGCCCGTTCCGCTGCCGGGCGAGGTCATGCCCGGAACATTGCCGGGCGGGCCAGCCGCTTCGGCACGCGAGGGAAACAGCGTATGGCCTGTGTGAGCCGGATGGCCATCGTGGGCGGGGGCATCGGTGGACTGACTGCCGCCTTGGCACTGCTGCGCCGGGGCATCGACGTGGACGTCTACGAGCAGGCGCCCGAGCTCAAGGAAGTAGGCGCCGGGGTCCAGATCAGTTCGAACGGAACCCGCGTCCTCTATGCGCTCGGTTTGCAGGAAGCGGTCGAGCGCATCAGCTCGATACCGACCGCCAAGGAGATACGGCTCTGGAGCACGGGGCAGACCTGGAAGCTGTTCGATCTCGGCGCGATCTCGATCGAGCTCTACGGGTTTCCCTACGTCCTGATGCACCGGCGCGATCTGCACGGCATCCTGGCCGAGGCCATCGGTGGGCTCAAGCCCGATGCCCTGCATCTCGGTATGCGCTGCATCGATGTGGCGCAATCCGATACGAGCGTGACGCTCCGCTTCGCGACCGGCGAGACCGCACAGGCGCCGCTGGCGATCGGGGCAGACGGCGTTCATTCGCAGGTGCGTGCGAGCCTGTTCGGCGCCGGTGCAGCGCAATTCACCGGCTGCATCGCATGGCGCGGGATTGTGCCGATGGAACGGCTGCCGGCGCAGGTCTCACGCACCTGTGGCACCAACTGGGTCGGCGCCGGCGGGCACGTGGTGCATTATCCGCTGCGCCGCGGCGAGCTCATGAACTTCGTCGGCATTCTCGAACGCACCGACTGGCAGATCGAGTCGTGGACGATCCGGGGCACGACCGAAGAGCTCGCCAATGATTTCCGCGGCTGGCACGCGGACGTCCATGCGATCATTCGCAACATCGAAGAGCCCTACAAATGGGCGCTCATGGTCCGTCCGCCGATGCCGCACTGGACCAAAGGACGAATCACATTGCTCGGCGATGCCTGCCACCCCATGCTGCCGCTGCTGGCGCAAGGGGCCGTCATGGCGCTGGAGGACGGGTTCGTCCTCGCCCGTTGCCTCGGGACCTACGCCGATCATGCAACGGCTTTCGCGCACTACGAAGCGGCGCGCCGCGATCGAACCGCCCGGGCGGTGAACGGATCGGCGGAGAACGCGCAGCGGTTTCACAACAGAAGTTTGGCGGATGCGGCCGGAGCCGAGGCCTACGTGACGCGTGAATGGCAGCCGGAGCGGATCAAGGAGCGCTACGACTGGCTCTTCACCTACGACGCCACGGCGGTCCCGATCTGAGCGCCTGGAGGGGCCTACGACTGGGCCCCTTGTGCCCGCTGCGCCAAGTCCTCGACATTGATGCGCGCCAGCGCGGCCGAGAATGCCCGCTCCGCCTCGGCGATTGCCGGCAGCACGACGTCGCCCAGTAACGGCGAGGACGGCATGCCCGAATCCTCGTCCTCCAGGTTCTGCGTGGCGCGCAGGATGTCTGCAGCCGTGATGTTCCGCCATTCGCGGCCGAGCTCGTAGCCGCCGCGCGGGCCCCGGATTCCTTTGAGAATGCCTTCCCGCACCAGCGCCTGAAGGACCGGTTCGAGGTGACGCGGCGGGAGCGTGTTGCGGGCCGCCAATGCCTTGGCCGAAACCGGTCGCGTCTTGCCGTGAAGCGCGATGTCGACCACAGCCGTAATGGCGAGGAGACCCTTGCGGGACAACAGGGACATGAAAGACAGCCGCGAATCAACCATCGATGGTAATATATTACGGCAACACTGAACACCGCATGGGGCGAATGTCAATGACTGCCGGGCAACGCTGAACATGATCCTGGCGCATGGTTTTATGACCGGCGGGGACAAGCAGGGGCGGCGAGCCGACCAGGTCAGGTCGCGGGCATCGACGCGTAAAATGTTCAAAATTGTGCTACCATTCCAGCGGTTGGACCTGCTCACTCCCCCTCGGTATGGTGGCCGCCGGCCAAGCCGGTTGAACCAAATCCCCCTTCTCCCCGAGTCGTTGCGATGAACTGAGTTGTCGCCAAGATGTTTGCGCGCTCCCGTCCCGCAACTACCAGCTGTGCAATTCGCATGCCGCGCGTCACCACGAAAGGTTCGCTGCCGTGGTTGACGAGAATCACCTGCACTTCGCCGCGATAATCGGCATCGATGGTCCCCGGCGCGTTGAGCACGGTGACGCCGTAGCGCGCCGCAATGCCCGAACGCGGTCGGACCTGGCCCTCGCTGCCCGACGGGAGAGCGAGCACCAGCCCGGTCGGAACGGTCTCCCATTGGCCGGGTGCAATCGTCATCGGGGCATCGGATGGGACCGCCGCCATCAGGTCGAGACCTGCCGCTTGCTCGCTCTGGTAGGCCGGAAGCGGCAGGTCCACGGCGTGCGGCAGGCGCATGACCAGGACGTCGACTGTGCTCATCGTTCGTGCCCCCGCCTCCGAAGTTCGCGATACATTGCACCACCCTCCGACACGAACTTCGGAAGCAACGGGGCACTAGCCAGTCTAACATTCTAGTGCCGCTTTTCGCTTGAACTTCCTACGCGAGCTTGCGGCAGGCGGAGTAGGACCTCAAATCGGCGGCATTAGCGCTCGGCGAGCGCGGCGGCGATGCGGGCCACGAGCGCACGCGCGACCTCGTCCTTCGATTGGCTCGGCCACGAGTCGACTCCATCGGCGGTAACGAGGTGAACGGTATTGCGGTCGCCTCCCATGATGCCGGTCGCCTGCGAAACGTCGTTGGCGACGATCCAGTCGCAACCCTTGTGCACGAGCTTGGCCTTCGCGTTGGCGATCACGTCGTCCGTCTCCGCCGCAAACCCGATCACGAGCTTCGGCCGTTGGGCGTTGCGCCGCGCCACGCTCGCCAGGATGTCGGGATTCTCGACGAGCGCCAGCGCCGGCGGGGCGCCGCCATTTTTCTTTCGTTTGCTCCGGGCCGGATCGGCAACGCGCCAGTCGGCCACCGCGGCCGCGAACACGGCGGCATCCGCCGGCAATGCCGCTTCGACCGCGGCCAGCATGTCGCGCGCGGTTTCCGCCTTCACCGTCGCCACTCCTGGCGGATCCGGCAAGGCGACCGGACCCGAGACCAGCACCACGTCGGCACCAGCCGCCGCCGCGGCGCGCGCGATGGCATGGCCCTGCTTGCCGGAGGAGCGGTTGGCGAGATAGCGCACCGGGTCGATGGGCTCGTGAGTTGGTCCCGAAGTGACCACAATGCGCTTGCCGGCAAGCGTTTTCGCTCCGTCGGGTCCTGACAACAACTTTTCGATCGCCGCGACGATCTCGAGCGGCTCGGCCATGCGGCCGACGCCCGCTTCACCTGCCTCTGCCATTTCGCCTTCGCCCGGACCGACGAGCGCGAGGCCGTCGGCGACCAGCGTGGCGAGATTGCGCTGGGTCGCCGGATGCGCCCACATCCGCGGGTTCATCGCGGGGGCGATGAGCACGCGGCGATCGGTGGCGAGCAGTATCGTCGAGGCGAGGTCGTCGGCCAAACCATTGGCCATCTTGGCCATGAGATCGGCGGTCGCCGGCGCCACCACGACGAGGTCGCAGTCGCGCGCGAGTCGAATGTGGCCGATGTCGAACTCGGTGGCGAGATCGAACAGCTCGGTGAAGGCCGCTTCCCCGGCGATGGCGCCCACCGACAGCGGCGTGACGAATTCCTGCGCGGCCTTGGTCATCACCACGCGCACGCGCGCGCCGCGCTCCTTGAGGCGCCGCATCAGGTCGAGGCATTTATAGGCCGCGATGCCACCGCCGATGATCAGAAGAATGCGCGTCTCTTTCAGCATGGCGTCCTGGCTCAATTAGCCGAGCTGGGGAAATATATAGCGGCTGATTGCGGCGCCTGCGATGCAATCACATGGCACGGTAAATCATCCACACGAACCAGGCCACGCCGGCGGCAATGACCCAGAGTGCAGCCGTCATCCACCGGTTGCGCCGCGCCTCGGCGGCGCCGATCGCCGCCACGGTTTCCGGTGCCAGCACCAGCCCATGGCGAGTGATGGCATCGAGCTGATCGGCGAGCTGCGCCGCGCGGGTCAGCAGGGCCGGCATACCGCTCAGCGACCTGCCGAGCTCCACCGCGATCTCGCCGGCATCCTCGATCCGGCCGACCGGACCCAGGTTGCGTTCGATCCACTCGCGCACCACCGGCTCAGCCACCACCCACATGTCGAGCTTGGGGTCGAGCGAGCGCGCCACGCCTTCCACCACGACCATCGTCTTCTGCAGCAGCAACAGTTCCGGACGCGTGCGCATGTCGAACAGACCGGTGACCTCGAACAAAAGCGTGAGCAGCTTCGCCATCGAGATGTCTTCCGCCTTGCGGCTGTGGATCGGCTCGCCGATGGCGCGGATCGCCTGCGCGAAGCTTTCCACCGAGTGATGCCGCGGCACGTAGCCGGCCTCGAAATGCACCTCCGCGGCGCGCTGATAGTTGCGGGTGATGAAGCCGTAGAGGATCTCCGCCAGAAAGCGACGCTCCTTCGGGGCGAGGCGGCCCATGATGCCGAAGTCCACGGCGACCAGCCGGCCGGTATCGTCGATGAAGAAATTGCCCGGATGCATGTCGGCATGGAAGAAGCCGTTGTGCACGGCGTGGCGCAGGAAGGATTGCATCAGCGTGCGCGCCAGCTGCGAAAGGTCGAAGCCCTTGGCTTCGAGCGCGGCGCGGTCCGACAGCGGCGTTCCAGCGACCCATTCCAGGGTGAGCATATCTTTGGCGGTCAGGTCCCAGTCGATCGCCGGAACGCGGAACTCGGAATCGTCGCGCGTCTTCTCCCCCATCTCGGAAATGGCCGCCGCCTCCAGGCGGAAGTCCATCTCGATGGCGACGCTGCGCCTGACGGTGTCGACTGCCTCGACCATCCGCAGCCGCCGCGCCTCGGCGGAATAGCGCTCGGCCTTCGCCGCGGCGAAGTCGAGCGTAGCGAGGTCGGCGCGGAAGCGGCGCTCGATTCCCGGCCGCAGCAGCTTCACGGCGACCGCACGGCGCCCTGCGGCGGTTGCGATTTCGGCGCGATGCACCTGCGCGATCGAGGCGGCCGCAACCGCGGGGCCAAACACGGCAAACACCTCGTGCACCGGGCGGCCGAGCGCGGCCGCCACAGCGGCTTCCGCTTCGCGTTGCGGGAACGGCGCCATCTTGTCCTGCAGGCTTTCGAGATCGCGCGCGAGCGCACGGCCGACCACGTCGGGTCGCGTCGCCAGGAACTGCCCGAGCTTCACGTAAGTCGGGCCGAGCTTGGTGAGCGCGGCGGAGAGACGCACCGCCGCGCCGGCCCCGGTCGACCGCTCGATGAGACGCGCGCATCTCAGAGCGAAGCGCGCCGAAGGCGGCAACGCGCGCGGATCGGCCAGCGCCAGCACTCCCTCGCGCGCGAACACAAAACCGGCGCGGGCGAGGCGTGTGAAGTGGCCGAGGCTTGAAATCACAGGCGCCAGCCGGAATGCAGTGCGACGATGCCGCCGCTCATCAGCCGGAACGATACGCGGCGAAATCCGGCGGCTTCGATCATGTCGGCGAAGGCGCGCGGCCGCGGAAAACGGCGGATCGACTCCACGAGATAACGGTAAGGCTGCGGCTCGCCGGTGACCACGCGGCCGAGCGCCGGAATGATGTTGAACGAATAGAGATCGTACAGCCTGTCGAACACCGGCACGTCGACGCTGGAGAATTCCAGGCATACGAAGCGGCCGCCGACCTTGAGTACGCGGTAAGCGTCGGCGAGCGCCTGCTCGATGCGCGGGACGTTGCGGATGCCGAACGCAATCGAATAGGCATCGTGGCTGCGGTCGGACAGCGGCAGCGCTTCGGCATTGCCTTCGACGAACGACACCACGTCATCGTAGCCGCGCTCGACCGCCCGTCCGCGGCCGACCGCCAGCATCTCAGGGTTAATGTCGACGACGGTCACGTTTGTTGCCGACCCGCCGGCGTCGATCACGCGAAACGCGATATCGCCGGTGCCGCCGGCGACGTCGACGAGACGAAACGGCGTCGCGCCCTTGGGCGGGTTCACGGCCGTGACCAGATCGTCCTTCCAGGCGCGGTGGAGGCCGCCGGTCATCAGATCGTTCATGAGGTCGTAGCGCTGTGCAACCCGGTGGAACACGTCGTCCACCAGCGCCTGCTTGTCGGCAATCGGAACCTGCCGGAAGCCGAAATGGGTCTCGGTCATCGCGCTCGTCCTCTCAAGGCCACAACCATAGCGCGGACCGTGGAGGGGCGCTATGACGAACGCGCTGCGACGGCGCCTCATCCTCGGGCGTGCCCGGTCGGGCGCTCTCTTCAGGATGAGACGGCAATGCCGGAACTGCCCGAAGTCGAAACCGTGCGCCGCGGCCTTGCCCCCGTGATGGAAGGCGCGCGCTTCGACAAGGTCGATCTCAATCGCCCTGACCTGCGGCAGCCCTTGCCGAAAGATTTCGTCAAGCGCCTCGAGGGCAAGACCGTCACCGGGCTCGGACGGCGGGCAAAATATCTCCTCGCCGATCTCTCCTCGGGCGACGTGCTGATGATGCACTTAGGGATGTCGGGGTCGTTCCGG
Source organism: Xanthobacteraceae bacterium (assembly GCA_045801465.1). Classification (GTDB taxonomy): domain Bacteria; phylum Pseudomonadota; class Alphaproteobacteria; order Rhizobiales; family Xanthobacteraceae; genus DATFWC01. The sequence continues at coordinate 5,719 of JBJMSU010000234.1, read as the reverse complement.
GTCGCCACGGCGGGGCGCGAGCAGACGCCCGGCGCCTACTATCACGAGCGCTCGCGCGAGCGGGCGCACGATCACGTCGTGTTCCATATGTCGTCGGGCGCGCGCGTCACCTTCAACGATCCGCGCCGCTTCGGGTTGATGCTGCTGGTGCCGCGCGCCGCGCTAGAGACGCATCCGCTGATGCGGGAGGTGGGACCCGAGCCACTCGGTAACGCCTTCGACGCGGCGATGCTGGCGCGCGCGTGCGGGGCCAAGAAGACCAGCCTCAAGGCGGCTTTGTCCGACCAGAAGGTCGTGGCGGGCCTGGGCAACATCTACGTCTGCGAAGCGCTGCACCGCGCGCGAATTTCACCCAAGCGCTCGGCGGCCACGTTGGCGACGAGGTCCGGCGCGCCGACCCCGCGCGCCGAGGCGCTCGTGACCGCCATCAGGGACGTGCTGCACGACGCCATCAAGGCGGGTGGCTCCTCGTTGCGCGACCACCGCCGCACCGATGGCGAGCTCGGCGACTTCCAGCACAATTTCCGCGTCTATGACCGCGAAGGCAACCCCTGTCCGACGCGCGGATGCCGCGGCACCATCCGGCGCATCGTGCAGGGCGGACGCTCGACCTTCTTCTGCCCGGTGTGCCAGCGGTAATTGGCGTTGGCGTGGGTTGCCTCTCATTGACGCGTCCGCTACGCCATTTCACGCACTCATACGTTCAAGAGAGCGCCATGACCTATCAGAACATCCTCGTCGAGACGCGCGGCAAGGTGGGCGTGATCCGGCTCAACCGGCCGCAGGCGCTCAATGCCCTCAACGCCGCCGTGGTGGCCGAGCTCTCCGGCGCGATCGACGGCTTCGAGACCGACCCGCTGGTGACCTGCATGATTCTCACCGGATCGGAAAAAGCATTCGCCGCCGGCGCTGACATCAAGGAGATGGCGAACAGGTCCTATATGGACGCCTTCTTCGGCGACCTCACCGGCGCCTGGGATCACGCGGCGCGTGCGCGCAAGCCGATCATCGCGGCGGTTGCCGGCTATGCGCTCGGCGGCGGCTGCGAGCTCGCCATGCAATGCGACTTCATCATCGCGGCCGACAATGCCAAGTTCGGCCAGCCAGAGATCAAGCTCGGCGTCATTCCCGGAATCGGCGGGACCCAGCGCCTGACCCGCGCCATCGGCAAGGCCAAGGCTATGGACCTCATCCTCACCGGCCGCATGATGGATGCAGCGGAAGCCGAGCGCGCCGGCCTGGTCGCCCGCGTCGTGCCGCTCGCCAACCTGATGGACGAGGCCATCAAGGCGGCCGAGACGATTGCCGCGATGTCGCTTCCCTCCGTGATGATGGCGAAGGAGTGCGTCAATCGCGCCTTCGAGACGAGCCTTGCCGAGGGCATCCGCTTCGAGCGGCGGATGTTCCACTCGCTGTTTGCCACCGAGGATCAGAAGGAAGGCATGGCGGCGTTCGTGGAAAAGCGCGCGCCGGATTTCAAGAACCGCTAGCGCCCCGCTCATTTCGCCTGTGTGGGGATGAAATCCATCGCCGGGCAGTGTTAGTGTATTGTCTGGTGTCGCCGTGGGAGGGTTTCCAATGTCGCATTTGTCAGCGCAAATCACGCGCCGCCGTCTGCTGCAGACGACCGCGCTGGGAGCCGCCGCCGCGGCAACCGGTCTCGGCAGGCCGGCCGTGCTGCGCGCGCAAGGCGCGGCGGTGAAGCTCGGCGTGCTGCATCCGGTCTCCGGCGCGCTGTCCTACTCCGGCCAACAGGGTCGGCTCGGCGCCACGATCGCGATCGAGGAGATCAATGCGGCGGGCGGGATCAAGGCGCTGGGCGGCGCCAAGGTTGAAGCGGTGCTCGGCGATGCCCAATCGACGCCGGAAGGCGGCAACGCCGAGGTCGAGAAGATGAACTCGGCGGGCGTCGCCGCCGTCGTCGGCGGCTATGCCAGTTCGATCTGCCTTGCCGCCAGCCAGACCGCCGCCCGCTACGACCTGCCCTACATGGTGGACGTCGGTGTCGCCGACAATATCGTCACCCGCGGGCTCAAGAACACCTTCCGGTTCGGGCCCGGTTTCGGCGTCATCGCCAAGACCGCGCTCGACAACCTCGTCACCATCAACGACCAAGCCGGCAAGCCGGCCAAGACGGTGATGATCGTGCACGAGGACTCGCTCTTTGGATCGGGACTCGCCAAGCTCCTCAACACGCAATTGCCAGAGCGCGGTTTCGAGGTGCTCGAGACCATTCCGCATCCGACACCGACGCGCGATTTCAACAATGTCGTGCTGAAGATCCGGGCGCAGAATCCCGACCTCGTGATTCCGGCGAACTACTACAACGAATACGTGCTGCTCGCCCGCACCATGCAGCAACAGCGCGTACGCCCGAAGGGCATCTACTCGGTGCTCGGCGGCGCCGCGTCCTCGTACAAATTCATCAAGGAATTCCCTGATGCAGCCCAATACATCATGGACTGTAATCACTGGTTCGATCCGCGCAACGCGAAGGCGCTGGCGCTGAAGAAAAAGGTCGAGGAGAGCGGTCAGTTCTACACCTACGAGGTGTTCATGAATTACTCGTGCGTCCTGCTCGTCGCCGACGCGCTGGAGCGCGCCGGAGGTACGGAGCGCGCGAAAATCATCGCGGCGCTGGAAAGTTCCACGTTCTCCGGCCACGTCATGCCGTACGGCCCGACCAAGTTCGTCAACGGCCAGAACCAGGGCGCCGCCCCGGTCAACACCCAGGTGCTCGGGAACGACATCCAGGTGATCTTCCCGCAGACCTTCGCCACCGCGAAGCCGACGTTCCCCATGCCGCGCGCCTGAGCGACCGAAAAGCGGCAGCGGCGCCGATGCTGTCGCCGGTTCTCCTCGTTCCCGCCGTCCTCAACGGGCTCATGACCGGCGCCGTGTACGCGCTCGTCGCGCTGGGACTGACGCTGATCTACGGCGTCCTGCATATCATCAACTTCGCGCACGGCGCGCTGCTCACCGCCGCGATGTTCGCGGCATTCTTCGCCCAGCGGCTTTTCGGGATCGACCCTTACCTCGCGGCCCTCGTGCTCACGCCCCTGTTCTTCGTCGTCGGTTACGGCCTGCAGCGCTTCGTCATCGGTCCGGCTGCCCATGGCGACGATCGCAACGTTCTGCTGGTGACGCTCGGGCTCGCGGTGGTGATCGAGAACGGGCTGCTGTTCGCCTTTCGCGCCGATACCCGCACCGTCAACCTCGATTATGCCTTCGAAGTGATCGAGCTCGGCGTCGTCTTTCTGCCGCTGCCGCGCGTGATCGCCTTCGCCGTCGTGCTCGTCGTGGCGCTCGCCCTGTGGCTCATGCTGAGCCTGACCGACACCGGCAAGGCGATGCGGGCGGTTGCCAAGGAGAAGCTTGGCGCCGAGCTCTCCGGCATCGACGTGGCGCACATCTATGCCGTCACTTTCGGCCTTGGCACCGCGTGCCTTGCGGTCGCCGCGTGCCTGCTGCTGCCGACCTATTACGTCAATCCGCACGTCGGCAACGCCTTCGTACTCGTTGCCTTCACCATCGTGGTGCTCGGCGGCATGGGCTCGGTGGCGGGCGCGCTGGCCGGCGGCCTGTTCGTCGGCGTGGTGGAATCTCTCTGCGGCCTCTATCTCGGAGAATCGCTCGGGCAGATCGGGATTTTCATCATGTTCATCCTGGTGCTGCTGGTGCGACCGAGCGGCCTGTTCGGAGAGCCGGCATGAAGGGATGGTCGATCGCGCATATCCTCATCGTCATCGCCCTTCTTGCGATCGTGCCGCTGCTCACGGCCTCCAATGTTGTCCTGAATTTCCTCACTGTCGCGCTGCTGATCGCGCTGGTGGGACAGGGCTGGAACGTGCTCGGCGGCTATGGCGGGCAATATTCCTTCGGTCATGCGGCCTTCTTCGGCACTGGCGCCTATGTCACGGCGATCCTGCAGACGCGCTACGGCATCAATGCTTGGCTCGGATTCGCACTCGGGATCCTCGGCGGCGCCATGGTTGGCGCCGTCATCGGCGCGCTCACCTTTCGTTCCGGGTTGAAGGGTTCGTATTTCGCCCTCGTCACCCTCGCATTTGCCGAGGTGTTGCGGATTGCCGCGAGCGTTGCTCCCGTCACCGGTGCCGGCGTCGGCCTCCTGCTCGCGCTCGACCTGCGGCCGCAGGCGTTCCAATTCCAGAGCCGCGCGCCGTTTTATTGGATCGTCCTGGCGCTGGTCGCCGTGTCGCTGATCGTCGTGCGTCTGATCGAGCACAGCCGGTTCGGTGCCTGGCTCGTCGCCGTGCGTGAGAACGAGGAGGCGGCGAAAGCGCTCGGCGTGGACGCGGTGCGGGTCAAGCTCGCCGCCATCACGGTTTCGGCCGCCATGACGGCCGCCGGTGGGGCCTTCTATGCGCAGTATTTCCTGTTCATCGATTCCGGTATCGCCTACGGACCGTGGATTTCGATCGAAGCCCTGCTGGCGCCGATCATCGGCGGCGTCGGAACCGTGTTCGGGCCGCTGCTCGGCGCCTTGGTGGTCAAGACGCTGGGCGAGCTGGCGAAGCTCGTCACCGGCGATGCGCCTGGGCTCGATCTCGTCATCTATGGCAGCGTGCTGATCCTGGTCGTGGCGTTCGCCCCGCGCGGGATCATCGGCGTGCTGTCGGACCTGCGGATGCGCTGGACACGCTTGCGCGCGTCGGTCGCGGGGCGGGCGCATGGCTGAGCCGCTGCTTCGGGTGGAGCACGTCCGCAAACGCTTCGGCGGCGTGCGCGCCGTCAGTGATGCGTCGCTGACGGCGGAAGCCGGCCGCATCACGACGCTGATCGGGCCGAACGGCGCCGGCAAGACCACGCTGTTCTCGATCATCAGCGGCTTCCTGCCGCCGGACGCAGGCTCGGTCTTTCATGGCGGCACCGACATCACCGGCATGCCTCCGCATCTGCTGGCGCGGCGCGGCATCGCGCGCACCTTCCAGATCGCGCAGCCGTTCGCCGGCCTCACCGTGCACGAGAACATCGCGGTCGGCGCGCACCTCTCGCGACGCTCGCGCGCCGCGGCGCTCGCGGCCGCGGCGGACGTTGCCGGCCTGGTCGGCCTCGGAGGTCTCCTCGACCGGCCGGCCTCGAGCCTCACCACGGCGGGCGCGAAGCGGCTGGAAGTCGCGCGTGCGCTCGCGACCGGGCCCGACCTCCTCCTGCTCGACGAGGTGCTGGCCGGCCTCAATCCGGCGGAAGTCGCCGCGATGGTGCCGATGATCCGCGCTATCGCCGAGCGCGGCATCACCATCCTGATGATCGAGCACGTGATGCAGGCAGTGATGAGCCTCGCCGAGCATGTTTTCGTGCTGGTCGAGGGCCGCATCGTCGCCGCAGGCGGCCCGCAGGACGTGGCCGGCAATGCCCGCGTGATCGAAGCCTATCTCGGCCATGGCGCCGCGGCGCGGCTAGTGCCGCCGATTTGAAGTTCCTGCACACATGCCGCAAACTCGTTTCAGGAACTTCAAATCGAAAAGCGGCACTAGAACCATATACTTGCTAGTGCCCCTTTGCTTCCGAAGTTCGTGTCAGAGGGTGCTGCATGTATCACGAACTTCGGAAGCGGGGCACTCGAGCCACAGTCGACCGAAGGGTAAGGCGAGGAGCTATGGGCAAAAGTTGGTGACGGCATGAAGGGATAAGGCGGCGTATCGTGGGGGTGCTTGACGCCTCCACTTCTCCACCGAAGGAGTGATACGCCGTGTTC
>JBJMSU010000187.1:0-14961 GCA_045801465.1 Xanthobacteraceae bacterium | reverse complement strand
CCCCTGCCTCGTCGCCGTGGCGCAGAACTCCTCGGGCAATGCGCTCGAGATCGCGCTCTCCTACGCCTCGGCCATTGGCGGCGGCCGCTCGGGCGTCATCGAGACGACCTTCAAGGAGGAATGCGAGACCGACCTGTTCGGCGAGCAGGTGGTGCTGTGCGGCGGTCTGGTCGAACTGATCAAGGGTGGCTTCGAGACGCTGGTGGAAGCCGGCTACGCGCCCGAGATGGCGTACTTCGAATGCGTGCATGAGGTGAAGCTGATCGTCGACCTGATTTACGAGGGCGGCATCGCCACCATGAACTACTCGGTCTCGAACACCGCCGAGTATGGCGAGTACGTCTCCGGCCCGCGCGTCGTCACCGACGAGACGCGCGCCGAGATGAAGCGCATCCTGTCCGACATCCAGTCGGGCAAGTTCGCCAAGGATTGGATGCTGGAGAACCGCGTCAACCAGACCTCGTTCAAGGCGATGCGCGCCAAGCTGGCCGCACATCCGGCCGAGGCGGTGGGCGAAAAGCTGCGCGCCATGATGCCGTGGATCAAGGAGCGCGCGCTGGTGGACAAGAGCCGCAACTGATCGGCGGTTTGCTGCCGAGGGCTTTGCCCGGTAGCGCATGAGGCGAGGGTGGCAGAGTGAACGACCTCTCCTTCGAGACGCCGCCTTCGGCGGCTCCTCAGCATGAGGTCTAACGAAGCGATCCTCATGGTGAGGAGCGTCGCGTCCTTCGACAGTCACCCTCATCCTGAGGAGCCCGCGAAGCGGGCGTCTCGAAGGATGGGGTGACTGCTCAGGATGAGGGCACGCGTCTCGAACCATAGGATCGCGGGCGCTCCCTGGGGCTACGGCGCTGCCACCACCAATCTTACCGCGGCTCTGCGGGCCGGCAAGGCGCAACACGGCGCTTGCCACGACGGTTTTGTTACCGTTTGATGACAGTCCCGCGTCTCCCGTCGGGCAGGAGGGGCTCCTGCCGGGCGCGGTCGTCTGGTTCCATGCCGTCCGTTCGTACGTATCTCTCGCGGCGTCTCAATGCCGCCTCGGCCGCTGACCGCCACCTCGCCGCCCGCTTTGCCCTGACCGCTGCCATTCACCTGGCGGCATTGGGACTGATGGTGTGGTCCGAGCGCACCGGGGTCGGCAAGGCGGCCTTCCTGCTGGCCTGGGGCTTGCTCAATTGCTTCTGGCTCGCCCTGCTGCGCCGCCCAGCGGCGGCAGCCGCCCTGTCGCTGACGCTGTTCACCGTGCTGGTCCTGCTGTCGCGGTTCAAGCACGACGTGCTGTTCATGACGGTGAACTTCATCGACGTCATGATCATCGACCACGAGACGTTCGCCTTTCTGATGATGGTGTTTCCCGGGCTCGGCTGGACCGTCGCCGCCGCGGCGCTCCTGGCGCTGCCGATCTTCGGCCTGCTCTGGTGGTTCGATCCCCTCCGCGTCCGTTTCCGCACGGCAGCGCTCGGCGGCTTCACCTGTCTCGCCGTCCTCACGGCTCTCTCGTTTGCGGTGTCGCATGATCGCGAAGAGGAGTTCTGGGACGAGAACTACGTGTCCAAGTTCGCCATGTCGGGAGCGACCGCCGCGACCGAACTGATGGTCCGCGGCGTCTTCGATGCCGACGCCGCGGTGACGGAGCGCCTGAGCGTGGGCGCCGCGGCGGAGTGCCGGCCACAGGAGAAGCCGCCGCACATCGTCATGATCCTCGATGAATCGGGCTTCGACGCGAGCACCGTGCCGGGAGTGAAAGTGCCGCCGGACTACCGCCGTCAGTTCCTGTCGTTCGATGGTGCCATGCGCTCGTTCGTGGTGGAGGGCGCAGGCGGACCGACGTGGTACACCGAATACAACGTGCTGTCCGGGTTGTCGGCGCGCTCCTACGGACGCTTCGCCGAGTTCGTGACGCGGGTGGCGGCCGGGCGGGTGGAGCGCGGCTTGCCGCGCGCCCTGCACCGGTGCGGCTATAAGACCTTCAGCCTTTATCCGTGGATGGGGGCGTTTCTCGGCGCGCGCAGCTTCCAGACGGCCATCGGCATCGACCGTTTCCTCGATGCCAAGGATCTCGGAAGCGCCGAGGTCCAGGCCGACCGCTTCTATTTCGACGCGGCCGCGGGACTGATCGCGCGCGAGCGCGCGAGCGGGCCGCTGTTCGTGCTGGTCTACACCATGGCCAATCATTTCCCGTGGAGCTACCGGTTCGAACCGGACCGGCTGCCCGGCTGGCGCGATCCCGGAAACGGCGCCGAGGTCGATGAATATCTGCGCCGCCAGGCGCTGAGCGCCGAGGATTATGCGCAATTCCGCGCCCGGCTGGCGCGCGAGTTTCCCGGCGAGAGCTTCCTCATCGTCAGGTTCGGCGATCACCAGCCGATGTTTGCCAAGCACATCATCGAGCCCGGACTCGACAGCGCCGCGCTCGGACGGCGGATCGCGGCCTTCGACCCGAGCTATTTCACCACCTACTATGCGCTCGATGCGGTGAACTTCCGTCCCGCCGACCTGGCGCTGGCGATCGACAAGCTCGATGCGCCTTATCTCCCGCTGGTGGTCCTGGAGGCGGCCGGCTTGCCGCTCGACCCTTCGTTCGCCGAGCAGAAGCGCATCCTCGAGCGCTGCAAGGGCCTGTTCTATCGCTGCGCCGGGGGCGCCGAGGCCCGGCGTTTCAACCGCCTGCTGATCGACGCCGGGCTGATCAAGGGCTAGCTAGTGCCCCGCTTCCGAAGTTCGTGATACATGGCAGCTCCCTCTGACACGAACTTCGGGAGCAAAGGGGCACTAGGAGCGTATGGTTCTAGTGCCGCTTTCGACCTGAAGTTCCTCAACGAGCTTGCGGCAACGGCACTAGAACCCGCGACAAGATTTCCAAGGGGACACGCTCTGGCTTTTTTGTTATCCGGGCAGGCCATCATGCCGGCGCGGAGAGGGAAGCATGCGCGACACGGCAGCTTCGACGATGCGCGCGCACCGGCGTGGCGCCGAGCCTATTGTCGCCCTGCGCGACGCAACGATCGCCTTCCGGCTCGCGGACAAATCGACCTACACGGCGGTGGAGGGCGCCTCGCTCGATGTTGCCGATGGCGAATTCGTCTCCATCGTCGGACCGACCGGTTGCGGCAAGACGACGCTCCTCAACGTGGCCGCGGGGTTGATCGCGCCGAGCTCCGGCAGCATCGCGGTTCTCGGCCGCCCATTGCAGGGCCTCAATCGTGCGGCCGGTTATCTGTTCCAAGCCGAGGCCCTGTTCCCATGGAAGACGGCGCTCGACAACGTGGCGATCGGGCTCGACATCGTCGGCGTCGGCAAGAAGGAAGCCAAGACGCGCGCCGAGGCTTGGCTCAAGCGCGTCGGGCTCGCCGGGTTTGCCGACCGTTATCCGCACATGCTTTCCGGCGGGCAAAGAAAGCGCGTGGGCCTCGCCCAGGTGCTGATCCGCGACCCCAAAATTCTGCTCATGGACGAGCCGTTCGGACCGCTCGACGCCCAGACGCGGCAGATCATGGGCAACCTCTTGCTGGATCTGTGGAGCGCCGATCGCAAGGCGGTGCTGTTCATCACGCATGACCTGGAAGAGGCGATCGCGCTGTCCGACCGCGTCGTCATCATGTCGGCAGGGCCGGCCGCCCACATCATGGGTGAATGGCGGGTGCCGCTGGCGCGGCCGCGCGACATCGCCGAAGTGAAGCTCGATCGCGCCTTCCACGAGCTGCACCGCGAGATCTGGGCGAAGCTCAGGGACGAGGTGCTCAAGGGCTACGCCCAGACCGGGGGAGGCTGAGCTTATGTCGCGCGCCACGCTGCTGATGCTGCAGGTCCTGGTCGCCGTGGTGGCGATTGCGATCTGGCACGTCTGCACCACGATTCCGATCTTCGGGGTGACCTTGTTGCCGCCGTTTTTCTTCTCGAACCCGACCGACGTCGCCGCCCGCATCGTCAAATGGTTCGGCGAAGGCACGATCTGGCGGCATCTGTGGATCACCTTGATCGAGGCGGTGCTTGCCTTCGTCATCGGATCGATCGGCGGGGTGCTGGTCGGCTTCTGGTTCGCGCGCCAGCCGCTGATCGCCGCCGTGTTCGACCCCTATGTGAAGATGATCAATGCGCTGCCGCGGGTCGTGCTGGCGCCGATCTTCGCCCTGTGGCTGGGCTTGGGCATCTGGTCGAAGGTCGCCTTGGGCATCACGCTCGTGTTCTTCATCGTGTTCTTCAACGTCTATCAGGGTGTGAAGGAGGTGAGCCCGACCATCCTGGCCAACGCGCGCATGCTCGGGATGAGCGAGCGCCAGCTCATGCGCCACGTCTACTGGCCTTCGGCGCTGTCGTGGATGTTCTCTTCCCTGCATACTTCGGTCGGGTTCGCCGTCGTGGGCGCGGTCGTCGGCGAGTATCTCGGGTCCGCCGCCGGCCTCGGCTATCTCATCCAGCAAGCCGAAGGCATGTTCGACGTGGCCGGCGTGTTCGCCGGCATGTTCGTGCTGGCGGCCTTCGTGATCGTCATCGACACGGTGGTCACGATGGTCGAGCGGCGTCTCCTGGTGTGGCGGCCGGTCGCCGCCGACACGCGGACGTGAGCCGCATGTTCCGGCGAAAGCCTGCCCCGGACTTGATCCGGGGTGGGCACCGGTTCGCCGACAAGAACATGCGCCACTAAAAGGACTTCAGCGGCTCATCAGCGCCGGCAGCCAGGTGGCGATCGCCGGGAACAACAAGATAAGGACGAGGACGACAAGGCCGAAGCCGACATACGGCATCGCCGCCGCGTAGACCTCCCGCATCGCGATCGACGGCGGCGCCACTCCCTTCATGGTGAACAGCAACAGGCCGAACGGCGGCGTGAGCAGGCCGAGCTGCATGCAGATGAGGAACAGGACGCCGAACCAGACCGGATCGATACCGAGCCGCTGCACCAGCGGCATGAAGAACGGCAGCGTGATGAGCATCATGCTGACCTGGTCGACGAAGCAGCCGAGGAACAAGAGGATCAGCAGCATGCCGATCAGGATGGTCATCATGGAGAGGCCCTGTCCGGCGATGAGACCCACGAGCCCGTTGACCGCGCCGGAAAAGCTCAACACCTGCGAGAACGTCGTCGCCCCGATGATGATGAACAGGATCGTGCCGGACACCGCCACGGTTCCGTACAGCGCCTGCATCAGGTTGGTGACGTCGAGGCGCCGGTAGGCCGCGGCTGCCAGCATCGTGCCGGCCGCGCCCAGGGCGGCCGCTTCCGTCGGCGTCGCCCATCCGGCCGCCATCGCGCCGACCACCAGGGCGAAGATCAAGATCAGCGGCAAGACATGCAGCAGGAACGGGCGCCAGCGTTGCGCCGGTGCAGGCTCGCCGTCCACGGGGTCGCTCGGGGCAAGCTGCGGGTGCATGAGCGCCCGCAAGACGATATAGGCGATGAACATTGCGCTGAGCATCAGGCCCGGCACGATGCCGCCGATCAGCAGGCCGGCAATGGAGATCCCGGCGAGGCTTCCGAGCAAGACCGTGAGCGCGGACGGCGGGATCAGCATGTCGACCCCGCCGATGCCCATGATCGGCCCCATCGCCATGCGCGGGTGGTAGCCGCGCGCCAGCATGGTCGGCAGCATCAGGGTGCCGAGCAGGGCGGTGGTGGCGATGGTCGAGCCGGAAATCGCGGAAAACACCGTGCCAGCCACGATGGCGATGACCGAGAGCCGGCCCGGCACGCGGCGGATCAACAGCGCGAACGCGTCGATCGCCTTGAGCGCGACGCCGCTGTGAAACAACACTTCGCCCATGAGCACGAAGAACGGGATCGGCGTGAGCGCAAAGCTGGTGATCGACTGCACGGAATTGCGCGCGAGCTGGGCGAGGCCGGGCTCGCCGCCGAGAAAAATCGCGGCGCCGATGACATTGATGGCGAGAAACGCGAAAGCGACAGGGACGCCCAAGCCCATCACGGCGATCAGGCCGCCGAACAGGATGAGGCTCGCTTGCGTCCAGTCCATCGTCCGCCTCAGCCGACCGAGGTTGCTTCGGCGCGGCGCGTCCGCTGGTGCAGCAGGCGGAGAAAGCGGAACAGGAATTCGATCGCCAGCAGGAGGAAGCACGCCGGCAGTGGCGCCAGCAGCCACCATTCGGGAAAGATCAGGTTCTTGATGGTGATCGAGCCGATGCGCCAGCTGTCATAGGCCATCATAAAGCCGTAGCGGACGAGGATGAGGCTGACCGCCAAGCCGACGATGTCGCTCGCCGCGTCCAGCAGCCAGGCGATCCTGTCCGGCAGCATCACGAGAACGAGATCGAGGCGGATGTGCTGTCCGCGCCGCAACAGCCAGGGTGCGGTGAACAGCGTGATGAGGTAGAGCGAGTACTCGGAGATTTCGTTCGCCCACACGAAGCCGCCGCGCGCGACATTGCGCAGCACGATGTCGGCCGTGACCAGGACCACCATGGCGAGCAGCGTCAAGGCGGCGAGCAGCGCCATGGCATCCAACAGGCGACCGAACGCGGCGGAGAGCTTGTTCATTTTGGATTGTTTACGGTTCGGATGATCGGTTCAGTGGTCATTGCCGGGCTTGTCCCGGCAATCTCGCTTAGGTGGGCACGGCATTGCCAACATAAGCGGGATCACCGGGACAACCCTCGCGATCGCTGTTGCGATCGCTCGCCCGGTGATGACGAGGGGGCAAGCATCCGTCTGCGAAATGAATGCCCTCAATTTCCCGCGAGCTGGCGCAGCTTGGTGCCGACGTCCGGGTTGCGCTTGATCACGGTGTCCCAGGCGACGTCGTTGGCGCGGGCGACGAACTTGGCCGATTCCGCCGGTCCGAAATCGATCGCCTCGATGCCCGCCTTGCTCTGGCGCTCGACCTCGGCCTTGTTGCCGGCGACGTTTTCTGAATCGAGCGCCTCCAGCCACAGGGCAGCTTCGCTGAGCACCTTGCGCTGCGCATCGGTCAGTCCCTTCCAGGCATCGAGATTGACCAGTACGTTGACTTCGACGCTATAGAACGGGGGCTCCAGCCGGTACTTCGTGACCTTGTCCCAGCCGAGGTCGAAGATGCCGGCGACCGGCCAGCCGTAGCCATCGACAACGCCGCGCTCGAGCGCGGTATAGACCTCGCCCGGGGCGGTGTTGATGGGCGTTCCGCCCAGCGCCTGCACGATGTCGCGATAGACCGGCGTCACGCGGATCTTGAGACCCGTGAAGTCGAGCTTGTCGATCTTCTTGTTGAGATAGATATGGAACGGCACATTGTGGAACTGGCGCGCCAGGTACCACGCGTTGAGCTTCTGATTGTGCAGCTGGTTGAGATAGTCCCACGTTCCATTTTTGCGCTGTTCGATCATCGGCTTGCCGATGAGCTTGAAGGCATCGGATTCCGGGATGAGGTTGCTGTAGAACGCGCCCGTCACGTTGGCGATATCGACCACGCGGCTGCGCACCGCATTGCCGACCTCGAACGGCGGCACGGCGCGGGGACCGCCGATATAATTGATCTGGACGACGCCTTTGCCCTCCTGGTTCACCTTCTCGACGAAGCGCTCGAAATTCTTCGAGAATTGAGTCCCTTCGGCGAACGCCGATACGGCCCGCAGCGTCACTTCCTGTGCCGGGAGCGGCGCCGCCCACAACACCGCAATGACGGCCGCCGATGCAACCGACAGCACGCTTCTCATGATCCCCTCCGGATAACCAATCGTCGCTGTTTCGCGAGCGGGATTATTGCAGATCGCACCTGCGGCTGCAGCCCCAATTGCAGCGCTCGATCTTGCTCCAAGGCCGGCTTTGCAGACCTCGTCGCGCTGCTCTATAGGAGAACGCAACAGGCTTCGACTGAAAACGTCGAGCCTCTGACCTCATGAACGACAGGGAGAACGCGATGACGGGAATGTTGATCCGGCGGCTCTTGGTTGCGTTGAGCGCCTTGATGCTGATGTGCGGCCTGGCGGTCGCCAAGGTGACGATCGCGGTCGGTGGCGCCGGCTGCCTGTGCTACCTGCCGACCGTGCTGGCGCAGCAGTTGGGCGAGTACCAGAAGGCCGGCGTCGAGGTCGAGCTCGTCAATTTCAAAGGCGGATCGCAGGCCTTGACGGCCGTTCTCGGCGGCAGCGCCGACATCGTGTCCGGTTACTATGATCACTGCGTGAACCTCGCCGCCAAGAACCAGGCGCTGCAGGCATTTGTCGTCTACGATCGTTATCCGGGCCTGGTTCTCGTCGTCTCGCCCAAGCACACGGGCACGATCAATTCCATCAAGGACCTTGCCAACAAGAGGGTGGGCGTGAGCGCGCCCGGCTCGTCCACCGACTTCTTCCTCAAATATCTGTTGAGCAAGAACGGCGTCGATGCCAATTCGGTCGGCGTGGTCGGCATCGGCCTGGATGCGACTGCCGTGGTCGCGCAGGAGCAGGGCACGGTCGAGGCCGCCGTGATGCTGGATCCGGCGGTGACGCTGCTGCAAGGCAAGTACAAGGACATCAAGATCCTGAGCGACACGCGGACCCAGCACGACACGCTCGCCGTGTTCGGCGGCGAATACCCGGGCGGCGCGCTCTACACGCGCAGCGACTGGATCGCCAAGCACGAGAAGGAGACGCAGGCGCTCACCACTGCAATCCTCGCCACGCTCAAATGGATTCACTCCCACAGCCCCGAAGAGATCATGGCGAAGATGCCCTCAGACATGGTGGGGGCCGACAAGGCGCTCTATCTGGCGGCCCTGAAGAACACGATCCCGATGTACTCCACGACCGGCCGCATGGACCCGAAGGGCGCAGAAGCCGTGCTCGCCGTGTTCAGCCAATCGGTGCCGGAGATCGCCAAGGCCAATATCGATCTGAGCAAGACCTACACCAACAAGTACGTCGACCAGGCGAACAAGGGGATGTGAAACCGATCCCATGGCTGGACTGAGCGGGGGATGCGCGTGCGGCGCTGTTCGTTACCGCAGCAGCGCCGATCCGATGTTCTTTCTCAACTGCCACTGCCGCGATTGCCAGCGGGCAAGCGGTAGCGGTTATGCCGCCATCGTCGTCGTCCCGCGCTCGGCTCTGACCATCACGGGCGAGCCGCGCTACTACTCATGCGTAGCTGACAACGGTCATGGCATCGAGCGGGGCTTTTGTCCCCATTGCGGCAACCCGCTGTTCGTCAAACCGGCCAGACTGCCGGATTCTCTTGGCGTTCACGCGGCCAGCCTGGACGATCCGACCGTGCACCGCCCAACGATCGACATCTTCACCGCCAGCGCGCAGCCGTGGGACCACATGAACCCGGACCTGAAGAAATTGCCGCAGGGTCCAAGGCGATGAACGCTTGAACCTCCTGTCGATCCAATCGCACGTCGCCTATGGCCATGTCGGCAACGCCGCTGCGGTGTTCCCGCTGCAGCGATTGGGCATCGAGGTGTGGCCGATCCATACCGTGCAGTTCTCGAACCACACCGGCTACGGGCAGTGGCGCGGGCGTATGTTCGACGCCGATATGATCCGCGAGATCGTGCAGGGGATCGACGAGCGCGGCGTGCTCGGTTCCTGCGACGGCGTGCTGTCGGGCTATATGGGCGCGGCGGATATCGGGGAGGCGATCCTCGAGGCCGTCGCCCGGGTGAAGGAGGACAACCCCATCGCCCAATATTGCTGCGATCCGGTGATCGGCGACGTCGGCCGCGGCGTGTTCGTGCGCCCCGGGATCCCTGAGTTCATGCGCGAGCGCGTCGTGCCGAGCGCCGACGTCGTCACGCCCAATCAGTTCGAATTGGAGCACCTCTCCGGGCACCCGACATCCACGCTGTCGGACGTGCTCGCCGCCGTCGATCGCGTGCATGCGTGCGGCCCGCGCGTGGTCCTCGTCACCTCCCTGCACACGCGCGAGACACCGAAGGATGCAGTCGACGTTCTCGTCTCCGACGAGGCGGGCCGCTGCCGCGTGCGCACACCTTATTTGCCATTGCAGGTGAACGGCGCCGGCGACGCGATCGCGGCGCTGTTCTTCGGTCACCTGCTGCGGGTCGGCGCCGCCGGGGAAGCCGCCTCGCTGGCGGTGTCGGCGATCTTCGGCGTGCTCAGCCGAACGCTCGAAGCCGGATCGGGCGAAATCCTGCTGGTCGAGGCGCAGGACGAGCTCACGAATCCGAGCCGCATCTTCGAAGCCGAGCAGCTGTGACCCGTCGTCCCCGCGAAGGCGGGGACCCATGCCCACAGGCGAAAATTCTATACACGATCGGTGGTCATGGGTTCCCGCTTGCGCGGGAACGACGGAGAGGCCGAGCAACTTTGATCCATTGATCAACGTCCGCCGTTTCCGCCATTCGCATCTTTGATTTGATTTTGCCCTGACGTCCTGGGATACCCGCGCGGTGCTCCTCGGGAGACGGAGGAGACCAGCATGCGCCGTCGTTTTGTCACGCTCGATGTGTTTACCGACCGGCGCTTTGCCGGCAATCCGCTGGCGGTGGTGCTCGAGCCCGAAGGGCTCGACAACGCGGCCATGCAGGCGATCGCGCGCGAGTTCAACCTCTCCGAAACGGTGTTCGTGTTGCCGCCGGCCGAAAGTCGCCATCGCGCGCGTCTGCGCATCTTCACGCCGTCAAACGAACTCCCCTTTGCCGGCCATCCGACGGTCGGAACGGCCGTCCTGCTCGGCGCAATTCGCGATGCTGCCGAAGCATGTGACATCGTGCTGGAGGAGGGTATCGGACCGGTGCGCTGCCGAGTGGAACCGCTGGGCAGCGGTTGCGGGTTTGCGCGCTTCGACCTTCCGAAACTGGCACAGGAGGTCGGAGCGGCGGCCGCGTCGGGCCTGATCGCGACGGCGCTCGGGCTCGAACCCGATGATATCGGCTTCGACGGCTATGTCCCGGCGAAGTGGTCCGCCGGCAATGAATTCACCTTCATTCCAGTGCGCGGTCGCGACGCTATCCAGCGCAGCCGGCCGAACCTGGACCGATGGGAGGCTGTGTTCGGCAACGATATCGGCGCCTTCGTATTCTGCGGAGAGCCGGTCGAGGCAAACAACGCATTTCACGCGCGCATGTTTGCACCCCGCTTGGGCATTCGCGAGGATCCGGCGACCGGCTCGGCGGTGGCCGCGCTGGCCGGAATGGTTGCCCGCCGCCTTGGCGACGGCGAGCACGAGTTTGGGATCGAGCAGGGCTACGAAATGGGTCGTCCGAGCCTGATCACGCTGACGATCGAGATTCGGGCGGGCGCGCTTGCGGCCGGCTCGGTCGGCGGCCGCGCCGTGATGGTGAGCGAAGGCACGATTGAGGCTTGACGTTTCCGGCCGGCCAAGCAATGGCCATCGTCGATGGACGATGTTCGCGCGGTTGCGGTCGAGCGTCTTGAGCTGCGGTTGGCGCCGCGGGCATGGAGGTTTTCCGACGAGCGGCGCGCCGACATCGACGCCTATTTCGCTGCGATCAAGCGCGCGCAGCCCGCATTGTGGAACGGGCGGGTGATGCTCCTGTACCAGTGGGCGCTGGTCGATGGCCGGTTCACCGGCGCTTACTTCGACACCGATTTTGCCAGCATGATCGCTTGGCGCGACTGGGGCTTTCCCGATCCTTTAGTGCGCAACTGCTTCGCCCAAGGGGCGCTGCGCTCCGCCGACGGCGCCTTCCTGCTCGGCGTGATGGGCGCGCATACCGCCAATGCCGGCAAGATCTACTTCCCATCCGGTACGCCCGACCTCGACGACGTCATCGGCGATGCGGTCGACCTCGACGGCAGCGTAATGCGCGAGCTTACGGAAGAAACTGGCCTCGGCGCGGGTGACGTCAGGCCGGCATCCGGCTGGCATGCGGTATTCGCCGGCCCGCGCATCGGCATGATGAAGATCCTGCAGTCGGCCGAGCCCGCAACCGCATTGCGCACCCGCATCCTGGCTTTTCTCGCGCAGCAAGCGACGCCCGAGCTCGCCGACGTCCGCATCGTGCGCAGCTCCGCGGACTACGACCCGATGATGCCATCGTTCATCACCACGTTCCTGGACGAAATCTGGAAATGACGGACCAGCCGGACTTGCTCTTGAGCCGGCTGCGGCGTGAAGTGCCGCGATGAAACCGTTCAAGAACGTCAAGCACCTGCGCGTGGACAAGCCGAAAAAATTCCGGCTTGGCGACGTCGATCCCGCCGATTGCGGCGGATTCGATGTCGAGAAGGACGAAGCCAAGGCCCTGCTGGCCGACGGCGCGAAGCGCCTCGCGGAGCTGCAGGAGCGCCTCTACGCGCAGGACCGCTGGGCGGTGCTGGCGATCTTCCAGGCCATGGATGCCGGCGGCAAGGACGGCGCCATCAAGCACGTCATGTCGGGCGTCAATCCGCAGGGCGTGCAGGTCTTCGCCTTCAAGGCTCCGAGCGCGCAGGAACTCGACCACGACTTCATGTGGCGAACGACGGTCAACCTCCCGGAGCGCGGCCGCATCGGGATCTTCAACCGATCCTACTACGAGGAGGTCCTGGTGGTGCGCGTTCACCCGGAGCTGCTCGGGCGCGCGAAGCTGCCGCCCGAGCTCGTCACCAACGATATCTGGAAGGAGCGCTTCACGGACATCAGCGCGTTCGAGCGCTATCTCAGCCGCAACGGAACAGTGATCCTCAAGTTCTTCCTGCACATCTCCAAGGAGGCACAGCGGCGCCGGTTTCTCGACCGCCTCGACGATCCTGCCAAGCGATGGAAATTCTCCATGGGCGACGTCGCCGAGCGCGAGCTGTGGGATCGCTACATGCATGCCTACGAGGACATGATCCGGCATACCTCGACCGAAGAGGCGCCGTGGTACGTGATCCCGGCCGACAACAAGTGGTTCGCCCGGCTGATGGTGGCGGCGGCCCTGGCGGACGTGATGGAGGGCCTCGGTCTCGAATTCCCCAAGATCGAGGGCCCGGCCTTGCGCGAGATGATGAAGGTGCGAAAGGCACTTTTGGCCGAGAAGCCGGGGACGAGCAGCGAGTAGCGAGCTTCTCCATTCGCCGTTCGCCATCTTGCCGCCGGGACGTAAATTCCGTAAACAGTGGCTGCGGGCCGTATCCGTTAACGCCACGTTAAGGCTTCAGCGTGAGGCTTACGGCTCCGAACGAGGGATTTGGGATGCCGACGCGCGGGGATCATTGCGCGACTGCCCGAGCGGCCACGCTGGCCGCTGCCCTCGACTGCACGCGTTCGATTGGCGGGCTCCTTCTGCTTATCAGCCCCTGAGGGCCGGCTGGGCGTTCGCGCCTGGGCACTCAGGGGTCAACGAAGCGAGCAACCCCTCAGCGCCCGCTGGGCGCAGTCGAGCAGAAGGACCCTTTTCATGACCGCCGACCACACGTCCGAGAAGGACCGCGTCGTCATCTTCGACACCACCTTACGCGACGGCGAGCAATCGCCCGGCGCCACCATGACGCACGAGGAGAAGCTCGAGGTCGCCGAGCTCCTCGACCAGATGGGCGTCGACATCATCGAGGCGGGGTTTCCCATCGCCTCGGAAGGCGATTTCCATGCCGTGCACGAGATCGCCAAGCGCACCAGGAAGGCCGTGGTGGCCGGCCTCGCGCGCGCCGGCCAAGCCGACATCGACCGCGCCGGCGAGGCGATCAAGCCCGCCGAACGCGGACGCATCCACACCTTTATCTCCACCTCTCCGGTCCACATGAAGTGGAAGCTGCAGCTGGAGCCGCAGAAGGTCTACGAGATGGTGATCGCGTCGGTGACGCGCGCGCGCAAGTACACCGACGACGTGGAGTGGAGCTGCGAGGACGGCACCCGCACCGAGCACGATTTCCTCTGCCGCTGCGTGGAGGCGGCGATCAATGCCGGCGCCGCCACGATCAACATCCCCGATACGGTGGGCTACACCGTGCCGGAGGAGTATTTCGCTCTGATGAAAATGGTGCGCGAGCGCGTGCCGAATTCCGACAAGGCGCGGTTCTCGGTCCATTGCCATGACGATCTCGGCATGGCGGTGGCGAACTCGCTCGCCGGGGTGCGCGCCGGCGCGCGGCAGATCGAGTGCACCGTCAACGGCATCGGCGAGCGCGCCGGCAATGCCTCGCTGGAAGAGGTCGTGATGGCGATGCGCACGCGCAACGACGTGCTGCCGTTCTGGACCGGTATCGACGCGACGATGCTCACGCGCGCCTCGAAGCTCGTCTCCGCGGTGACGTCGTTCCCGGTGCAGTACAACAAGGCCATCGTCGGACGGAACGCGTTCGCCCACGAATCCGGCATCCACCAGGACGGCATGCTCAAGCACACGCAGACCTACGAGATCATGCAGCCCGAGGAGGTCGGGGTGAAGCAGACCTCGCTGGTGATGGGCAAGCACTCCGGCCGCCACGCCTTTGTGCACAAGCTGGAGGAGCTCGGCTACCGGCTCGCCGGCAACCAGCTGGAGGACGCCTTCGTGCGCTTCAAGGCGCTCGCCGACCGCAAGAAGCACGTCTACGATGAGGATATCGAGGCCTTGGTGGACGAGGAGATCGCCACCGCCCAGGACCGCATCAAGCTCGTCTCGCTCACCGTCATCGCCGGCACGCGCGGGCCGCAGCGCGCCACCATGAAGCTCGACATCGACGGCCGCCAGGTGATCGAGGAATGCGAAGGCAACGGCCCGGTCGACGCCACCTTCAACGCCATCAAGGCGCTGGTGCCGCACGAGGCGGTGCTCGAGCTCTACCAGGTGCACGCCGTCACCGAGGGCACCGATGCGCAGGCCGAGGTGTCGGTGCGCCTCTCGGAGAATGGCCGGTCGGTGACGGCAAAGGGTGCCGACCCGGACACGCTGGTCGCCTCCGCCAAGGCCTATCTGGGCGCGCTCAACAGACTGATGCTCAAGCGCCAGCGCGGCGTGCCTGAGCCGCTCGTCGGCGAGCGGCGCATCCATTCGACCGAGCGGATGCTGACGCCGTAACGATTGCGCCAGCGACACCGATGCAGGAGTGAACGAACTCAATTCCTTCGAGCCGCGGCCACGGAAGCCGGCTTTTGCCAAGTTCCGCAGGCTT
>JBJMSU010000185.1:0-7488 GCA_045801465.1 Xanthobacteraceae bacterium | reverse complement strand
GGAGAAAATTGGCGAAATCAGGTTCCGGCACGTCCGCACGCTCATACGCGCCGGCAATTCCGAGCGTCTTGAGCCAATAGCCATGCAGCAGGGGTGAGCGGGAGTGCGCCACCGGATGGCCGATCACGCAGGCGCGCGGACTAGTGCCCCGCTCCCGAAGTTCGTGATCCATCGCAGCACCCTCTGACACGAACTCGGAAGCAAAGAGGCACGAACAAGTCTGTGGTTCTAGTGCGGCGAATTTGAAGTTCCTAACAGATCGCCGCAAACTCGTGTAGGAACTTCAAATTCTAAGCCGCACTAGAAAATGTCGATACTCCTAGTGCTCCTTGCGATTCCGAAGTTCGCACTCGAGTGTGCGGCGAACTGATGCGAACTTCGGAATCGGAGCACTAGCTAGTGCCCCGCTTCCGAAGTTCGTGATACATTGCAGCACCCTCTGACACGAACTTCGGAAGCAAAGGGGCACTAGCAAGTCTATGGTTCCAGTGCCGCTTTTCGATTTGAAGTTCCTATGCGTGTTTGCGACTGGCGCTGCAGGAACTTCAAATCGGCGGCACCAGCGCAAATGCTAGACTGACCCCATGCCGGTTCAGCACCTTCACCAGCTGCGTCACCCGCAACGCAACGTGCGGCTCGACACGCTCACGCGGCTGCGTTGGCTCGCGGTCGCCGGCCAGACCGCGGCCGTGCTGGTGGTCAACTACGTCCTCGATTTCGACGTCCCGCTGGCGGCCTGTGCCGCCGTGATCGCGATGTCGGCCTGGCTCAACGTGGCGCTACGCCTGCGGTTTCGCGTCAACCAGCGGCTCGAGCCCGACCGCGCCGCCTGGCTGCTGGCCTTCGACATCGCCCAGCTCGGGGTCCTGCTGTTTCTCACCGGCGGCCTGGAAAATCCGTTCTCCTTCATGATTCTTGCGCCGGTGCTGATCGCGGCGACGGCGCTGCCGCCGCGCATGACCCTCCTGCTCGGTGTTTTTGCCACGTTGTGTGCGACCGTCCTCGTATTCGTGCATTATCCGCTGCCCTGGGCGAGCGACGAACCGATGGTGTTCCCGCCGCTCTATATCATGGGACTGTGGATCTCGATCCTGGTGGCGATCGGCTTCATCGGCGTCTACGCCTGGCTCATCGCCGAAGAGGCGCGCCTGCTCGCTGACGCGTTCACGGCAACCGAGCTGGTGCTGGCGCGCGAGCAGCATCTCTCCCAGCTCGACGGGCTTGCCGCCGCGGCCGCCCACGAATTGGCGACGCCGCTCTCCACCATCGCGGTGGTGGCGAAGGAGCTCGAGCGCGCGCTCCCGTCCGATTCGCCTCACGCCGAGGACGTGCGGCTGTTGCGCGAGCAGACGCAGCGCTGCCGCGACATCCTGGCCAAGCTGGCGGAGCTCTCCGCCGACACCGGACAGCCGTTCGACCGCATGAAAGTGTCGGGGCTGATGGAGGAGGTCATCGCGCCGCATCGCAATTTCGGCGTCGAGATCGACGTCGTTTTGCCGCCGGACCGGGCAGGCGAGCCGGTCGGCACCCGCAATCCGGGGATCCTCTATGGCCTTGGCAATCTCGTGGAGAACGCGGTCGACTTTGCCAAGGGCCGGGTGGAGGTCGCGGTGCGCTGGACCGCCAAGCAGGTCGCCATCACCATTGCCGACGATGGTCCCGGCTTTTCGCCGGAGGTGATGGATCGCATCGGCGAGCCGTATGTGACGACGCGCGGCGTGAAATCGACCAGCACCGATACCGATCCGATCGGCCTTGGACTGGGATTCTTCATCGCCAAGACGTTGTTGGAGCGCTCCGGCGCCACTCTTGCCCTGGCCAACCGCTCGCCGCCGGAAACCGGCGCCGTCGTCCGCGTACGCTGGAATCGGGCAGATTTCGAACGGCCGCCGCCCCGCCCGGACGACCTCAATGCCTCTTGAGATGCCTGCAAACGTTCCTAAATCTACAATGGAAATGGTAAAAGCCTCCAATGCGGCTTTCTGCATCCGATTTCGAGCGGGGCGAGCCAGGGTGAGGAGCAAGCGACAATGACCGACGCCGCATTGCCTGCCGGCGACCGCTCGCTATTGATCGTGGAAGACGACAAATTGTTTCTCGCGCGGCTGGCGCGGGCGATGGAGACGCGTGGCTTCAAGGTGAGCGTCGCCGAAACGGTCGCCGACGGTCTGCTCCAGGTCGAGCAGAACCCGCCGGCCTACGTCGTCGTCGACATGCGCCTCGGCGACGGCAATGGCCTCGACGTGATCTCCGCCCTCAAGCGCCGGCGCGCCGATGCGCGCGGGATCGTGCTCACCGGCTATGGCAACATCGCCACCGCCGTGAACGCCGTGAAGCTCGGCGCCGTTGACTACCTTGCCAAGCCGGCGGATGCCGACGACGTGGTCAATGCGCTGCTCGCCGTGGACGGCCGGAAGGCCGCGCCCCCCGACCATCCGATGTCCGCCGATCGCGTGCGCTGGGAGCACATTCAGCGCATCTACGAGCTGTGCGGCCGCAACGTCTCGGAGACGGCACGACGTCTCAACATGCACCGCCGCACCCTGCAGCGCATCCTCGCCAAGCGCGCGCCGAAGTAGTTACCGCGCCATTTCGGCGCGCTGCTGCTCCGGCTTGAGCATGAGCTTCTGCACCCGCCAGTTCAGGATCTCGGCGACGTAGAGCTCGTTCTCGGACGGGCAGGCGATCTCGTGCACCCAGCCGAACTGCTTGAGCTGCTTGCCCGACTTGCCGAGCACGCCGAGAACCTTGCCGTCCAGGCTGAGCTTGTAGATGCGGCCCGGGTAGGAATCGGAGCTGTACAGCACCTGATTGGGCGGTGGCGTGATGCAGATCGCCCACGGCGCGCCGGGCGTGAAGCTGCCGCCGCTCTGCAGATAGGTGCTCAAGTCGGGCTTGTTGCCGATCGCCGGCTTGGCATTCTCGTCGAATGGCACATCGATCTTGATCTCACGCTGAAAGTTGCCGTCGCGGTCGAACACCTGGATGCGGCGGTTGTTGCGGTCGCCGGCGTAGATATTGCCTTGGGCATCGGCCGCGATCGTGTGCACCAGGTTGAATTCGCCCGGTCCCTTGCCGCGCTCGCCCCACGACTTCACCCACTCGCCGTTGCGATCGTACTTGGCGATGCGCGAGTTCACGTAGCCGTCGCTGATGTAGATGTTGCCCTCCGGGTCCCAGGCGACGTCGGTCGGCTGCCGGAAGCGCCCGTCCACGTGCGGCAGCGGCGGATTGGCGTTGCGCTCGTGCGGATGGGCCTCGCGATCGGACGCCTCCGACTTGCGGCCGAACACCATCTCGACACGGCCTTCCGGATTGAACTTGACGACCATGTCGGAGCCCTTGTCGGTCGCCCAGATATTGTCGTTCTTGTCGATCCGGATCGTATGCGCATAGGCCCAGGCGTAGAGATTCTTGCCGATCTCGCGAACGAAGGCGCCGTCACGATCGAACTCGAGGATTTGCGAGGCCGTGTTGCCGAAGGCTGGCCCCTGGCTCGAGCCGCCGCGCGAATAGACGAAAATGTGCCCTTTGGAATTGACCGCCACGCCCGCCACCTCGCCGAGATGCATGTCGGGCGGAAGCTTCAGCAGGTTGGGAACGGACTCGTAGGCAATTTCCGGCACCGACTGCTGTGCGCTTGGCGGCTGCGCAGTTGGCTGCTGCACACTTGGCTGCTGCGCAGTTGGCTGCTGCGCAGCCGGCTGCTGTGCCTGAGCCGCCGGGCTCAACAGCACCAATAGGCCGACCAGCCACGATTTCATGGATACCTCCGTGATGCTCGTGCGATGAGCTGTGTTGTTCTTGAATCGAGTATAGCGAACCAGCCGGCTGCGTCCCGTGCCGGCACGAGGACTCAGCCATGCACCCGAGCCATTGATGTCCCTGGTTCAGAAGTCCGCCCAGGGGCCGCTGGGGTCGCCGAGCGCCTGCAATCTCAGCGCCGCCACATGGGCGAAGCGCAGCATCATGCTCTTGCGGGTCGCGGCCGAAAGCCGGTGCTCGGGGGCTTCGCACACGATGGAGGCGCCGAAGGCGTCGGCGACGATCAGCCCGGTATCCTTGGGAAAGATCTCGCACGGGACCTCGACCGTGGTGGCGAAGAACAGCCGATCGCAATGGAGGCGATAGTCCATCCACTTCTGATCGGCGCGAAAATCCGCGATCGACGACTTGATCTCGATGATCCACACCTCGCCGCCGCCGTCGAGCGCGACGATGTCGGCGCGGCGGCCGGACGGCAGCACGAGCTCGCTTACGGAGGCAAGACCGAGCGAATGCAGGAGGCGCCCGGTGCCGCGCGCGACCGCGAGCGCGGTCGGCGACTGCCGGCCATCCGGCAGAACGGCGAGCGTGTTGGGGAGCGGAAGCTGGCCTGAGCGGTCGAGGCTGGACACGTGAGCTCCCCCGGTTCACTCGGCCGCGGGCTGGACCGCCCGTGCGCCGGCCGCCCGCGCGGGAAAGGCTTTGGCCAACGCGGCGCGCGAGGCCGCCACCACGCCGCGCTCGGTGATGAGGCCGGTCACGAGCCGCGCCGGCGTCACGTCGAATCCATAATTGGCGACCGCGGAGCCGTCGGGGACGATGCGCACCGTCTCGATGCGGCCGTCTTCGGTGCGGCCCGTCATGGTGGTGACCTCGTCGGCGCCGCGCTGCTCGATCGGGATCTCGCGGATGCCGTCGCTCACATGGAAGTCGATCGTGGGCGAGGGCAGGGCGACGTAGAACGGGACGCCGTTGTCGGCTGCCGCGAGCGCCTTGAGGTACGTGCCGATCTTGTTGCACACGTCGCCCTGCGCGGTGACGCGGTCGGTGCCGACGATCGCCAGATCCACCAACCCATGCTGCATGAGGTGACCACCGGTATTGTCGGGGATCACCGTGTGCGGCACGCCGTGATGGCCGAGCTCCCAGGCGGTCAGCGCGGCGCCCTGGTTGCGCGGCCGCGTCTCGTCCACCCAGACATGGACCGGCACGCCGCTGTCATGCGCCATATAGATCGGCGCCGTCGCGGTGCCCCAGTCGACGGTGGCGAGCCAGCCGGCATTGCAATGCGTGAGCACGTTGACGGGCTCACCGGGCTTCTTGGCCGCCGCCGTTTCGATCAGCTTAAGCCCGTGCCGGCCGATCGCTTGGTTGATGGCGATGTCCTCCTCGCTGATCTCGGCGGCGCGGCGATAGGCGGCGGCGACGCGTTCGTCGCGCAGGCGGTTGCGCACGCTCGCCACCATCTCGTCGAGCGCCCATTTGAGATTGATCGCCGTCGGTCGGGTCGCGAGGAGATCGCGATAGGCGCGTTCGAGACCTTCGTCCGAGGCATCGGCGCGCAAAGCCAGGCAGATGCCGTAGGCCGCCGCCGCCCCGATCAGCGGGGCGCCGCGCACCTGCATGGTCCGGATGGCGTGCGCCACGTCGGCGACGCTCGTCAGCGTTGCCGTCACGAAGCGGTGCGGCAGCAGCATCTGGTCGATGATCCCGACGCCGCCGTCCTGCTCGACCCAGATGGTGCGCGTGTGCTTGCCGTCGACCTTCATCAAGGTGCCTTTCCGCCCCTGTCATAGCCCGCTTTTGGCCGAGAACAAAGCATGATCAACAGGTCGGCGCCCGCCAACCTTGTGCGGCGGGAGCGACGATGCTCCACTTGGGCGACATCGCGCCGGGGGCTTTCATGGCGATCGATTACGAAGCCGAGTACAACAACCGCGCGCGCGTTCCCGAGCATCCGCAGATTTTCGCCCGCTGGGAGCGCGAGGCCGCCGCCCATCGCGCCGAGACCCTCAACTCCTCCCGCGCCGAACTTGGTCTCGCCTACGGGGCGACGCCGCGGCAGACGATCGACGTGTTCGATCCCGCAGGCGAAGCATCAGCGCTGGCGCTGTTCATCCACGGCGGCTACTGGCGCTCGCTCGCGCCGTCCCAGTTCAGTCACTTGGCCAAGGGGTTGAACGGCCACGGCGTGAAGGTGGCGGTCGCCGGCTACGACCTGTGTCCGCAGGTCGCGATCGGCGACATCATCGCCCAGATGCGACAAGCCTGCCTGTTTCTCTGGCGGCGGTATGGCCGGAAAATCCTGGTCTACGGCCACTCGGCGGGCGGACACCTCGCTGCCTGCCTGCTGGCGACCGATTGGCCCGCAGTATTGCCCGGCGCGCCGCGCGATCTCGTGCCGGCGGCGGTCGCGATCTCCGGATTGTTCGATCTCACCCCGCTCACGGGGGTCTCCATGAATGCGGATCTGCGGCTGAGCGCGGCCGAGGCGCGCGCCGTATCGCCCTTGTTCTGGCCGGCACCCGCGGGACTGATCCTCGAGGCTTGGTGCGGCGCGCTGGAGAGCGGCGAATTCCGCCGGCAAAACCGCATCATCGCCGAAGCCTGGGCCAAGGCGGGGGTCGCCACGGCCTGCCTGGAGGTGCCCGGCACCAACCACTTCACCGTGGTGGATCCGCTCGCCGATCCGGGGAGCGAGCTGACCGGCCGCCTCGTGGCGCTCGCCCAACGCGCGCGCTCGTGATCGCGTCGAGCGAATTATCCCCAAGAGGGTTTGTCGGCTGGCGGTCCTCGGCGATATAAGCGCGCAGTCTCGTAGAGCGCGAAGAGGCCACCATGCAGCCGATGCGCCGTGAAACGGACGAGGAGAGTCGGCGTGCGGAGCTGTTGGAGCTCATCCGGCAGCGCTCGTTCGGCCGCGGCAAGATCAAGCTCGCGTCGGGCCGCGAGAGCGATTTTTATTTTGATTTGCGGCCGACGACGCTGCATCCGGCCGGCGCGACGCATATCGGCGAGATGATCGCCGATGTGCTCGAAGGCGTGGCGGTCGACTACGTCGGTGGCTTGGCCATGGGCGCGATCCCGATCGCCAGCGCAGCGAGCATGGCGAGCCACCGGCGCGGGCGGGAGATCGGGGCATTCTTCGTGCGCAAGAAGGCGAAGGAGCACGGCGAGCGCAAGCTGGTCGAGGGCCTGCCGAAAGGCGAGACCCTGTGCGGCAAGAACGTCGTGATCGTCGAGGACGTGACCACCACCGGCGGCTCGGCGCTTCAGGCCGTCGACGCCGTGCAGGCCGAGGGCGCCATTGTGGTGCTCGTCCTCACCATTGTCGATCGGCTCGAAGGCGCAAGCGACAATTTCGCGACGCAGCGCCTGCCGTTCCGCTCGTTGTTCACGGCGGACGAGTTTCTCACGGCTTAGACGCAGTCGTTCCCGCGCAAGCGGGAACCTATGACCACCGCCGCCTGCGATAAGCTCTGTGGTGGTGATTATGGGTTCCCGCCTTCGCGGGGACGACCAATAATCGGGTCACTGCAGCCTGCCGTACTTCTGCGCCAGACGCGCGAAGAACCCGTCCTTTTTGATCTCTTCGAGCAGGCTCGTGTCCATGTAGTCGTCGACGTTGCGGCTCACGCCCTCCGGAAACTGCGCGATGACGTTCTCCGCTCCCGGGCGCGAAGGCTCGATGTTCAGAGGCGTCTGCTGGCGGAAGTCGTCATA
>JBJMSU010000183.1:0-33093 GCA_045801465.1 Xanthobacteraceae bacterium | reverse complement strand
CAATGCGTTGACAAGCAGAGAGCCGGGTCCTTATTTGTCCCCGGCTGGCCCAGGTGGCGGAATTGGTAGACGCGCTGGTTTCAGGTACCAGTGGTTAATAGCCGTGGAGGTTCGAGTCCTCTCCTGGGCACCAGTCATGGCGGCAATCCGCACCATTTCACCGCGCCGAAGCATGGGGTGAGGAGCATGACGGTTCCCGCCGGAGAGCTTTGATGACCATCCGCCTGCACCGCGGCGACCTGCCCGACCTCGCCCGGTATCGCGATTCGGCGGCGATCGACACCGAGACCATGGGGCTCGACCATCACCGTGACCGGCTGTGCGTGGTGCAGCTTTCGCCCGGGGACGGCTCGGCCGACGTGGTGCAGATTCCATCGGGCGGGAGCGAGGCGCCCAACCTCAAGCGGCTGCTTGCCGACCCGGCGATCGTGAAGATCTTCCATTTCGCCCGGTTCGATCTCGCCGCTCTGTACAAGGCGTTCGGAATCATGCCGGTCCCGGTCTATTGCACCAAAATCGCTTCCCGCCTGACCCGCACCTATACGGACAAGCACGGGCTCAAGGACCTGGTGCGCGACGTGCTCGGCGTCGATCTCTCCAAGCAGCAGCAGCTCTCTGATTGGGGCGCCGAGAAGTTGACGGACGCCCAGGTCTCCTATGCGGCATCCGATGTCATCCACCTGCACGCCATCAAGGAGAAGCTCGACGTCTTGATCGCCCGCGAAGGACGCGGGGAGCTCGCCGCCGCCTGCTTCCGCTTCCTTCCCGATCGTGCGCGGCTCGATCTTGCCGGCTGGGGGGCGGAAGACATATTCGCCCATTCCTGAAAGTTTTCGCGCGAACTGCCGCGCCCCGGCCATATTCCGGCGCAATTTTGCAGCGCGCAAAAGAGAAAAAACGGATAGCATCGAGGCAGCTCGGCAGCCAGCGCGGGCCGCCGGCAAGGGGACTGCTCTGACCATCGCGACCCATACGGCCAGCGTGGGGACGCACGCCTGGCGCGCCAGCGGACCGCGCGATCTCGCGCGCCTGATCCGCAATGCGCGGCGCCACAGCGCGCGCGTGCGCGCCATGCGCATCGGGGTGCCGGCGGCCGCATTCGCCGGGCTCGGCATCATCGTGCTGGTGACCTGGTTCAATCCGCTGCGGACAATCCCCAATCTTCCCGTCAGCGTCGGCAATCTCGTCGTATCCGGCACCAAAATCACCATGGAAGCGCCGAAGCTCACCGGATACACCCGCGACAATCGCGCCTACAACATTACCGCCGAGGCGGCAGCCCAGGACGTCACCAACCCGACCGTGCTCGAGCTCACCGGTATTCGCGCCAAGATCGAGATGCAGAACAACGCGACGGTGGACATGACCGCGGTTGCCGGCGTCTACGACACCAAGGCGGAACTGCTGACGCTGACGCAGTACATCGTGCTCATCTCTTCGGAAGGATATGAAGGTCATCTCACCGAGGCGAAGGCCGACGTCCGCAAGGGCAACGTGGTCTCGGAAAAGCCGGTCGAGATCCTGATGAAGAACGGCAAGCTGGTCGGCAACCGCATGGACGTCGTCGACAGCGGCGCGTTGCTGCGTTTCGACGCCGGCGTGATCCTTGACCTGACCTCGACCCCGTCGGGGCCGGCCGACAAGAAGGCGCAGCGGCCGCCGGGCGCGTTTCAGGGCTTCTCGGTCAACCGCGACAAGCCCGTCCAGATCAGGTCGGCCACCCTCGAGGTGCGCGACAAGGACAAGAAGGCGACGTTCCTGGGTAACGTTCACATGACGCAGGGCGACACCACGGTCAAGAGCAATACGCTCGACGTGTTCTACGAGCAGGACGGCGATTCCACCGCTGGCAAGAAGGGACCGTCAGGGCCAGCCGACCAACAGCAGATCCGCCGGATCGAGGCCAAAGGCGGCGTGGTGGTCACGCAGAAGGATCAGACCGCCACGGGCGATACCGGCATCTTCGACACGCGCGCCAATACCGTGACGTTGATCGGCAACGTCGTGATCACGCAAGGTCCACAAGTCATCAAGGGCGAACGCCTCACGGCCGATCTCACCAGCGGCGTGACCCAGGTCGAGGGCAAGGTCAGCGGCGTGATGTTCCCCAAGAACCAGAAGGCAGGTGATGCCAAGACGGGCGACGCCAAGACCGGTGATGCCAAGACCGGCGATGCCAAGACCGGCGACGCCAAGGGAGCGCAATCCTCATCCGGGTCGCCCATGGCGCTTCAGGGATTTTCCGTCAACCGCGACAAGCCGGTGCAGATCACGGCAAACATGCTCGAAGTGCGCGATAAGGAGAAGAAGGCGATCTTCGCCGGAAACGTGCTCGTGGCCCAAGGCGAAGCCACGATGAAATCCAAGACGCTCGACGTCTACTACGACCAGGACGGCGATGCCGCCGGCCCGTCCGACCAGCAGGTCCGCCGGCTCGAAGCGAAAGGCGGCGTGGTGGTTGCCCAGAAGGACCAGACCGCGACCGGCGACACCGGCATCTTCGACATGCCCACCAACACGGTGACGCTGATCGGCGACGTCGTCAGCACCCAGGGGCCACAGGTCATCAAGGGCGAGCGTCTCACGATCGATCTCACCAGCGGCCTGTGGCGCGTCGGGGGCAGGGTGGGTGGCCTGTTTTTGCCGAACAGCCGGCCCAAGACCGGCGACAAGCCGGGCGACAAGGCCGAGGACGGCAAGGCGGCGGAGACGCCGGCTGAAGGCAGGGATGCCAGACCGGAACCGGGCCGCGGCAAGGAAACGTCGAAACCATCGGCCAAATCATCGTCCGGGCAGCCCCTGAGGCTGAATTGATTGTCGTGCTGAATGTGCTTTCCCTGTTCCGCCGTCGCGCCGCCGAGCGATGGGTCCATGCACCTGCCCGTGCGCGGCGCACGAACGGGTACCTGAATTTTTTCTCGCTGCTCGGATGGAAGCGCGCGCCGGCACGGGCGCCGCAAAGCCGTGGAGCCAAGCGGTATCCCGAGGACTACGAAGTCCGGTCGCCACCCTCACCGGATTTCCGGCTGCGCTCGGACCCTGCGGATGTTGAGCCCTACGGCCATGAGGAGCGAACAGTCGCCGCGCAAGCCTGGCAGCCTGGGCGGGATTGGGACGAGCCGGGCGAGCGATACGACGATGCGGACCTAGCCGGCATCTCGCGCGACCAGGCGAGCGCGCGTTATCATCGCCGGGGCGAGCCCGCCGATGATGCCCGTGACGACGCGAATGTCGAGACGCCACGCACTGCACGTCGACCGCAGTGGGATGTCCCGGAGCAGGATGACGCCGATGCGACATCTCACGAAACGGTCGAGCCGGAGCGCGAGCCGCACTGGGCCCACACGCAGCAGCAGGACCGCTATCTCGCCGTCAGAGGCGTCGAGAAGAGCTTCGCCGGCCGCAAGGTCGTGAAAGGGGTGAGCCTCTATCTTCGGCGCGGCGAGGCCGTCGGCCTGCTCGGCCCCAACGGCGCCGGCAAGACCACCGTCTTCTATATGATCACTGGGCTGGTGAAACCGGACCGCGGCCGCATCGAGCTCGACGGGCACGATATCACCGGCCTGCCCATGTACCAGCACGGCCGCCTCGGGATCGGCTATCTGCCGCAGGAGGCCTCGATCTTCCGCGGCCTGAGCGTCGAGAAGAATATCCGTGCGGTGCTCGAACGGGTCGAGCCCGACCGCCGCAAACGCGAAGCCGAGCTCGACGCGTTGCTCGACGAATTCAACATCACCCACTTGCGGAAGACGCGTTCCATCGCGCTCTCGGGCGGGGAGCGGCGGCGGGTGGAAATCGCCCGGGCCTTGGCGACGAGGCCGGCCTATATGCTGCTCGACGAGCCGTTCGCCGGCATCGATCCGATCGCCGTCGGGGACATCCAGGCGCTGGTGCGGCACCTCACGCAACGCGGTATCGGGGTGCTGATCACCGATCACAACGTGCGGGAAACGCTCGGTCTGACCGACCGTGCCTATATCATTTACTCGGGCGAGGTGCTGATGGAAGGCAACACCGCCGATATCGTCAATGACCCGGAGGTGCGACGCCTCTACCTTGGGGAAGAATTCCGCCTTTGACGGTCCATAAAGGCTGTTAGTGACGGCCGCAACGAACTGGTATACACCGGCGCCAGAACCGGATAAGCAAGAAACGGACCAGTTCAGGCGAGTCGATGGCGCTCACCCAAAAACTCGAGATGCGGCAGAGCCAAGCGCTCGTCATGACGCCGCAGCTCATGCAGGCGATCAAACTGCTGCAGCTTTCGAGCCTGGATCTCGCCGCCTATGTCGAAGAGGAGCTCGAGCGCAACCCGCTGCTCGACCGCAAGCCCGAAGGCGACGGTGATGCACCTGCCGAGCAGGGCGCATCCCCGGAGGCGGAAACGAGCGCCGACGGCGCCGCCGTCGAGTGGTACGATCAGGCCCTCGAGACCAGCCGCACCGCCATCGAACAGCGGCTCGACACCGATCTCGAGAATGTATTTCCCGACGATGGCGAGGTCTCGCCGCGGCCCGCCCCGGCGGAGCCGGTCGGCTATTCCGAGTGGAGCACGGTCGGCGCGGGCGGGCGGGACGGCGACTATAACCTTGAAGCCTTCGTGCCAGCAGAGACGACGCTCGCCGATCATCTCGCCGAGCAACTCATGCTGGCGGTGAGCGATCCAGTCCGCCGCATAATCGGACAGCACCTCATCGACCTTGTCGACGAAGCCGGTTACCTCACCGGCGACATCGCGGCGGTTGCCGAGAAGCTCGGCGCGCCCCTGGCCGAGGTCGAGGCCGTGCTCGCTCTGCTGCAGGATTTCGATCCGCCCGGCGTGTGCGCGCGAAATCTCATCGAATGCCTCGCGATCCAACTCAGGGAGCGCGACCGTTTCGATCCGGCCATGCAGGCGCTGGTCGCGCATCTGGAGATGGTCGCCAAGCGCGATTTCGCGGGATTGAAAAAAGTCTGCCGGGTGGACGATGAAGACTTGGCGGACATGATCGCCGAGATACGCCAGCTCAATCCCAAGCCCGGCCACGCCTTCGGGTCGACCATGGTGCAGCCGATCGTGCCCGACGTGTTCGTGCGACCGGGTCCGGACGGCGCCTGGCTGGTCGAGCTCAACTCCGACACCCTTCCCAAGGTCCTGATAAACCAGAGCTACTATTCCCAGGTTTCCAGGACCACGAAGAAGGACAGCGAGAAGTCCTATCTCGCCGACTGCCTGCAGACTGCGACGTGGCTGGTTCGTGCGCTCGACCAGCGCGCCCGCACCATCCTCAAGGTCGCAACCGAGATCGTGCGCCAGCAGGATGGCTTCTTGTCGCATGGCGTGACCCACCTGCGGCCGCTCAATCTGCGCACCGTCGCCGACGCGATCTCGATGCATGAATCCACGGTCTCGCGCGTCACCGCGAACAAGTACATGGCCACCAACCGTGGCATCTTCGAGCTCAAGTACTTCTTCACATCGGCGATCGCCGCGGCGAACGGCGGGGAAGCGCATTCGGCGGAAGCGGTGCGCCATCGGATCAGGCAGCTCATCGAGGCCGAGAATCCGGCGGATGTGCTGTCCGACGACACGCTCGTGGAAAAGCTGCGCCAGTCGGGCGTCGATATCGCCCGCCGCACGGTCGCAAAGTACCGCGAGGCCATGCGCATCCCATCGTCCGTGCAGCGGCGGCGGGAAAAGCTGTCGGCGCAGAGCGCGGCCGGCTAATGCCGCCGATTTGAAGCTCCTAGGGCAGTTGCGGCAAGCAATCACGTGCTTGGCCGGCGTCAAGACGCCGCCGTCTATTGAAATCTGATCGGTTCGGCCCGACAATTCGGGCGGCCCACGAGTCGAACAGAAACAGGGCTTGCCGAGAACGGGGAACGGTCGTGCCTTTTCGTATCTCGGGGAAGAACATCGATATCGGCGAAGCGTTGCGCGCGCGCGTCAATGCCCGCATCGCCGAGGCGATGGGAAAATATTTCGACGGCGGATATTCCGGGCACGTCACGGTCGGAAAGGAGGGCTTCGGGTTTCGCACCGAGTGCGCGGTCCACCTCGATTCCGGCATCACGCTGCAGGCCGAAGGCTTGGCGGCGGACGCTTATGCGAGCGCCGATCAGGCGGCCATCCGCATCGAAAAGCGCCTGCGCCGCTATCACCGCCGGCTCAAAGGCCGCCCGGTCGCGCGTACCGACGGCGTATCCGCCGCCATCGCGCCCGCCGTGCAGGCGCCGAGCTATGTCATCGCCGCGCCCGAGCACGAGAGCGGCGAGGAACCCGACGAGTTCAATCCGATTATCATCGCCGAGTCGACCACCGCCTTGAAGCAACTGTCCGTCAGCGAGGCAGTCATGGAGCTGGACATGACGGGCGCGCAAGTCGTGGTGTTCCGTCATGCCGGGCATGGCAGACTGAACCTGGTGTACCGGCGCGCCGACGGTCATATCGGCTGGATCGATCCTCCGCCGTTGAGTGCTGGCTAGCAGATGGTGCCGGCACCATTGACGATGCATCCGACCCTCCCTATGGTCCGCCGCCTTTCACGCCAGCGGCGGCGCGCCTCCCGAAATCCGGACCCCTAGTCCATGCTGCTCACCAATCTCGTCGCGGCCAACGCGATCATTCCGGCGCTCAAGGTCAACAGCAAAAAGCAGGCCATCCAGGAGCTCGCGGCCAAGGCGGCCCAGCTCACCGGGCAAGGCGAACGCGCCATTTTCGACGTGCTGATGCAGCGGGAAAAGCTCGGGTCGACGGGGGTCGGCAACGGCATCGCCATTCCGCACGGCAAGCTGCCGAACCTCAATAAGCTCTTCGGCCTGTTCGCACGGCTGGACCGGCCGGTGGAATTTGAGACACTCGATGGGCTTCCGGTCGACCTGATCTTCGTCCTTCTGGCCCCGGAGACCGCAGGCGCCGATCATCTGAAGGCGCTCGCGCGCGTGGCGCGGTTGCTGCGCGATCCGGACGTGGCGAGGAAGCTGCGCCAATCGCGCGACGCGGAGGCGATCTACGCGGTGCTGATGCTCGAGCACGCCGCCGGCTGAGAGGGGCCGGGTACGCCTCTAAGTAAAATTACTGATAAACGACCAGACGGCGAGACATCCGGCATCCCATTCGACCAGCTCAAGCAAGCCGCTGCGCAGCGCATGCTGCAGCGCTGGCATCTCGAAGCTTAGTGCGGTGGATTGAAGTTACTCACGCTGGTGGAGTGCGGCAGAAACTCGCACCGATCGTGGCCTCTCGGCAGCTTGAACGCCGCCGTCAATGCACGCTCACCGTCTCGAGCTCCTGGCTCCAGGCATTCGCGACGGCCGCTTCACGGCTGTCGGTGAGCATGATCGGGGTGCCGTCGGCCGCATGCAGCGCGAAAAGCTGCATGCCGGGCTGAAGCTCCGGCGCCTGCGGAAACATGGCCTGCACGTCCTCGGAACGGATCGCCTTCACGTAGGCGATCTTGCCGTCGCCGAGAACGGCGAGCGCTTCGGGAGAGATACGCGGGGCAGTGTGAGTCATGGCCCTCGACTCCTTCATGTTTGATCGACTGATCGGTCGAGTCCTGTTGTGATCCGTCACTCGCGATCGCTGATGCTGATCGTCCTGACCGTGCGCGGCGGCTCCGGTCGTGCGAGATCGATCGACAACAGCCCATTCTTCAGATCCGCCCCCAGAACATCCATTCCGTCGGCCAGCACGAACGTGCGCTGGAACTGACGCGAAGCAATCCCGCGGTGCAGATACTGACGGGACTTGTCATCCTGCTGCTTGCCACGGATGACCAGCTGGTTCTCCTCCACGGTGATGTCGAGCTGCTCGCGGCTGAAGCCGGCAACCGCCAGCGTGATGCGCAGCCGCTCCGGATTGTCCTGATCGGGCGCGAGGCGCTCGATGTTATAGGGCGGATATCCGTCGGCGGCCTTGGTGACGCGATCCAGCGCACGCTCGATCTCGCCAAAACCGAGGAGGAATGGACTTGAAAGCGACGGTACTCGGGACATTCAAAGCCCTCTCGTGAAGCGACTTTGACGGGGCCCTTCCGGCGCCCCGGCCGTTCGGCGGCTCCGCTGTTTTGCCAACGGCACCGCTGGTCCGGCTGGTCTCAATATGGGGAATGGTGGTTAAGGCTTCAAGAACGGCCGATCTTCCGCACGATTCTCACTGGTTGGCGCGCTCGAACTGCCGCAGCAGCTCGTTGCCGCGCTTGACCGCGGAATCGAGTGCCGACTTGGCCGATTTACGACCGGAAAAGGCTTGCTCCAGCTCGTCCTCGATGACATCGCGGATCAGCAGGAAGGACCCCAGGCGGAGCCCGCGCGAGTTCTCGGTCGGCGGATTGAGCGTCAGTTGCTCGACCGCGATGTCGGTGCCAGGATTGCGGTCATAGAAGCCCTGCGCGCGCGAGAGGTCGTAGGCCTTGCGGGTGATCGGCACATAGCCGGTATTTTGGTGCCACCACGCCTGCAACCCCGGCCGCGACAGGTAGGCGAAGAACTTGGCAGCGCCCTTGTACTCCGCGTCCGAGCGCCCCTTGAGCACCCACAGGGTTGCGCCGCCGATGATCGAGTTCTGCGGCGCCCCCGGCACGTCCGGCCAGTACGGCATCAGCGCATAGCCGACGTCGAACTTGGCATGGGCGAGAATATTGGTGCGGGTCCCGGACGAGCCCAGATAGATGCTGCACTCGCTGCCGTGGAATTTCGATTCAGCCCGATTGGTCCGGCCGCCATACTCGAAGATTTTCGTTTTCTGCCACTCGGCGAGCGCGGCGATGTGTCTGACGAGCGCCGCGTTGTTGATCGTGAGCTCGGCATCGAGCCCGCCAAAGCCGTTGATCTGGGTGGCGAGCGGCAGGTTGTGGTAGGCCGAGAAGTTCTCGATATGAACCCAGGACGGCCATTCGGTGGAAAATCCGCAGCGCACCCCCGCATCGACCAGCCGGCGCGCCACGGCTTCCAGTTCGGGCCAGGTCTTCGGCGGCTTGTCGGGATCGACGCCCGCGGCGCGGAACTGGTCCTTGTTGTAATAGAGAATTGGCGTCGAGCTGTTGAATGGAAACGACAGCATGTTTCCGCTGAGATCAGCGTAATAGCTGGTGATCGCCGGGAGATAGGCGGAAGGGTCAAAATCTTCCCCCTGATCCTGCATCAGCTGGTAGACGGGATAGACCGCGCCTTTGGCGGCCATCATGGTGGCTGTCGCCACCTCGACTACCTGAACGATCGGCGGCTGCTGGCGCGTGCGCAGCGCCACGATCGCGGCGGCAATGGTGTCGGTATAGGACCCTTTGTAGACGGGAACGATCTGGTATTCGGACTGGCTGTCGTTGAAGCCGCCGGCGAGCTTTTCAAGCTGGCGGCCGCGTTCTCCCTGCATTGCGTGCCAAAACTGAATCTCGACGGCGGCCGAAGCCGAGCCGGTGAGAAGCAGAAACAATGCGGCAGCGGCGGCAAGGCCACGAGCCGACATTCAGCTCTCCATGCGAGCTTGGACCTGAATTTTCAGGTGAATTGACCCCAACCAGCCCGCTTTAATCGTATTTCGCAGTGGATTGTAAAACGGACGCAACATCGCTGGAAAGGGGCCGGAGGGCGCGCAATGAAATAAACCCGCGACGTCGGTCGCGCGTCTTGCCCGCGCTTCACGGTCCGGCGAGCTTGAACAGTTGGAGCGCATTGCTGCGGCCGATCTTGAGCCGGTCCGCCTCGCTGATCGGGGCGTTGTCGAACCACTCGGCCGCGTGACTGACGTTTTCGAACGGCCAATCGACCGAGAACAGGACCCGATCCGCGCCCAATTCCATCATTGCAGCGAGCAGCGTCTGGGTGTGGAAGTTGCCCGACGTGGTGACATAGAAATTCGCGTAGAAATAGTCCGCGATCTTTTTTCGTGCCGGATAGGCATGTCGCCCCTTTACCCATCCGTTGCAGTGATCGACGCGCCAGATGGCATAAGGCAGGTTCTCTCCGAGATGGCCGAGAACGATCTTGAGGCGCGGATATGCATCGAACAACCCGGAGCCCATCAATCTCAGGGCATGCACCGCCGTCTCTTGCCCGAAGGCCCAGGCGGGGCCCAGGAGCCAGGAATGTCCCTCATAGATTTGCGCATGGCTGGTGAGCGGGTTGCGGGGATGCAGATAGAACGGAACATCGAGTTTCTCCACGACCTGCCAGAACGGCCGGTATTGCGGCAAGTCGTAGTAGACGATCGTCTCCGCAACTTGCGAAAACCCGTTGACCAAGGCGCCACGAAACCCGAGCTCGACGATGCAACGCTCAAGCTCCTGCGCGGCGAGCTCCGCATCCTGCATGGGCAGCGCGGCGAGCCCCTGGAAACGATCGGGCCGCTTACGCACCTGTTCGGCCAGATAGTCGTTGGCCCTGCGGGCGATGTCATTGGCGCGCGCCGTATCGGAGATGGCCTGGATGGCCGGGGCATTGAGCGAGAGAATCATCATGTCGAGACCGTGCTCGTCCATCTCGCGCAGGCGGCGCTCGTGGATGTCGAGCACCCGGGAGCGCAACTCCGCCCACGTCTCGTCGGGCAGATATCCGCGCGAGTCGTTCAACGTCTCCGCTATGGCAAAATGCTCTTCAAGTGCGATCTTCCGTTGCATCTCCGACTCCGGCATTCTTCAACACGCATCTGACGGGCAGCGCTCGCAAATTTCTGTGCCCT
The DNA here is from genome assembly GCA_045801465.1 of Xanthobacteraceae bacterium. Lineage (GTDB taxonomy): Bacteria > Pseudomonadota > Alphaproteobacteria > Rhizobiales > Xanthobacteraceae > DATFWC01. The sequence goes on along the minus strand of JBJMSU010000183.1, from coordinate 22,436 downwards.
GGCTCAACCACGCGGTCGTCTCCATATCAGTCTCAAATCGGTCCGAATACCGGAACGGCGCATGTTCCCCGTCAAATGAAAACGGCTGCGATGAACCTGGCACCCGCGCTAAAAGCTGATCGGCGAGAGCCGCCTCACGACGGACGCGTTCCGCGCGTGGTCATCGTCGGAGCCGGATTCGGCGGCATGGAGGCCGCCAGGGCGCTGGCGCGAAGCCCGGTCGAAGTCGTCATCATCGACGAGAAGAACCATCACTGCTTTCAGCCGCTGCTGTATCAGGTCGCGACTGCGGCCCTTTCGCCGGCCGACATCGCATGGCCGATCCGGTCCATGCTGCGGCGGCAGGACAATGCGCGCGTGATGCTGGCGCGGGTCATCGCCGTCGATCAAGCAGACCGCATCGTGCGAACGGTTTCCCTGCCGGTGCCGTACGACTATCTGGTGCTCGCGACCGGCGCCACGCACTACTATTTCGGCCATGACGAATGGGCGAAGTTCGCACCCGGACTGAAGCATATCGAGGATGCGAGGCGCATCCGCCGCCGCATTTTGCTTGCATTCGAGCGCGCGGAGCTGGCCGAAAGCGAGGATGAGCGCCGGCGTCTGATGACGTTCGCGATCGTCGGCGGCGGACCTACGGGCGTGGAGATGGCTGGTGCCATCGCCGAGGTGGCGCGCCACGCGCTCAGGTCGGATTTCCGCCGCATCGATCCGAAGACCTCGCGCATCGTGCTGCTCGAGGCCGGACCGCGTCTGTTACCATCGTTTCCGGAGCGCCTAGCGCGCTATGCCCAATCCACCCTGGAGCAGATGGGCGTGGAAGTCCTGACGTCGGCGCGCGTCACCGGCTGCGATGAAAACGGCGTGCAGCTGGGCAACGAGCGGATCGAGGCATGCACCAGCATCTGGGCGGCGGGCGTGATCGCCTCTTCGGCGGCGAGCTGGGTCGATGCGGAGCGCGACCGCAGCGGGCGCGTCAAAGTGCTACCGAATCTATCCATTGACGGCGCACCCGACATCTTTGCGATCGGCGACACGGCCCTGGTTCTCGACAAGGACGAGCATCCGGTGCCGGGAATTGCACCCGCCGCAAAGCAGATGGGGCAGTACGTCGGCAGGCTGATCGATGCCCGCGTGCGCGGCAAGCCCGAGCCGCCGCCTTTTGCGTATCGTCATTACGGAGAGTTGGCGACGATCGGACGGAAGGCCGCCGTCGTGAAGCTCGGTCGCATCTGCCTGACGGGATTTGTCGGCTGGCTGTTTTGGAGCGTGGCGCACATCTATTTCCTTATTGGCGTGAGAAATCGTTTCGTCGTCGCGTTCACGTGGCTATGGAGCTATCTGACCCTCCAACGTGGCGCGCGACTGATCACCTAATGCCGCCATTTTTCCCTTAGAAGGTAACCGACGATTTACGTACCTTGGCGTATGCGGTGAGCGCGCCGGCCAACAGGCTGCGACAAAAAAGGGAGAGCAGGCGATGGGGCCGTTGGTGTTCCAATGTCCGAGCACAGGACAAGCCATTCGAAGCGGCATTCAAACCGATCTCGCCAGTCTTGAACGTGTCCGGTCCCTGCCGGTCAGGCTGCACTGTCCGACCTGCCGAACAATTCACGTGATGCGGGCGCAGGACGGCCGCATCGACCAGAGCGCGGCCCATGAAGAGGCTGCCTGATCCCTCCACTTGCAGTTCCTCAGTTGAGACGTTCCCGGGAACGCGCTTGACGCGTCGATGGCGGCTTGAAAACGCCGAGGATCGAGCGGCGCCCCCATTCCTTTTCCGCCGCAAACCCTATATGAGGAGGCATGCCTCCACGCGCCCTCGGGGCCGCTGCGAAGCTTCGTCAAACGATTGAAGCCCCTGGTGAATCGGCCGGATCACGACCGGCACTGGCATGAGCGGATACCGCAAGCTCCACGTCAAGTCGTTCGGCTGCCAGATGAACGTCTACGATTCCCATCGTATGGCGGATACGCTGGCGCCTGAGGGATTTGTCGAGACCGGCGCGCCGGAGGAGGCCGATCTGGTCATCCTCAACACCTGCCATATCCGGGAAAAGGCGGTGGAAAAGGTCTATTCCGAGCTCGGCCGCATTCGCAAGCTGAAGGAGCAGGCGGCCCGCGAGGGCCGGAAAGTGGTGGTCGCGGTCGCCGGTTGCGTGGCGCAGGCGGAAGGTGAGGAGATCATCCGCCGCGCACCCGCGGTCGACCTGGTGGTCGGCCCCCAGAGCTATCACCGCCTTCCCAGCCTGGTGGAACGCGCGGCCAGCGAGCGCGTCGTCAACACCGAGTTTCCGGTCGAGGACAAGTTCGATTTCCTCAAAGCCCCAAGCCGCGAGAAGACACGCGCGCGCGGCGTCTCGGCTTTCGTCACCGTGCAGGAAGGCTGCGACAAGTTCTGCACCTTCTGTGTCGTCCCCTACACGCGCGGCGCCGAGCTGTCGCGGCCGGTGCAAAAGATCGTTGCGGAGATTGAGCGGTTGGCTGATGCGGGCGTGCGCGAGGTCACGCTGATCGGCCAGAACGTCAATGCCTATCATGGCGAAGGACCCGATGGGCGCCCGTGGACGCTGGGACAGCTGCTGCATCGGGTTGCCATGATCGATGGCATCGCGCGCCTGCGCTACACGACCAGCCATCCGCGCGACATGGACGACGGCCTGATCGCGGCGCATCGCGACCTCCCCAGCCTCATGCCATATCTGCATCTGCCGCTGCAGTCGGGTTCCGACCGCATCCTGGACGCCATGAATCGCCGCCACACCACCGGCCACTATCTGCGTCTGATCGCGCGCATGCGCGAGGCGCGTCCTGACCTCGCGCTGTCGTCGGATTTCATCGTCGGATTTCCCGGCGAGACGGAGGACGATTTCCGCGCGACGCTCGCCGTGATCGAGGCGGTCGGCTATGCCGGCGCGTTCTCGTTCAAGTATTCGCCACGCCCCGGCACCCCGGCGGCTAGCATGGAGCAGGTGCCGGACGACGTCAAAGCGGAGCGGCTGCAGCGGCTGCAGAGGGCGATCGATCGTCATCACGCCGCCTTCAATGCCGCCTGTCAGGGCAGGACCTTAGATGTGCTTCTGGAAAAGCCCGGCACGCGAGCCGGCCAGCTGGTCGGCCGCTCGCCCTATCTCCAGCCAGTCCAGGTCATGGCGCCGGCCTCGCTGATCGGCGAAATCGTTTCGGTGACGATCACGGAGGTCGGCACCAACAGCCTGTTCGGCGCGCTTGCTGGCTCGAGCGGCGGCTCGGTCGCCTCGTCCCAGCCCCATGAAAGCCGTGAGCCAGAACGCATGAGCGCGCGCCCTGACATGGTCATCGCCGCGTTCGCGGAGCGGGCGCGCCGGTCCGACTCTCCCGGTTCAGGGGAGGGTGATCGCACGATCATTGCAGGAGCCTGATGCGGACGCTCGGATCCGACGATTCTCTCGTTCCCGGCTCCGAGGCCGGCGCGGGCGTCACCCAGACCGTGCTCGCCTTCGACGACAACCGACTGGCGTCCACGCTGTTCGGTCAATACGGACAAAATCTCGCGCTGATTGAACGCCGGCTCGGTGTCGTGGCGGATTCGCGCGGCAACCATGTGACGATCGAAGGCAATCGCGAGGCGGTGGAGCAAGCTCGGCGCGTGCTGGAAACACTCTACGAGCAGCTCAAGCGCGGCAACGATCTGGTCGCCGGCGACGTCGAAGGCGCGGTCCGCCATGCGATCGCGCAAGGATCGCTGTTCGACTTCGAATCGTCGGCGCGGCCGAGCTTTGAGGAAATCAACTTGCGCAAGCGTCCGGTGCGCGCGCGCACCGCCGGCCAAGACGCCTATATTCGCGCGCTCAAGCGCTACCCGCTGGTGTTCGGCACCGGCCCGGCCGGGACCGGCAAGACCTGGCTTGCGGTGGCGCATGCCATCGCCTTGTTCGAACGCAAGGAAGTGGATCGCATCGTTCTGTCGCGCCCGGCCGTGGAGGCGGGAGAGCGTCTCGGCTTCCTCCCCGGCGACATGCGCGAGAAGGTCGATCCCTATTTGCGACCGATCTATGATGCGCTGTTCGACCTGATGGAGGCGCGCATCGTCGAGCGCGCGCTGCAGACCGGCGAGATCGAAATCGCCCCCTTGGCGTTCATGCGCGGTCGCACCCTCGCCAATGCCGCGGTCATCCTCGACGAGGCGCAGAACACCACGTCGATGCAGATGAAGATGTTCCTGACCCGGTTGGGAGAGAACAGCCGCATGATCGTGACCGGCGATCCGAGCCAGGTCGATCTGCCGCCCGGCCAGATGTCCGGCCTGCACGAGGCGCTGCGGCTTCTGGCCGATGTGGAAGGCATCGCTCAGGTCGTGTTCACCGCCCAGGACGTCGTCCGTCACGAACTCGTGACGCGCATCGTGGAAGCCTATGACAAGGCAAGCGCGGCACGTATTTCTGCCGCCGGGGAGTGATTTCGTGGCCGATAGCGTGGCGGCACAAATCGAGATCGTTGTGGAATCCGAGCTGTGGAACGCGCAGCCGGAGGCGCAGGCGACCGTGCGCGACGCCGTCATCACGGCAGCGGCATCGACCCGCGCGCTGCCGGCCGCCAGCGGCGAAGTCAGCGTCGTGCTCGCCGACGACGCGGCCATCCGCAGGCTCAATCGAGACTGGCGTGGAATCGATAGGCCGACCAATGTGCTGTCGTTTCCGGCACCGCAACTCCGGTCCACGCGACCGGGCCGGACGAGGTCAGGCAGCTCCGCGCCCGCCCTCCTCGGGGACATCATCATCGCCTATGAGACGACCGCAGCCGAAGCGGCGGCCGCGGGCAAGCCGTTCGCCCATCATCTCGCCCATCTTGCCGTGCATGGTTTTTTGCACCTGTTGGGGTACGATGACGAATCGGACGCGGATGCCGACGAGATGGAACGTCTCGAAACCAAGATTCTGGCCCGCCTCGACGTGCCCGATCCCTATCAGACGCGCGCCCACGAGGCCTGATCGCAAGCACGATGCCTGACACCGACGCACCAAGTCCCAGCCAAAGCAGCGCCGACTCCGGCCGATCGAATCTTCCCGTGCCGGTCGCCGCCGGAGCAGAACCCGGTCGTGACAGCGCCGAGGGGTTTTTCACGCGGGTCCTCCGTAATTTATTCGGCTGGAAGGCTGGTTCCATCCGCCAGGATCTGGAAGTCGTCCTGGAGAACGGCACCCCCGCCGACACCGGCTTCTCGCCGGAAGAGCGCACGATGCTCAAGAATATTCTCGAGCTGCGCGAGCGCCGGGTCGAAGACGTGATGGTGCCACGCGCCGACATCGTGGCCGTGCCGCAGGACATTTCTCTCGGCGAACTGATCAAGGTATTCGAAAGCGCCGGTCACTCGCGCCTCGCCGTCTACAACGACACGCTCGATGACCCGGTCGGCATGGTGCATATCCGCGACCTCATCGCCTACATGGCCGCCCGCGCCGCCGTGAAGCCGGAGGCGAATGCAGGCCGCAAGAAGCCGTTGCCGGCGAATCTCGATCTCAGGGCCGTCGATCTCTCCGTCGGCCTGTCATCGACCAAGATCGTGCGCGAGGTCCTGTTCGTACCGCCATCGATGCCGGTGATCGATCTGTTCGCCAAGATGCAGGCGACGCGCATTCATCTCGCGCTGGTCATCGACGAATACGGCGGAACGGACGGCCTCGCCTCGATCGAAGACATCGTGGAGCAGGTCGTCGGCGAGATCGAGGACGAGCATGACGAGGACGACGCGCCATCGGTGGTCCGTCAGCCTGACGGCTCGTTCCTGGCCGACGCCCGCACCAGCCTTGAAGATGTCACGGCCACACTGGGCGCCGAATTCGACATCGGCGATGCGGCCGAGGAGGTGGATACGCTGGGCGGCTATTTGTTCATGAAGATCGGCCGCGTGCCGGTGCGCGGCGAGCTCGTGCCCGGCCCGGGAGATTTCGAGATCGAAGTGTTCGACGCCGATCCTCGCCGTGTGAAGAAGCTCCGCATCTATCGCGCCAAAACGTCCGCGGGCACGAGCGAGGGCAAGCGCCGCACCCCGCGGCCCGAGCCTGCCACACCGCTTCCGCCCAGCGCAGACGGCGTCCACGCAAGTCTTGACGCGACCGTCGGCGAAACAAGCGCGCCCGGAGGGCCCCATTAGGATTGACAGCTCCTACACCCCCTCGGCTCTTCCCGGCGAACCAAGGGGGGAGATGAAGCGAAGGTCCGCGGTTGCGCTTTCGCTCACGCAACTTGCCCATCGCGTCATGCTGGCCTGGGGATGGCGGCGCGCCGCCATTGCGGCGGCGGCAGGCGCGATGTCAACGCTGGCGCTGGCGCCGTTCAATCTCTGGCCGGTGATGTTCCTGACGTTTCCGGTCCTCGTCTGGCTCATCGACGGATCGGCGGCGGGACGTTTGGGCGGCGTCATGTCGGCAGCCGGCGCCGGCTGGTGGTTCGGCTTCGGCTATTTCCTCGCCGGCCTCTATTGGGTCGGCCATGCCTTTCTGGTGGATGCAAAGACGTTCGGCTGGCTGCTGCCGTTCGCGGTGGCCGGTCTGCCGGCGGGCCTCGCCCTGTTCACCGCGGCTGGACTCGCGTTCGCACGCGCCATGTGGACACGCGGCCCGAGCCGGGTGCTGGCGCTTGCGGTGGCGCTGACCGTCGTCGAATGGCTGCGCGGGCACGTCCTGACCGGCTTCCCCTGGAATGCCTATGGCTATGCTCTGACCGGCCCCCTGGTGCTGGCGCAAAGCGCCGCCTTGGTGGGGATTTGGGGCTTGACGTTCATGGCCGTTGCGATCTTCGCAACCCCCGCCGTGCTCGTAGACGAACGCATCTACACACGTCGTCCGTGGTTGCCGCCATTATGCGCGGCCCTCGTTCTGGCAGCTTGCGCGACGTATGGCCTCGTCCGGCTGAACCAGACACCGACCAGCTTCGTGGCCGGCGTGCGGCTGCGCATCATGCAGCCCAATCTGCCGCAGGACGAGAAGTTCAACTACGGCGCCAAGCAGCAGGTGATGAGTCGCTATCTCACGCTCTCCGACCGCGCCACCGGCCCCGGCACCACCGGCATCCGCGACGTCACGCACCTGATATGGCCGGAGTCGGCGTTTCCGTTCTTCATCGCCCGCGAGCCGGAAGCGCTGGCGCAGATCGCGGCGCTGTTGCCGCAGGGAACCGTGCTGGTCACCGGCGGAGTGCGCCCCGAAGAGACGACTCCGGGGGCGCAAATCGTGCAGGGCTACAATTCGATCTACGTGATCGATCACGACGGCTCGATTCTCGGCACCTATGACAAGCTGCATCTCGTGCCGTTCGGCGAGTATCTGCCGTTCCAAGGTCTGCTCGAGAGTTTCGGCCTGATGCAGCTCACCAAGGTTCAGGGCGGCTTCTTAGCCGGCGAGCGCCGGCGCCCGCTCGCAATGCCGGGCGCGCCTGCTGCAGTGCCGCTCATCTGCTATGAAATCATTTTTTCCGGAGAAGCCGTGCCGCGCGCAGGCGACCGGCCCGGCTGGCTCATCAACCTCACCAACGACGGATGGTTCGGCAATAGCACCGGCCCCTATCAGCACTTTCAGCAGGCGCGCGTGCGCGCCATCGAAGAAGGCCTGCCCCTGGTCAGGGCCGCAAATACTGGGATTTCAGCGGTGGTCGATCCGGTCGGGCGGGTCATCAATCACTTGCCGCTCGCCACCGAAGGCGTGTTCGACGCGTCGTTGCCGCGCCGCATCCCGCCCACGCTGTTCGTCCGCATCGGCGACAGCCTTGCGGCCCTGATGCTCGCAGGCGCCGCCGTCCTCGTGCTGCGCCGCCGGATGGGTTGGAAACCTCGCGACCGCAGGGCTGGTATGATATAACCGGCGGTACCGACCGCACCAATTCGCTGTAAAAAAGCGTCACAATCCCCGCGTCTGCCTTCCGGGAATCGAGCTATCGGGACGTTAAGATGAACGAGCGAACTCCGGCAGACTACGCATTGAATGCACAGTCCCGAATACGAAGATTGCGGCATAAAGCGGCACTGATCGCAACGGATGGGAGCGTGTGGAGATGAGTATGATGAGTGTGGTCAAGAAAGCGCCCAACCCGATCGACAAGCACGTCGGGAGCCGGGTACGCATGCGTCGGATGATGCTCGGCATGAGCCAGGAGAAGCTTGGCGACGCGCTGGATTTGACCTTTCAGCAGGTGCAGAAATACGAGAAAGGCACCAACCGGATCGGCGCAAGCCGGCTGCAGCAGATCTCCCACATTCTCCAGGTCCCGGTCGCCTTCTTCTTCGAAGGCGCACCCGCCAGCGGACGCCCACTCGGCATGGGCGAAGCGCCTTCGCCGGCCTATGTGTCGGATTTTCTCGCTTCGTCCGAAGGTCTTGCGCTGACGAAGGCGTTCATGCGGATCAAGGAGCCGAAGGTGCGCCGGCGCATCGTCGATCTCGTCGAGGCGATCGTCGGCGAGGAAGACAGGCTTTCTTGACCTCGAGCGTGGGCCGCCGTGCCGGCGGCCTGCCCGGATCCGCCCATTGTGCGCCCACACCTTGACCCGGCTCCGGGACGCTGCAAGAAACGAGCAGGCGTGAAGACCTGACTTTCCCTTGCACGAGGAGTTTCCCGCGGTGGCGCACACGAATTACCTGTTCACGAGCGAATCCGTCTCAGAGGGCCACCCCGACAAGCTGTGCGACCAGATTTCGGACGCCATTCTCGACGCGTTCCTCGAAAACGACGTGAAGCTCGGCATCTCCGACGACAGCAAGGTCAATACGCGGCTCGGGTGCGAGACGCTGTGCACCACCAACAAGATCGTCATTGCCGGCGAGGGCCGCGGCCAGGCGCCCCTGTTTCAGAAGCACGGCGGCAAGGCCGTCGCGAATCGCGAGATGATCGCCGGGATCGCGCGCGATGTGGTGAAGAACATCGGCTATCAGCAGGAAGGCTTTTCCTATTACGGCGCCGATGTCGAGGTGTTGCTGCACGGGCAATCGCCCGACATCGCCATGGGCGTTGATGCCAAGAAGAAGAAGGACGGCGAACAGGAGGGCGCGGGCGATCAGGGCATGATGTTCGGCTTCGCCTGCACCGAGAGCGAAGTCTACGAGAAGGGCTCGTTCATGCCGGCCCCGATCTACTTTGCCCACCGTATCCTGAAAGTGCTGTCGGAAAAACGCCGCTCGGGACAGCTGTTCGACCTGCAACCGGATGCCAAAAGCCAGGTCACGGTCAAGTATGTCGACGGCAAGCCGGTCGGGTGCACCAAGGTCGTGATCTCCACGCAGCACAATGCCGAGACCCGCAACGGCAAGAAATACACGCCGGGCATGGTGAAGGAGATGATCGCCGACACGATCGCCTCTGCACTGCCGGACGGGTGGATGCCAAAGAAGCCCTCCGATTTCCTCGTCAACCCGACCGGCAATTTCGTCGTCGGCGGCCCGGACGGCGATTGCGGGCTCACCGGCCGCAAGATCATCGTCGATACCTATGGCGGTTACGCGCCGCACGGCGGTGGTGCCTTCTCGGGCAAAGATCCCACCAAGGTCGACCGTTCGGCCGCCTATGCGGCGCGCTACCTCGCCAAGAACGTGGTCGCCGCGGGCTTGGCTGAGCGCTGCACCATCCAGATCGCGTATGCGATCGGAGTGGCCGATCCCATGTCGCTCCTGGTCGACACCCATGGAACCGGAAAGGTCGAGGAGAACAAGCTCGAGAAGGTCCTTCCCCAGCTCTTCCCCTTGCGGCCGACCAATATCCGGCGGACGTTGAAACTGAACCGCCCGATCTACCGCCGGACCGCCGCCTATGGACATTTCGGGCGCGCGCCGGAAAAGGACGGCGGCTTCTCGTGGGAAAACACCGATCTCGTCAGCGCCCTAAAAGGTGCTGTGAGCTAGAGCGCATTCGGAAATGGTGGAAGCTGCTTGGGATTTGAATGCGCCCCAGCTTCGATGCTGGTCGCATTTTCTACGGAAAACCGGTGTCCACTTTTCCTAAAAATGCTCCAAATTCCCGCGGCGGCCGTTCCGCATGACGCATGGCGGCGGATGAGAAGCACAGCCAAGCGGGAGACGAGCATCGCTCGGGCACGGGGTCTTTCTATGGGCGGCGCAAAGGGCATCGGCTGAGGGGCCGGCAAGCCGGGCTGCTCGGCTCGTTGTTGCCGCGCCTCGCGCTCGATCTGACCACGCCCGCGCCGGCGCAGCTCGCTACGCTGTTCCCATTCCGCGTCGAAGGCGTGCGGCTCGAGATCGGCTTCGGCGGGGCTGAGCACCTCATTGCCCAGGCGCAGACGCATTCTCAGGTTGGCTTCATCGGCTGCGAGCCGTTCGTCAACGGGATGGCGAAGGCGCTCTCGGCGATCGCCGAGCTCGAGCTTAAGAACATCCGGCTTCACCATGGTGACGCGACGATGCTGCTGGCATGGCTGCCGGCAAGCTCGCTCAAGCGGGTGGAGCTCATCTACCCGGACCCCTGGCCCAAGCGGCGCCATTGGAAACGGCGCTTCGTCCAGGACGCGACCGTGGCGGCGCTCGCCCGCGTGCTGGAGCCAGGCGGCGAATTCCGCTTTGCCAGCGACTGGGCCGATTACACCGCCTGGACGCTGCAACGGCTGATCCGTTGCCCGGACTTCGCCTGGATGGCGGCACGTGCCGACGACTGGCGGAAACCGTGGCCGGATTTTGCCGGCACGCGCTATGAAGCAAAGGCGCTGCGCGAGGGCAGGGCTCCTTGTTACCTGACGTTCCGGCGCAGGTAATGCTGCGAAGAATTCAGCTCGCCGCGCGCAGCTCGCCGTGGCAGGCGCTCCAGAATCCGACGATCCGTCCCGCCGTCGACGGTGACAGGCGGTCGAACTCGGCTTCTGCCTTATCCAGGGCCGCGGACAGAGCCGTGTGGCTGCCGGCCGCCAGGACCGCCCGCGCGGTCGGCCAACTGAAAGCCGCCGCCTGGCACAGAATCAGCGCGGCGTCCGGCTGGTCGCTGGTGATGAGCCCGCGCACCACGTCGACGGACACGTCACAGATCAGGGCCAAGGCCGCAAGCAGTTCCTTGTTGCGTCCGCTTCGCGCGAATTCGAGCACCTGCGCCTCGTCGAGGCGGCCCTCTCGTTTGAGCGCGTGCACAATGCGCCAGGCGTCGGCGTCCGCGGCCGCTTCGTCGATGTCGTGCGGAACGTTGATCGTTCCATCGTCGATCCGTGTCCGCATCTCCGGCGCGGTGAATGCCAGCACGCGCTGCCGGATCTCCAGCGGCACACTGAGAAGAACCGCGCGCAGCACCTGTGCGGGCAGATCCTGGCGTTTACCGAGCTTTTCCGCCAGGACGGCGTCGTTCGCGGCGCGCTCTGCCAGCTTGGCGATGCCGGTTTGCGAAAACCGCGCCCGGTGATTCATCGCGATGTTCCGCGCCACGTCGCGATCGCCGCGATCGACCAGCACATCGCTCACCGCCTCGCTGACCGCAGCGCGGCCGGAAATGGCGAACAGGTGCGCCTGGCTTTTCGTGCGCGCGATCTCGATCAGGTCCAGCTCGTCGAGACAGCTTGAACGCGCCAGCACGGGACCGGCGACCGCGATGGCGTCATCGCGGGCGAGGCGGCGGATGACGTCGGGGGGCGCATTGGAGAGCGGGGCGAGCGCGCGGGCAAGCTCGACCAGCGCCGGACTTTCCAGTGCGGCAATGAGGCGCCCGAGAATGCGATCGAACAGGCAGACGTGCAGTTCACCGAACCGGGCGGCGCCGGCCACGAAAAAGTCGGTGACGCGCCGCACGGTGTCGCCGTGCTTGTCGGCGGAGATCCGCCGGAGGGCTTCTTCGAGCTCGGGAATCAGGGGGGCTTGAGCTGCCAGCATGCCGTGATCCGCAAGATGATTGCGACTCAATGCTGGACCAAGCTTTACGGCCAAGTCGTTAACGATCGATTAGCCATACCGGGCGAATGGGACAGCCGAATTGAGCCCGCGCACCGCCTCTCAAACGCGCTGCATCTCCCCTTGCGTCGCTTGGGAAAATCGCTATATTTGCGGTGTCCGTATGGACATCTCATAACGCTCGGATTGTATCCGGACGGCTATCGAGAGTGGGCCCCGCCCGGGACCCGCTCTTTTTTGTTACCCTGGCGGGATCCAGGACGCATGGACGACTCGGCCGACACGGCGGTCAAGGCAGAGCGGCGACTCGTCGCCGAACACGGGGTTGCGGCACGCGTCGCGACCATCGCCGAACCGTTGCTCGAGAGCCTCGGCTATCGCTTGGTGCGGGTCCGGGTGTCGGGATTTGCCGGCTGCACGGTCCAGATCATGGCCGAGCGGCCGGACGGTACGATGACGATCGACGATTGCGAGATCATATCCCGCGCGCTATCGCCGGTGCTCGACGTGGAGGACCCGATCAGCCGGGCTTATCGGCTGGAAGTCTCTTCGCCCGGCATCGATCGTCCGTTGGTCCGCCGTTCCGATTTCGATCGCTTTGCCGGCCATGTGGTCAAGGTCGAAATGGCCGTGCCGATCGACGGCCGAAAGCGCTTCCGTGGCGTGCTGCTCGGCGTCGAGGGCGACAGCGCGCGCATCCGCCGCGACGATCTCCCGACGGGTGAAGCAGCCGACGTTCTGCTGGCGATCGAGGATATGGCGGAAGCCAGGCTGGTGCTCACGGACGCGCTGGTGGCCGAGTCGCTCAAGCGCGGCAAGGCGGGCGGAGCAGCGCGCCCGGACAGCGGCGGTTCGGGACCGCCATCTTGAGGAATTCTCGCGTGCCGATGAGCGGCGCGCGACATGAAAGCACAAGGAGACTTGAATGCCTGCCGTCAGTGCAAACCGGCTGGAACTGTTGCAGATCGCCGACGCGGTGGCGCGCGAAAAGGCCATCGACCGCGGCATCGTCATCACCGCGATGGAAGACGCCATCGCGAAAGCGGCGCGCTCGCGCTACGGCAGCGAGACCGACGTCCATGCCGAGATCAACGCCAAGACCGGGGAGCTGCGGCTCTCGCGCCACCTGCTCGTGGTCGAGAGCGTGGAAAACCCAGCGAGTCAGATCAAGCTCGAGGATGCGCGCCGGCGCAATCCGGCGGCGCAGATCGGGGATACGATCGCCGATACGCTTCCGCCGCTCGAATACGGGCGCATCGCGGCGCAATCGGCCAAGCAGGTCATCGTGCAGAAGGTGCGCGAGGCCGAGCGCGACCGCCAGTACGAGGAGTACAAGGAGCGCATCCACGATATCGTCAACGGCATCGTCAAGCGGGTCGAATACGGCAACGTCGTCGTCGATCTCGGCCGCGGCGAGGCGATCGTGCGCCGCGACGAACTGCTGCCGCGCGAGACGTTCCGCAACGGCGATCGTATCCGCGCCTATATCTATGACGTGCGCCGCGAGGCGCGCGGGCCGCAAATCTTCCTGTCGCGCACGCACCCGCAGTTCATGGCGAAGCTGTTCGCGCAGGAGGTTCCGGAAATCTATGACGGGATCGTCGAGGTGAAAGCGGTCGCCCGCGACCCCGGCTCGCGCGCCAAGATCGCCGTGATCTCGCGCGATTCCTCAGTCGATCCGGTCGGTGCCTGCGTCGGCATGCGTGGCTCGCGCGTGCAAGCGGTGGTCAACGAATTGCAGGGCGAGAAGATCGACATCATCCCATGGTCGCCCGACATCGCGACCTTCGTGGTCAACGCCTTGGCGCCGGCCGAGGTCGCCAAGGTGGTGCTCGATGAGGACCGCGAGCGCATCGAGGTCGTGGTTCCGGACCAGCAGCTCTCGCTGGCGATCGGCCGCCGCGGCCAGAACGTGCGGCTCGCCTCGCAACTGACCGGGTGGGACATCGACATCCTCACCGAGCAGGAGGAATCGGAGCGCCGCCAGGCCGAATTCGAAAACCGCACGCGCATGTTCATGGAGACGCTGAACGTCGACGAAGTGGTCGGCCAGTTGCTCGCCTCTGAAGGCTTCAACTCGGTCGAGGAGCTCGCCCTGGTCGAGGAGAAGGAGATCGCGTCGATTGAAGGATTCGACGAGGAGACCGCCCAGGAGCTGCAGTCTCGCGCGCGCGAATATCTTGAACGCATCGAGGCGGAGTTCGACGAAAAACGACGCGAGCTCGGTGTCGAAGATGCCGTCAAGGAAGTGTCTGGCGTCACATCGAAGATGCTGGTCGCCTTGGGCGAGAACGGCATCAAGACGGTCGAGGATCTCGCCGGCTGCGCCACCGACGAGCTTATCGGCTGGACCGAGCGCAAGGACGGCGAGAACGTGCGCCAGCCCGGCATCCTCGACGGCTTCGAGCTGTCGCGGGACGAGGCCGAGGCAGTGATCATGCAGGCGCGCGTCAAGGCCGGCTGGATCAGCGAAGCGGATCTCGCCCCGCCGCCCGAGGAGAACGCGGCCGAGGAGACCACGGCAGAGGCACAGAGTTGAGCGGCGCGAGGGGCGACACTATATGCTCGCACGCGCCGGTCACGACGACATCGATGCGGGGCCGCGGCGGACCTCGCCTGTGCGGCTTTGCGTCGCGACGCGCGAGGTCAAGCCCACCGGCGAGCTGATCCGGTTCGTGATCGGACCGGATGGCGCGGTCGTGCCCGACGTGAAGCACAAGCTGCCCGGCCGCGGGGTGTGGGTCACGGCCAATCGGGCCGCGGTGGCGGCGGCGATCGAACGCAAGGCGTTCGGCCGCGGCTTCCGGCGCGAAGTGCGGGTCGCGCCCGACCTCGTGGAGGCGACGGAGCACCTGCTCGGGCGTTCCGCCCTCGAAGCGCTCGCCATCGCGCACAAGGCGGGCGCCGTGGCGGCGGGCTTCACCAAGGTGGAGACCGCACTCAGCGCGAAAACCGTGGTGGCGCTGATCCATGCGGCCGATGCGAGCCCGGAAGGAACCCGCAAGCTCGAGGCCGCGGCACGGCGTCGGTGGGGCGGGGATAAGGACGGTCCGACGGTGATCGAGATGTTTACCTCGGCGCAATTGGATTTGGCATTGGGCCGGTCAAATGTGGTACATGCTGCCGTGCTCGCCGGCCCCGCGAGCGCCGGGTTTCTTGCGCGCTGTCGGATCCTTGCGCGTTTTCGGAGCGAGGACCAAAACGCTTGAGGGGCGTAGCGCCCCTTGGGGCAAAGAAGCGCCCTCACTCGGGTTACGTATCCCGCCCGCGGGCGGTGGGCGGAATTCGTAACCCCTGCAAGGGGTTGAGTCACAGCCAAGCTTGGCCAGGTCAGCGTGACCTGATCAGGCAATGCCGCTTTGAACTGGATCTGTAATGACGGAAACTGAAACGAAAAACCCTGGCGATAAAACGCTGAAGGTCGCTTCGACCAAGACCTTGACCCTCAAGCGGGGCGTCGAGCAAGGCGTGGTGCGTCAGAGCTTCAGCCACGGCCGCACCAAGCCGGTCGTGGTCGAAAAGGTCAAGCGGCGTGTGGTCGGGCCGGGTGAGGCCAAGCCCGAGCCGGCTCCCGCAACCGCGCCGGCGCCGACTGGCCGCCGCATCACTGCGAAGGCCGCAGCGGGTGCGACCGCCGCGCCGGCCACCACGGCATGGCCCGCGGCTCCCGCGCCGAAGCCCTCCGGCGTGGTCCTGCGGACGCTGACGGAAGAAGAACGCAGCGCGCGCGCCCATGCGCTCGCCGATGCCCGCGTGCGCGAGGCCGAAGAGCGCAAGATCGCCGAGGAGGAGGCACGCCGGCGCTCCGAACGTGATGTTCGCGAGCGAACCGAGCGCGAGGCGGCGGAGGCGCGCAAGCGCGAGGAAGAGGAGCGCCGGCGTCACGACGAAGAGACCAAGCGCAAGGCCGAGCAGGAGGCCAAAAAGCGGTTCGGCGAGGACGAGGCCAAAGCCAAACTTGGCCCGCTCGCACGCACGCACGTAGTGGAACCCGAGGAGGAAGAAGCGCCGCGGACGACGCGGCGCGGGGGAGTCGCACGCCCGGCGCCGGCGCCCAAGCCGGCGCGTCCCGGCGCAGAAAAGCGGCGCGGCCGCCTCACCGTCGTCACCGCGCTGTCCGCGGACGAGGAGCGTGAGCGCTCGGTCGCGGCGTTCCGCCGACGCGTCCAGCGGCTCAAAGGACAAAGCACCGGCGAACAGAAGGAGAAGCTTGCGCGCGACGTGACCATTCCCGAGGTGATCACCATCCAGGAGCTCGCCAATCGCATGGCCGAGCGCGCGGTGGACGTGATCCGCCTGCTGATGAAGCAGGGACAGATGGTCAAGATCACCGACGTGATCGACGCCGATACGGCGCAGCTCGTCGCCGAGGAAATGGGGCATACGGTCCGCCGCGTCGCCGAATCGGACGTGGAGGAAGGCCTGTTCGATGCGCCGGACGACGAGGCGGAGCTGGTCGCGCGGCCGCCGGTCGTCACCATCATGGGTCACGTCGATCACGGCAAGACATCGCTGCTCGATGCGATCCGCTCGACCGAAGTGGCCGCCGGCGAGGCGGGCGGGATCACCCAGCACATCGGCGCCTATCAGGTGACATCGCCGTCGGGCAGCAAGATCACCTTCATCGATACGCCGGGCCACGCCGCGTTCACCGCGATGCGCGCGCGCGGCGCCCGGGTGACCGACACGGTCGTTCTGGTGGTGGCGGCGGATGACGGCGTGATGCCGCAGACGGTGGAAGCCATCCATCACGCCAAGGCCGCGAAGGTGCCGATGATCGTCGCCATCAACAAGATCGACAAGCCGGACGCCAGGCCGGAGCGCGTGCGCACCGAGCTGCTTCAGCACGAGGTGCAGGTGGAATCGCTCGGCGGCGACGTGCTCGACGTCGAAGTGTCGGCGACCAAGAAGCTCAATCTCGACCGGCTGCTCGAAACGATCGGGCTGCAGGCCGAGATTCTCGAGCTCAAGGCCAATCCCGATCGCCCGGCGGAAGGAACCGTGATCGAGGCCAAGCTCGACCGCGGCCGCGGTCCGGTCGCGACCGTGCTGGTCCAGCGCGGCACGCTGCACGTGGGCGACATCATCGTCGCCGGCGCCGAATGGGGCCGCGTGCGTGCGCTCGTCTCCGACACCGGCGTCACCATCACGGATGCCGGTCCCTCGATGCCGGTGGAAGTGCTCGGCTTCAACGGCACGCCGGAGGCGGGAGACCGCCTCGCGGTGGTCGACAGCGAAGGACGCGCGCGCGAAGTCTCCGACTACCGTACGCGCCAGAAGCGCGAAAAGCTCGAAGCGCGCGGCGGCGCGATGCGCGGCTCGCTCGAGCAGATGATGAGCCAGCTCAAGAGCACCGGTCGCAAGGAATTCCCGCTGGTCATCAAAGGCGACGTGCAGGGTTCGGTGGAGGCGATCATCGGTGCGCTCGACAAGCTCGGCACCGAGGAGGTGGCGGCCCGCATCATCCATGCGGGCGTCGGCGGCATCAACGAATCCGACATCCGGCTGGCCGAGACCTCGAGTGCGGCCATCATCGGCTTCAACGTGCGCGCCAACAAGGAAGCGCACGAGGCGGCCGAGCGCGCCGGCATCGAGATTCGCTACTACAACATCATCTATGATCTGGTGGATGATGTGAAAAAGGCCATGTCCGGCCTGCTCGCGCCGACGCTGCGCGAGACCAAGCTGGGCGACGCCCTCATTCTCGAAATCTTCACCGTGTCCAAGGTCGGCAAGGTGGCGGGCTGCCGCGTCACCGACGGCGTGGTCGAGCGCGGCGCCAACGTCCGGCTGATCCGCGACAATGTCGTCATCCACGACGGCAAGCTCTCGCAGCTCAAGCGCTTCAAGGACGATGCACGCGAGGTCTTGGCCGGCCAGGAATGCGGCATGGCCTTCGAGGGCTACCAGGACATGCGCGCGGGCGACACGATCGAGTGCTACCGCGTCGAAAAGGTGCAGCGCAGCCTGTAGCGTCTGTCCGCACTGTGACAGCAACGGTCCGGAGCGGTCGCATGGAGGAGCGTCGCCTCGCCGCCGGCATGGCATCGGTGGGCGATCCGCCATTCGAGCGGACGTACCGGTGACACACATGGCGCGCGGATCGCATCGCGAAGCGAAATCGGCCCCGTCGCAGCGTGCATTGCGCGCCGGCGAGCTCGTGCGGCACGCCGTGGCCGAGATTCTGTCGCGCGGCGAGGTGCACGACCCCGTGATCCAGGGACACATGATCACCGTGCCCGAGGTGCGGATGAGTCCCGATCTCAGGCTCGCCACCGTCTACGTCATTCCGCTCGGCGGGCGCGACGAGAAGGAGGTGCTGGCTGCGCTCGATCGCAACAAGAAATATCTCCGCGGAGAAGTCGCCCGGCGCGTTAACCTGAAATTTGCTCCTGACATTCGCTTCCGGCTCGACGAGCGATTCGACGAAGCGGAACGGATCGAGAAGCTTTTGCGAACACCTGCGGTCAGACGCGACCTGCACGACCGCGAAGACGGCGATGACTGATTCGCGAGCCTCGTCGAATGCGCCGCCGGCGCAACGCCGGCGCGAAAAACGCAACGTCGATGGCTGGGTGGTCCTGGACAAGCCGATCAGCATGACCTCGACGCACGCGGTCTCGATGGTCAGGCGCGCCTTTGCGGCCAGGAAGGCCGGCCATGCCGGCACGCTCGATCCGCTCGCCACCGGCGTCCTGCCGATCGCGCTCGGCGAAGCCACCAAGACCGTCTCTTTCGTCATGGATGGACGCAAGTCCTACCGCTTCACGGTGCGCTGGGGGCTCGAGACCGATACCGACGATGCCGAAGGGCGTGTGATCGCGGCATCGGACGTGCGTCCGGACGTCGATGCGATCCGCGCCGCCTTGCCGCGCTTCACCGGCGCCATCATGCAGACCCCGCCGCAGTTCTCCGCCATCAAGATCGCCGGCGAGCGGGCCTACGACCTTGCCCGCGAGGGTGAGGCGGTGTCCCTCGCGCCGCGGCCGGTCCAGGTCGACCGGCTCGAGCTCGTCGGCGTGGTTGACGACGAGCATGCCGAGTTCGCGGCCGGATGCGGCAAGGGAACCTACGTGCGCGCGCTCGCACGCGATCTTGGCCGCGCGCTCGGCACCTGTGGCCATGTGTCGGCGCTGCGGCGCACCGCCGTCGGACCGTTTGCCGAGTGTCACGCCGTCGGCATCGGCGAGCTCGAATGCTTGAGCGGGGCCAGCCCGGACGGCGTGGTCGGCGCCGGCCCCATCCTGCTGCCAGTGGCGGCCGCGCTCGCCGGCTTGCCGGCGCTGACTGTCAGCCGGGCCGATGCGGGACGGCTGGCGCGGGGCCAAGCCGTCCTGTTGCGCGGCCGCGACGCCCCGGTGATGACCGGCTGGGTCGCGGTATCGACCCAGGGCGCGCTGGTCGCGCTCGCCGAGGTCGAGCAGGGCGAGCTGCGGCCGCGCCGGGTTTTCAATCTTTCGCAGCAAACATAGTATTTTCAGCCGCTTAGATTGTGCTGGCATTCGCCCCGCTTTCCACTATATTGACCGCAATCGCGCGGGCCGTTTCGCCCGCGCGAGCCGCTTTACGACCGTGCTGGACGACATCCCGGCTCGGCCGTTCCCATAAGCACCAAAGACAAAGGATGATCGGATGTCGATAACCACCGGCCGCAAGGCCGAACTCATCAAGAACTATGCGACGACGTCCGGCGACACTGGCTCGCCCGAGGTGCAGGTGGCGATCCTGTCCGAGCGCATCGTCAACCTGACCGAGCATTTCAAAACCCATGTGAAGGACAATCATTCGCGGCGGGGGCTGTTGAAGCTCGTATCCCAGCGTCGCCAGCTGCTCGACTACCTCAAGCGTTCAGACGAAGGACGCTACAAGAGCCTCATCGAGCGCCTCGGCATTCGTCGTTGAAACGCGTTCAGCGCGGGCTTGTCCCGCGCGTTCGTTGAGCGGATGCCTTGTAATAGCGTCCGCGTGTGCAGTGTCCGGCACCCCGACGGGAATGCCGGGCAAATCCCGGACGAGGCACGTCCGGGCGAACCGATGGAAGGTTCGAAGGCCATGGCAGGATCGCCAGATGCTGTTTTCGCGATTGGGGCCGCTGTCCAGCGGACGCGGGCAGCCTCTCGCCGTCTTGCTCATGGCTTTCGCCTTTCAAAAACCATGAGAGAAAATTGCAATGTTTGACATCCATCGTGTGGCCCTGGATTGGGGCGGCCGAAAGCTCGTTCTGGAAACCGGCAAGATCGCCCGTCAGGCCGACGGCGCGGTGCTCGCGAAATACGGCGACACCACCGTGCTGGCCACCGTCGTCTCGACCAAGGAGCCGAGGGAAGGCATCGACTTCCTGCCCTTGACCGTGAACTACCAGGAAAAATTCTATGCGGCCGGGCGCATTCCCGGCGGCTACTTCAAACGCGAGGGCCGTCCGACCGAGCGCGAAACGCTGGTGTCGCGCCTCATCGACCGTCCGATCCGGCCGCTCTTCGCCAAAGGCTACCGCTGCGATACCCAGGTGATCGTGACGACGCTGTCGCACGATCTGGAGAACGATCCCGACATGGTCGCCATGGTGGCGGCCTCCGCCGCCCTGACGCTCTCCGGCGTCCCCTTCATGGGACCGGTCGGCGCTGCGCGCGTCGGCTTCATCAACAATGAATACGTGCTCAATCCGCAATTCGACGAGATGCCCGAGAGCCAGCTCGATCTCGTCGTCGCCGGCACGCAGGACGCCGTGCTGATGGTGGAATCGGAAGCCAAGGAGCTGCCCGAGGAGGTGATGCTCGGTGCCGTCATGTTCGGCCACCGCCATTTCCAACCGGTGATCGATGCCATCATCCGCCTTGCCGAAAAGGCCGCGAAGGAGCCGCGCGACTTCCAGGTTGCCGACGACGAGGCGCTGGAGAAGGAAATGCTCGCGCTGGTCGAGCAGGACCTGCGCGCCGCCTACGCGATCGCCGGCAAGCAGGAGCGCCACAAGGCCATCGACGCCGCCAAGGCCAAGGTGGTGGCGCACTTCTTTCCCGAGGGCGTGGAGACGCCGCGTTACGACAAGCTGCGCGTGGCCGCCGAGTTCAAGGAGCTCGAGGCCAAGATCGTGCGCTGGAACATTCTCGACACCGGCAATCGCATCGATGGACGCGACGTCAAGACAGTGCGGCCGATCGTGAGCGAGGTCGGGGTCCTGCCGCGTGCGCACGGCTCGGCGCTGTTCACGCGCGGTGAAACCCAGGCCCTGGTGGTGGCGACCCTCGGCACGGGTGAGGACGAGCAGTTCATCGACGCGCTCGAAGGGACCTACAAGGAGACGTTCCTGCTCCACTACAATTTCCCACCCTTCTCGGTGGGAGAAACCGGGCGGCTCGGCGCGCCCGGACGGCGCGAAGTCGGCCACGGCAAGCTTGCCTGGCGCGCCATCCATCCGATGCTGCCGCTGCACCACGAGTTCCCCTACACGCTCCGCGTGGTGTCCGAGATCACGGAATCCAACGGCTCGTCGTCGATGGCGACCGTGTGCGGCACGTCGCTGGCGCTGATGGATGCGGGCGTGCCGCTCAAGCGCCCGACCGCCGGCATCGCCATGGGCCTGATCAAGGAGGGCGAGCGGTTCGCGGTGCTCTCCGACATTCTCGGTGACGAGGACCACCTCGGCGACATGGACTTCAAGGTGGCCGGTACCGAACGCGGCGTCACCTCGCTGCAGATGGACATCAAGATCGCCGGCATCACCGAGGAGATCATGCACGTCGCGCTCGACCAGGCGAAGGACGGCCGCCTGCATATCCTCGGCGAGATGGCGAAGGCGCTGACGTCGGCACGCGCCGAGCTCGGCGAGCACGCGCCGCGCATCGAGGTGTTCTCGATTCCCGTGGACAAGATCCGCGAGGTGATCGGCTCGGGCGGCAAGGTGATCCGCGAGATCGTGGAGAAGACCGGCGCCAAGATCGACATCCAGGACGACGGCACCGTGAAGGTCGCGTCCGCCAAGCACGAGGCCATCAAGGCCGCCATCAACTGGATCAAATCGATCGCCTCGGAGCCGGAGGTCGGCCACATCTACGACGGCACCGTCGTGAAGGTCGTCGACTTCGGCGCCTTCGTGAACTTCTTCGGCTCCAAGGACGGCTTGGTGCACATCTCGCAGCTCGCGCCGCGCCGCGTGCAGAAGGTCACCGATGTCATCAAGGAAGGCGACAAGGTGAAGGTGAAGCTGCTCGGCTTCGACGAGCGCGGCAAGGTGCGGCTGTCCATGAAGGTCGTCGACCAGCAGACCGGCGAGGATCTCGAGGCCAAGCAGAAGGCGGAAGCGGAGCAGCCGCGCGAGGCGGCAGCGGGCGCCGAATAGGCTTGCGGCGCCCCAAGGCACGTCAGAAAGGCGGCCGGGTGTGGCCGCCTTTTTTCTGCGAACTTACGCGAATGTGCAGAGATCCCTGCGCTCTGTGACGTGCGTCACATCGCGGCGCGAGCGCGCCGGTAGAGTTCCTGTCATCGCACACGATTCGCGACAGGAGGCTGCCGATGCTGACGCTGCACACTTCGTCCGATTGCACCATGGTCACGGCGCCGCCGCGCGCCGCGCGTGGGTATTTCGCCAACGTGC
>JBJMSU010000023.1:0-13428 GCA_045801465.1 Xanthobacteraceae bacterium | reverse complement strand
CGGACGGCATCGGCGCGCCGCGCGTCCACGTCCCCTGCGCCGAGGCGCCGCCGCCGTCCAATGGCAGGCTGACGAGCAATGCACCGACGATCAGCCAAGCAACGCAGGTCTCGAGCGCACGCCTCGCTATCGAATTTGATTCCACTCTAAGACCTTTCGCTTTGTCATCCCGGCCGAGCGCCTTTAGGCGCGAGAGCCGGGACCCAAGAACCTCTGCGCCTTGACTTTGGTACCGGGATTCCTGGGTCCCGGGTCTGCAGCGCACCACTCCGCTGCGCTTCGTGCTGCGCTGCGCCCGGGGTGACACCTCGTAGGGCGGGAATAGCGAAGCGTATTCCGCCATCCAATCGCGTCGGCGCACCACGCTTCGCTATTGCGGCCTACGCCTTCATGTGCCTCCCGACGAATGCCGCCATGCGCTCGAACATGTCGCCGGTCTGCGACAAATCCGGTGAGTGGCCGGCGTGGCGCTCCATGTCGACATATTCGAGCGCGATCTCGCCGCCGGCCTTGCGGTAGTGGGCGATGAAGCGCTGCGGCTCGTTGCCGGGAAAATCCGAGTCCGGATCCTTGTAGTCGTGCAGGAGGTCGCCGCGGCCCTGGAACCAGATCGCCGGCGGGGTGAGCACGTCCTCGCCGCGCTCGAGCGCCAGCATCGGGCTGCCCTCGGCCATGTTGGCCTCGCTCTGCCAATAGGCGTCGTGGCGCGGGATGATGGACTTCGGCCATTCCGGCGGATTGGCCCCGGCAAGCTCGCGCCGGGCGAGCCGGTAGCGGCTGTACGGATTGATCACCGGCCACGACATCACCACGCAGCGCACGCTCGCGTCGTGTGCCCCCGCGCCGGCCAGCGGGATCGCGGCGTAGCGCGCATCGTGCGGCCGCATGGCCACCAGCATTGCCAGATGCCCGCCGCTCGACTGGCCGGAGAGGCCGATGAGGTCGGGTCGCGTCTCGAGCGCGCGTGCATTGGCCTTGGCCCAGCGCACCGCGTAGTTGATGTCGGCGACCGAGGCCGGGTACGGGTCCTCGTCGCCGGAGCGGAAGTCGAGCGCAATCGACACGATGCCGCGCGACGCCATGGCTTCGTGGCGCAGCCGCTCGGTCAAGCGGTTGCTCAGGCACCAGGCGCCGCCATGGCACTCGACCAGCGCCGGAAACGGCCCCTCACCGCGCGGCGTGAACACGCGCGCGAGCAGCGGCTTGTCGCCGTGGCGCAGGTACTCGACGTCCTCCACATCGAATTCATAGATCTTGGCGTCCAGGACTGCGGTCGTCATATCGGGCCATCCATGCAAAGAGCTTCGCGTCTCGCCAATCCTCGCGCAAACCGCGGACCGCGACAACCGCCGAAGCCGACCACCGAACGTGCGAAATTAGCGGCTCGACAATCGGCGGAAATCGTGATTCCAAGGCCGCGAGCTGATGCACGCGATCGCGACCTGTTGCGCCTTCAACCTGGCGTCGCGAAGGCCGCCTGATGCTGCTCCAGGCGATGCCACGCGCGGCACCTCCCGCAGCGTCCCCAACCATTTTGCCGAGGTACTGTGGCACGGGAGCAATATTGCGGCGCGCGGTTTCGGCTAGGCTTAACGCCTGCGTAAGCCCGGTTCGCTGGGGGCGAGCATGCACACTACGCGCGGCCTTTTGCTGACGGCTTTGATCTGTAGCACGCCGACGGCGGCGCCGGCCATTGAAGGGTCGACGCTTGCCGGCCCGATCGGCGGCACCGACATTCGGACCGCGCAGCTGCCGCCGCCGGGACTCTACGGCGGGGTCGGCCTGTTGGCCGCCGAGGCCTTCGATTTCGTCGACGCACAAGGCAAGACCATTCCGGCACTGGGCGCAGCGCATCTGCAGCGCCTGCGCTCCGGCCCGTTCCTTCTCTACGTTCCTGAGTTTCAGTTCCTTGGCGGCTCGTTTGGGGTGCTGGGGGTGCTGCCTAATGGCATCGAGTGCGGACGGCTGTTCGCCGCCACTCCCACGCGCTGCATTGGCGGCCTCGGCGATCCGTATGTCGAAATCGCCTGGTCGCGCTTCTTCGGAACGGTGCGGGCATCGCGATTCCCGGACGCGTTTCCCATTCTCGAAGGCCTGGCTGTTGCGACCGGCTTCGGCGCGGTGTTTCCGATCGGAAGATACGACGCGGTCCTGGCCAACAACCAGGGGGTGACCATCGGCAACAACGTGTGGGACTTCGCACCGAACGTGGCTTTCACCTATACGACGCGGCCGATCATCGCCGAGGGGACGGAAATCAGCGCGAAGCTGTTCTGGAACAACTACCTCACCAATCCGGCCACCCAGTACACGACCGGCACGGTGCTCAACGTCGACTTCGCCGTGTCGGAACGGATCGGACGTTTCCAGATCGGGGCTGCCGGCTTCTACGCGGTCCAGGTGGCGGACGACAGGCAATTCGGGCGGCCGGTCCCGCCGGACGGGCGGCGCGGCGAGGCCATGCAGATCGGGCCGATCGTCGGCTATGACATGCCCGAGCTTGCCGCGGCGATGAAGTTCAAGGTGCTTGCCAGCGTCATCACCGCGAATACCGTGAAGGCGCACGGCTTCGTGCTCACCTTCGCCAAGAAATTCCAGTAGCGCGTACGGCGGAATAGCGGCAGCGTGGCAGTCAGATCCCATGGCAACGGATGTCGAAACCGAGATTCGCGATCTCAAACGCCGCGTCGGGGTGATCGAAAACTCGTTCATGTTCCTCACCCAGCACATGAAGGCCTTCCACAAGGATCTGCTGGCGTTCCAGGCGAGGACGGAGCAGAGGCTGGGCAAGCTCGATGGTCGCCTCGACATGGTGGAAAGACGAATTCGCGACCTGCGCGAGGACATGCCGGGAATTGTCCGTGATGCCCGGCGCAAGCGCCGCCGCAAGGCCAAGGTGCGCAGGACCGCGTGACAAGGCGGCAGGTCGCGTCGGCCGATTTCTCACCTATTGGGCCAAGATCGGCCTATGGCCGCCGCCGCGCGACCGCGCTAGAACAAACAAAAAGCAATACGAGGAACGGCCATGGATGCGCGCACGGCGGCAAGTGCCGCAGCGGATGCCGCCAATGAACCGGGCGTGGTCGATGCCGGTGTCTATGCCGGCGGCCGCCGGGTGGCGAATACCTCCGTGGAGGAGGCCGGCGCGTGGTCAAAGAAGCCGGGTCACGTGGTGTGGATCGGGTTGGTTGAGCCGAGCTATGAGCTGCTGCGCCGCGTGCAGGCGCAATTCGGCTTGCACGACCTCGCGATCGAGGACGCCGAGAAAGCGCACCAGCATCCCAAGCTCGAGCAATATGGCGAAGGCCTGTTCATCGTCGCCAGGACCGCGCAGATCGTCGACGGACGTATCGCCTTCGGCGAGACGCATCTGTTCGTCGGCCGCGGCTATGTGGTGTCGGTGCGTCACGGCGCCTCGACGTCCTACGCCGCCATTCGCCAGCGCTGCGAGTCGCGGCCGAAGGTGCTGTCGCACGGCGAGGATTACATCCTCTACGCGATCCTCGATTTCATCGTCGACAATTACCTGCCGGTGCTGGAAACCATTCATGCCGAAGTGGATGTGATCGAGGATGACGTGTTCTCCTCCACGGAGGGTCGCACCGACGTGCAGCGTCTCTACATGCTTCGCCGCGATCTCCTGCGCCTGCGCAACGTGGCCGTGCCGCTGATCGAGGTCTGCCGCAGGCTCGAGCGCACCGAGGGAACCCCGATCGATCCGGCGATGCAGCCGCTGTTTCGCGACGTGAGCGACCATCTGGTGCGCGTGGAGGAGGAGATCGATGCCTTGCGGGAGGTGCTCGCCTTCGCGTTCGAGGCGAGCCTGATGCGCGGACAGGCGCAGCAGAACGCCATCACGCGCAAGCTGGCGGCCTGGGCCGCCATCCTTGCCGTGCCGACGGCGATTGCCGGCATCTACGGCATGAACTTCAAGAACATGCCGGAGCTGGAATGGAAATACGGCTACTTTCTGGTCATCGGAGCAATCTTGGCGATCTGCGTCACGCTGTACATCCGGTTCCGCCGCACCGGGTGGATTGGTTCGGACGAGAGCAGGAATAGCGGTGTCGCGCCGCCGTCGTGACCCATAGGCCGACAGACATCGACCGCGCCCCGGTCTGCGACCGTCGGCTCGTTTCAGGCGCGGGTCCGGAGTGCTACTCTCCCGCCCATGACGCTCGACGAGATCAAAGAGGCCATCGCCAATCTGTCGCCCGGGGAGCTGGCCGAGCTGCGCGCCTGGCTGGCGCAGTTCGCGGTTGGCACGTCCGAACCGCCGCCGGAGCCCGCACCGGACCCGCAGGCGGAGACGCCCGCCTCGAAATTCGGCCGCCTGGCGGGACGCGCTGTCGCCGACTTGAGAAAGCGCATCCGCGAGACGTGACGGCGCCGCAGTCCCGGCGGATGTGTTGCGCGTTCAACGCACCCTCGGCGCCATTTGCGGCCATCGATTTCATTGCGGCGCGCTCGGTGCTAGGCTGACCCGAGTCGCGGGGAATCGGGGATGCGGGGCTTCGTCACGGCGCTGGCCGCTGCGGCGTGGTTCGTGCCGGGTCAGGCTCACGCCGCCGGCGCGGCCTATCAGGTCGACACCGCGGAAGTCTCGGAAGCCGGCGCCTGCAAGGTCGAGTCGTGGCTCTCCTTGGCAAGCAACCGTGACGTCATCGGCGCCGTGAGTCCAGCCTGCGCGTTCGATATCGGCCGCCCGCTCGAGCTGAGCTCGCAGTTCACCCGTTCGCGCGACGACGGCGAATGGACGACCAACGCGGCCCCCAAAGCTAAAGTCAACCTGGCGCCGAGCGGGATCGGCGTTTTCGGCGTGGCCGTGACCGCCACCACGTTCTTCGACCTGACCGCCGGCCAGAATACCGGGACGGCGGTGGCGATTCCGGCCACCATCCGCTTGTCCGAGAATATGCGCATCAACCTCAATGCCGGCTGGCTGTGGGACCGTTTCGCCGAGCGTCACTATGCGACCTACGGCGCCGGGATCGACCTGCGGACGTCGGACAACGTATGGACGCTCACGGCGGAGGTGTTCGGCCAAGCCGGTTCCGCAGAGATAAACAGCGTGGTGCAGCCGCGCTTTCAGGCCGGCCTACGCTTCCGGCCGGTCGATCGCTTCAACATCGATTTGATCTACGGCCGCAACATCGCCGGCGAAAACGCCAACTGGGTGACAGTGGCGACTGTGATCCGGTTCCCGCCCCCGGGGAAATGACCACGCGCCGAAGCCTGGTCAAATGCTGCCGACGCGCGCCGCCACCGCCGCGGAACTGAATGGTCGCGGCGGCACGAATTGAATTTGTTCCGTCTTGTGAAACAATCCCGGGACCGGCCTGGAATCGCTACGGCCGCGTTCTCATCGGGTTTCCGCATGCGGCTCCTGTTCGCTGCCCTGCTCCTGCCATTCATCGCCGGTGCGGCCACCGCCGGAGACCTGGCGGCCGCGGTCGGGCGTGAGATCCGGGCGATTCTGCCGGCCGACGGGATCGGCGGCGCCGCCGTCGCGGTGCGGATCGACGGGCGTACATTGTTCTTCAATTACGGCTGGGCCGATGTGGCCGATAAGCGGCCGATCACCTCGGACTCGCTGTTCAATATCGCCTCGCTGCGCAAGCTGTTCGAGGCGACGGTGATCGCCCAGGCCGTGCAGCAGGGCGAGCTCGGGCTGAACGATCCGGTTGCGGACCACGTCAGCGAGCTCGCGCAAGGCGGCACCATCCGGCGCGTCACCATCGGGCAGCTCGCGACCTATACGTCGGGGCTGCTGCTGCGACAGGATTATGAGCCATGGCCGGATTGGGGCTACACGTTCCCGGAATTCATCAGCACGCTCAATGCGTGGAAGCCGGAGCGCGACCTGGAGCCCGGCCAGGAGCACATCTACACTCACGCCGGCTACGTCCTGCTGCAGCTCGTTCTGGAGCGCCGCTTCGCCATGCCGATTGGCGATCTCTTGGAGCAGCGGCTGCTGATACCGCTCGGGCTTGCCTCGACCGTGCTGCCGTTGCGCGGCGAGGACGGCCGCGCCCAGCTTAGCCCCGCGCTGATGCGCCGTGTTGTCCAGGGCTATGGACAAGACGGCGCGGCGATCGGGGCGCCGGGCGACCAGCAGGGCTACTACCATTTTCCCGGCACCGGCCAGATGTTCTCCTCGGCGCGCGACCTGGCGACGTTCCTTGCCGCCCACCTCGGCGATGTGCCGGAGCACGCCGCGTTCCTGCCGGCAATGAAACTCACGCAGCACCCGGTGGTACCCTATGGACCGCGCAGCTGGCAGGCGCTCGCCTGGGAGATCAACCACGAGACCGATCCGCCTATCGTCGAAAAGGTCGCCGGCCTCAACAACACGTCGGGCTATGTGGGCATGATGCCGGCCAAGAAGCTCGGCATCGTGATCCTCGCCAACCGCGGCAGCCAGCCGGCGAACGCCGTCGGCCGCCGCGTCCTTGCCGACCTCGCGCGCCGGTAAAGGCACAATGATATGAGTACCGGCGAGCTGCACGAAGACATCTCGCGCCTCGAGCTTCGCATCGAGCAATTGGCCAACACGATCGAGCGGTGCCGAAAGATCATTCTGGTCGCGAAGATCGCGATTGCGGTCGGAGGGGTGTTGATGCTGGCGCTTCTGCTTGGGGCGATCAGGTTCAATCCTGTGGCCCTGATCGCGGCGACGACGCTGGCGATCGGCGGCATCGTCGTTTTCGGGTCGAACACCAGCACATCGAAGCAGGCCGCCGCCGATCTGAGCGCCGCCGAGACGTTGAGGGCGGAGTTGATCGGCAGGATCGATCTTCGGGTGGTCGGCTTGCCGGACTTGTAGTCTCAGGAGGACGTCCATGCATTGCCGCGTATTGCTGGTTTCAGCCTGCTTGGCTGTCGGAAGCCTGTTCGGAGCTGCCGGTGTGCCCTCCTCGGTCTGTGCCGAGACGATTGTCGACGAATGGGCGAAGGCGAAGATCCCGCCGCCGCCGCAGCTGAAGCCGGTGAAGATCGATGCGCGCGAGACGGCGCTCCTGGTCATGGATTTCACCACGCAGACCTGCACCCGTCAGCGGCGCCCGCGCTGCGCCGATTCGGTTCCCAAAGTGCAAAAGCTCGTGGCCGAGGCGCGGGCGAAGGGAGCGCTCATCATCTATAGCGTCGCAGTCCCTGGCTCGGTCGCGTCCGATATTCTCCCGGAGCTGACGCCGGCGGCTGGCGAACAGGTGCTGCCGCCGCTCGGGCCGGACAAGTTCATCGGCAGCGATCTCGAAAAAACGTTGAAGGAGAAAGGGGTCAAGACCGTGGTCGCGCTCGGCACGCAGGCGCAAACATCGGTGCTGCACACCGGAGGCGAAGCCGCCCTGCGTGGATTCAAGGTCATCGTTCCGGTGGACGGAATGTCGGCGGACGATCTGTTTCCCGAGCTCTACACCGCCTGGCATCTCGCCAACGCGGCGCGCATCAGCAATCAGGTGACGCTGACGACGATCGATATGATCGGATATTGACAGGCTTCCGGCACGTCGATGCATCGTCCGCACGCCGGCCTTGTGATGCGGCCGGACCGCGCGCATTGCCAAAGCCTGCAAGGCGAACTGGAAGTCGGCCATGATGCTAGCGTAATATTCCGGCCCGCAACGGGTCGACGCCGCCATGACGCTTCGTCATCGACTCTCGCTTCTCGTCGCCATCGCGTTGATTCCGCCGCTTCTTTTGACTCTGTACAACGTGGTGCGCTCGCAGATCGTGCTGGACAAGGAAGCGCGCGGCGAAGCGCTCACAGCCGCCCGGCTGATCTCGGCCGAGTTCGCCCAACTGATCGAAGGCAGCCGCCGGCTGATGGTCGCCATGAGCCGGCATCCGGCGATTCCGGATGACGAAGCGGCCTGTGCGGCCTATTTCCGCTCGGTCATTGCCGACATTCCGCTCTATCGCGAGGCCGTCATCATCGACACGAGCGGCGCGTCCCATTGTGCGACGGGCGCGACTCCGGCCACTTCGGATGTGAAGGATCGCGCGTATTTTCGCGAGCCCATGACGAGCGGTCGCTTGACCGTCGGGCCGCTGACACGAGACGGCGTCGCGCAGGTACCGTCGCTTCACGTTTCCATGCCCTACCGCGCCGTCGATGGCGCAGTGAAGGGGGTGATGGTCCTCGTCCTCAATCCGGAACGGATCGCGCAGGGTCTGGCCGTCCGGCCGTTGCGACCGCACCAACGCATCATGGTCCTCGATCGCGCAGGTTCGCTGGTCCTCGCGGTTCCTCCGGAAAGTGCCGAAGGGGCCAAAGTGATCGCCCAGGACGTTTTCCCGCGCGTGGCCTCAGCGTCGCCGGAAGCGATCTCGGCCAAGGGCCTGACCGGCCGTCCGGAGATCGTCGGCTTCGTGCCAGTGGACAACGTGCCGCGCAGCCTGTTCGTGGCCGTAGCGATCGATCAGGACACGGCGTTGGCCGATGCCAGGCGCGTCAACGAGCAGAGCCTCGCATTTGCGCTGGTCACCATGCTCCTGGCGATCGCCGGCGCGTGGATCGCCACGCATGTGCTGATCGACCTGCCGATCCGGGCGATCGTTGAGACGGCCCGCCGCCGCGAGGCCGGCGACATCGCCCCCTTTCCCCCACTGAGTTCCTCGGCCGAATTCGGCCAGCTGAGCACCGCCCTCGCCCGCATGTCGGACAAGATTCATGACCTGCTCGAGCAAAAGGGCTTCCTCCTGCGCGAGCTTCAGCATCGCGTCATGAACAGCCTGACCCTGCTGTCGAGCGTGCTCGACCTGCAACGGCGGCACGTCGACAGTGCCGATGCGCGCGAGCATCTCGAACGAGCGCGCGATCGCGTGGTCGCGATGGCGACCGTCTACCGCTATCTCTACCAGACGAACACGTCGGAGGACGTCGAGTTCAGCGGTTTCCTCAAGGTGATCTGCGAGGAGAGCCAGAATGCCTACGCGGGCGTTCACAAGCCGATCATCACGGTCGAAGCCGAGCGGCTGGAGCTGTCCGGCTCGCATGCGATCTCGCTGGCGATGCTGACGCACGAGCTCATCACCAACGCGCTCAAGCACGCTTATCCGGACGGGCAGCCCGGGCCCATTGACGTCAGCCTGAAACACAGCGGCACTGACACCGTCGAACTGCGGGTCGCCGACCAGGGCCGCGGAATGCCGGAAGATTTTCAGATCGAGCAGTCGAGCTCGCTCGGCATGCGCGTGATCGCCACCACGGTGCGCCAGCTGCGAGGTACACTTGAGATCAACCGGCTGGAGCCGGGGACGGAATTCGTGATTCGTCTGCCGCTGGACATGCTGGACGCGAAGCGGCGATAGCTTGGCAGCCCTCCCGTATTTACAATATCTTGTATATCAATGCGTTAAGCGCGGCATCGGGCTCGCAAAACCGAGGAATGGCCACTTACGCTGACGCCAGTCCGCTCCGACCAGGGGACGGAGAACGCGTACCATCACCGACGTGCTGACTCCGACGTTGTCCGGGCTACGCGCTTGTTGCGGCTTCCTGAACAGGCTCAATAGGCGCGTGCTGTTTCTGGTCGAGCTACCAATCGGCTATAATCTTGCGGTTTGATTTCCCACTCCCTCCGATGCTCGGTCGCAACTGGACGAAATATGGGCTGGCCTCGAGCGGTAGCCTATGATTTCGTGCCGCTGACCTTGGCCCAGGTGTCGCGCAAGCCCACGGTGCGGTTGAACACGAGGCGGCCCGGCGGCGAATCCGGATCGCGGAAGAAATAGCCCTGGCGCTCGAACTGCACCGGCTCGGCGGCATTGTCGCCGGCAAGCGCCGGCTCGAGCTTGCAGTCGGTCAAAACTTCGAGCGAGTTGGGGTTGAGGTCCGCGGCGAAATTGCCGGCGTCTGGATCGGGACGGTTGAAGAGCTGGTTGTAGAGCCGCACCTCCGCCGGAACGGCGTCGGCGGCCGAGACCCAATGCAAGGTGGCCTGCACCTTGCGGCCGTCCGGCGGCGTGTTGCCGCCGCGCGTCGCCGGATCGTAGGTGCAGCGCAGCTCGACCACATCGCCGGCGGCGTTCTTCACCGCCTCGCGGCAGGTAATGAAATAGGCATAGCGCAGCCGTACCTCGCGGCCGGGCGCCAGCCGGTAGAATTTCTTCGGCGGGTTCTCCATGAAGTCGTCGCGCTCGACGTAGAGCTCGCGCGAGAAGCGTAGGCGCCGCGTGCCCGCCGCCGGATCCTCGGGATTGTTGACCGCTTCGAGCTCTTCGCTCGCGCCTTCCGGATAGTTCTCGACCACCACCTTCAGCGGCCGCAACACCGCCATGCGGCGGAGCGCCGTCTTGTTCAGGACCTCGCGCACCGAAAAGTCGAACATCGCAACGTCGACCACCGAATTGGCCTTGGCGACGCCGACGCGCTTGACGAAATCGCGGATCGAAGCCGGCGGCACGCCACGCCGGCGCAAGCCGGCACGCGTCGGCATGCGCGGGTCGTCCCAGCCGCTGACATGGCCCGCCCGCACCAGCTCGGTGAGCACGCGCTTGGAGAGCACCGTGTAGGTGAGGTTGAGGCGCGCAAACTCGTACTGCCGCGGCCGCGAGGGAACCGGAAGGTTCTCGAGGAACCAGTCGTAGAGCGGTCGGTGATCCTCGAACTCCAGTGTGCAGATCGAGTGGGTGATGCCTTCGATCGCGTCCGACTGGCCGTGGGCGAAATCGTAGCTCGGGTAGATGCACCAGGCGTCGCCGGTGCGCGGATGCGTGGCGTGGAGGATGCGGTAGAGAACCGGATCGCGCAGGTTGATGTTGCCTGACGTCATGTCGATCTTGGCGCGCAGGACGCGGGCGCCGTTGGGGAACTCGCCGGCGCGCATGCGGCGGAACAGGTCGAGATTCTCCTCCACGCTGCGGTCGCGGTACGGGCTGTTCTGCCCCGCCTCCGTCAGGGTTCCGCGCGTCGCCCGCATCTCCTCCTGCGACTGATCGTCGACGAAGGCTTTGCCGGTGCGGATCAGGTGCTCGGCCCATTCGCAGAGCTGCTCGAAATAATCGGAAGCGTGATAGAGGTGACGGCCCCAATCGAAGCCGAGCCAGCGCACGTCGGCCTCGATGGCGTCGATATATTCCTGCTCCTCCTTGGTCGGATTGGTGTCGTCGAAGCGCAGGTGGCAGCGGCCGCCGAATTCCTCCGCCACGCCGAAGTTGAGGCAGATGGATTTGGCGTGGCCGATATGGAGATAGCCGTTGGGTTCGGGCGGAAAGCGCGTGACCACGGTGCGATGCCGCCCCGAGGCCAGATCGGCCTCGATGATGTCGCGGATGAAGTCGCGCCCTGCTTCCCGCACCGCCGTTTCGGTGACCGCCATGCCCATACCAGGTGTGAGTAATCAGTGGTCAGTGATCAGTGGTCAGTGGTCGGCATCCGCGGCCGCGATCAGGGAACTTTGCGCACGGCGCCTGATTACTGACTACTGATGACTGATTCCTGGTCTCTATGTGGCAAATCCGCGCTGATGCGCCAAGGCCGCCGCGGCGAATGGCGCTGGTCCAAGGCCGATTTTGTGATAGAGGGGCACGCTCTGCCCGTGATTGACGCGCATTGCCTGACATGACCGAGAGCATCGTCGTCCGCTTTGCTCCTTCGCCCACCGGCTTCCTCCATATCGGCGGAGGGCGGACGGCCCTGTTCAATTGGCTCTATGCGCGCGGACGCGCCGGCAAGATGCTGCTGCGCATCGAGGACACCGACCGCGAGCGCTCGACCGACGCGGCCATCGCGGCGATCATCGACGGCCTGACCTGGCTCGGCATCGAATGGGACGGCGACGTCGTGCATCAGTTTGCGCGCGCCGCCCGCCACCGCGAGGTGGCCGAGCAGTTGCTCGCCGCCGGCAAGGCGTACCGCTGCTATGCCAGCCAGCAGGAGCTCGAGGAGATGCGCGAGGCGGCCCGGCGCGAGGGCCGCTCCAAGCTGTATGACGGCCGCTGGCGCGACCGCGATCCGTCCGAGGCGCCGCCCGGCGTCAGGCCGGTGATCCGGCTCAAGGCGCCGTTGACCGGGGAGACCGTGATCGAGGACCAGGTGCAGGGCCGTGTGGTGTGGCAGAACGAGGACCTCGACGATCTCGTGCTGCTGCGCTCGGACGGCACGCCGACTTACATGCTGGCCGTCGTGGTCGACGACCACGACATGGGCATCACCCACGTGATCCGCGGCGCCGACCATCTCACCAACGCGGCGCGGCAGAAGCACATCTACGACGCGGCCGGCTGGGACGTGCCGGTCATGGCGCACATCCCGCTGATCCACGGGCCGGACGGCGCCAAGCTGTCGAAGCGGCACGGCGCGCTCGGCATCGATGCCTATCGCGCCATGGGTTATCTGCCGGCGGCCATGCGCAACTACCTGGTCCGCCTCGGCTGGAGCCACGGCGACCAGGAGATGTTCTCCACCGAGGAGATGATCCGCCTGTTCGACCTGCCGGCGATCGGGCGCTCGCCCGCTCGCTTCGACTTCGCCAAGCTCGAGAATCTCAACGGCCACTATATGCGGGCCACGCCCGATGCCGAGCTGGTGGCGGCGATCGAGGGCCTGCTGCCCCATATCGCGGACGGGGCGGAGGTCGCCGCCAAGCTGACGCCGGCCATCAAGGACAAGCTTCTCGCCGCCATGCCGGGTCTCAAGGAGCGGGCGAAGAACCTGATCGAGCTCATCGACGGTGCCCGCTTCCTCTGGGCCGACCGCCCCATCCCGCTCGAAGACAAGGCCAAGACCCTGCTGTCGGACGAGGCGCGGGGTCTGCTGGCCGAGCTGATCGGCGCGCTCGAGGGGGTCACGCCGTGGAGCGCCGAGAGCACCGAGGCAACGGTGCGCGGGTTCGCCGAGCGCAAGAGCGTCAAGCTCGGACAGGTGGCGCAGCCCCTGCGTGCCGCGCTGACCGGCCGCATCACCTCGCCCGGCATCTTCGACGTCATGGCCGTGCTCGGCCGCTCCGAAAGCCTCGCGCGCCTTGCCGACCAGGCCGGCGGTGCGGCCCGCAGCGCCGCGGAGTAATGCAGCGCTGTAGGGTGGGTTGAGCGCGGTGCTCGAGCTCCGAGGGACGTCGCAGCGTCGCCCACCGAAACCCACCGTCATCAGTTGCGCCGCTGGTGGGTTTCGGCGCGCCATGCAGCGGTCCCACTCACAAGCCGGGTACGGCGCGTCAATCCACCCTGCAATTCGGCCGCTTGATTCGGCCTGACGCCCTGGCGCAAGCTGCCGCGAAAACGTCATCCCGGGAGGCATGCCGATGAGTGCTGTGGAGACGCTGGCCACGGCGGCGGCGCACGAGACCATTCCGACAGCCGAGGAACTGGTGGCACGTGCGCGGGCGCTGGCGCCGCGGCTGCGCGAGCGCGCGGTTGCCGCCGAGCGCGACCGCAATATCCCGCTCGAGTCGGTTCAGGAATACATCGATGCCGGCCTCATGC
>JBJMSU010000165.1:0-38969 GCA_045801465.1 Xanthobacteraceae bacterium | reverse complement strand
GACACCGTGCTGGAATGGATCTACCGCGCCGCGCGCGCCGCCCGCCTCGTTGACGGTGCATCGGAAGTCCACAACATGGTGCTCGCCCGCTTCATGCGCGAGGAAGGCCGCGATTTCTGGACCTGGAGCGCGGGAAACCGGATTTGATGGGGCCGGCGGACCGCCGTGGCGACGCGTCCGTTGACGAGGCTCTGGATCAGCCCAGGATCGTTCCGCTATACCATCGGCATCGCACGATCGGCTCCTCCCACAAACCTGTTGCATGACGACGCATCGCTGCAGCCGGCAGCCCCCGGGGCGACCGGACGCGTGATGATGGAGGAATGATCGATGGGTGAGTTCGGCATCGGGCAATCCGTCCCGCGCGAGGAGGATCCCTATCTCCTCAGAGGCGCTGGACGTTATGTGGATGACGTCGCGGAACTGGGGCAGGCCCGCGCCTATGCGCTGCGCTCGCCCCACGCCCATGCTGTCATCCGTGCCGTTGCGGTCGAGCGTGCGGGCGCGCTGCCCGGCGTGCAACTGATCCTCACCGGCGATCATCCCGAGATCCGGGCGCTGGGACTGCAGCGGCCGAAGTATCCGCGCAAGCGGCGCGACGGCTCGCCGGCCTTCATCGCTGCGCAGCCGCTGCTTGCCCGGGAGCGGGTCCGCTATATCGGCGACCCCGTCGCCTTCATCGTCGCCGACACGCTGCATCGGGCGAAGGATGCGGCGGAAGCGATCGAGGTCGATTACCAGCCGCTGCCGGCGGTGGTCATGGCCGATGCCACGGTGCAGCCGGGCGCTCCGGCAGTGTGGGAGCAATGCCCCGACAACCAGGCCTTCTTTCACGAGGCGGGAAACAAAGCGGCAGCCGAGGATGCGCTCGGTAAAGCCGCCCACGTCGTGCGCCATCGCATGGTGATCAACCGGCTCACCACCAACTCGCTCGAGCCGCGCGGCTGCCTCGCGCTCTACGATCCGCGCGAGGATCGCACCACCTTGCGCTGCACGGTCCAGGGACCGCATACCATCCGGCGCATTCTTGCGGGTGACATCTTCAAGGTTCCCGAGACCAAATTCCGCGTGATCTCCGAGAACGTCGGCGGCGGCTTCGGCATGAAGGGCGGCCTCTATCCCGAATACGCGCTCGCAGCGCTGGCGAGCCGGCTCATCGGGCGGCCGGTGAAATGGGTCGCCGAGCGCGGCGAAGGCCTTATGTCGGACGAACACTGCCGCGACAACATCACGGAGGCGGAGCTCGGCCTGGACGACGAGGGCCGGTTCCTGGCGTTGCGCGCGCGCACGCTCGTGAACATCGGCGCCTACCACACGTCCGATCGCGCCGCCGGCCCTGCCACCAACAATCTCGGCGTCCTCGCCGGCACCTACACCACCCCTGCCATTCACGTCGAAACGACCGGCGTGCTGACCAACACCATGCTCACCGGCCCCTATCGCGGCGCTGGCCGGCCGGAAGCCGCCTATGTGCTCGAGACGCTGGTCGATCTCGCGGCGCGCAAGCTCGCGATCGATCCGGCGGAGCTGCGCCGGCGCAACACCATTCCCGCCGATGCCATGCCGTTCAAGACGGCGCTCGTCTACACCTATGACTGCGGCGACTTCGGCAAGAACCTGGAAGATTGTCTGCGGCAGGCCGACTATGCAGGGTTTGCGGCGCGCCGCGCGGCGGCGCGCAAACGCGGCAGGCTCGCCGGCATCGGCATCTCCAACACGGTCGAGGCGTCGAACGCCGGGCTGATCGAACATGCCGAGATCCGTTTCGATCCGACCGGCAGCGTCACCGTTGCGGTCGGGACGCACGACCACGGGCAAGGCCACCAGACCACGTTCCGCCAGATCATTTCGGACAAGCTCGGCATCGATCGGCGCCGCATCCGCTTCACCTTTGGCGACACCGACGAGGTCATGATCGGCACCGGCACGTTCGGCTCCCGCTCGACCGCGTGCGGCGGCACCGCCATGCTGATCGCGGCGGACAAGATCATCGCCAAGGGCAAGCGGCTCGCCGCGCATCTCCTCGAGGCAGGCGCGGAGGACATCGAATTCGCGGACGGAAAGTTCGTCGTCGCCGGAACCGACAACGCAGTCGATCTCGTGGATGTCGTGCGCACCGCCTTTGTTCCCGCCAAGCTGCCCAAAGGCATGGAGCCGGGTCTGTTCGAGACCGGCACGTTCGACGGCGGCCAGCGCACGTTTCCCAACGGGTGCCATATTGCCGAGGTCGAGATCGACGAGGCCACCGGCGCGGTCGAGGTGATGCGCTACACCGCCGTGGACGACG
Organism: Xanthobacteraceae bacterium; assembly: GCA_045801465.1. Taxonomy (GTDB): domain Bacteria; phylum Pseudomonadota; class Alphaproteobacteria; order Rhizobiales; family Xanthobacteraceae; genus DATFWC01. Next base: position 36,682 of record JBJMSU010000165.1, on the reverse strand, counting down.
TCGGCCATATGATCAATCCGCTCCTGGTCGAGGGGCAGCTGCACGGCGGCATCGTGCAGGGCCTCGGCCAGGGGCTGATGGAGGACATCGCCTATGATGGGTCAGGCCAGCTCCTGTCCGGCTCGTTCATGGACTATCGGATGCCGCGCGCCGCCGACTTCTGCGCCTTCACGCTGGGCGAGAACGAGGTGCCGACCAGGACCAACCCGCTCGGCGTGAAGGGTGCCGGCGAGTCCGGCACGGTGGGTGCGCTGCCGGCGGTGATGAACGCCGTCAACGACGCCCTCGCCACGATCGGCGCCCCCTACGTGCAAATGCCGGCGACCGCGCAGAAGATTTGGCTCGCCATGCGCGCCGCAAACCGCTGATCACTCGGGTGCCGGCGCCACGTCCGTGTGCAGCGGCTTCTCCTTCAAAAGCAGCAGGCAGAACAGCGCCACCGACAAGGAGGCCGCCGCCGCCAGGAAAACCCGCGCAAACCCTTCGGCACTGCCGACCTCCGGGTGCAACCCCGGTGTCTGGATCGCGAGTTCGCCGGGGCCGCTGCCGAGGACCAGCGCCCCGAACACCGCGACCATGATGGTGCAGAACAGGTTGCGGGAGAAGTTCATGGTGCCCATCGCGGTGCCGAATTGGTGAATGGGCACCGAGTTCTGCAGCACGACGGTGGAGAGCGGGGCGAGGGGGCCGAAACCGATCCCGATCAGCACCACCAGGACCTCGAACATCCAAAGGCTCACGTTTTCCCCTTGCCAGGCCAGCGTCGCGAGGGATGCGATCGCGATTGCAAGCCCGATCATCGGCACCGTCTTGTAGTGCCGCACGCGTCCGAGCAACTGACCGGCGGCGCCGGCGCTCAAATTCAACGACGCCATCATCACCACGAGGCTCAGGCCCGCATTCGTTGCCGACGCGCCCATGCCGCTCTGCAGGAACATGGGGAAGAAAATGTTGAGGCCGATGATCGATCCCCACCCGAACGCATTGGCGATGATCGCCAGCCGCGCCTCCGGGTTGGCCAGGATCGTGATGGGAATGAGCGGCTCGGGCGCGGCCATGAGCCGCGCCACGAAGCTGCCGCCCAGCATGGCGGCAAGCGCAAGCAGGCCGAGAATGGGAAGCGAGGTCCAGGGCAGGCGCACGCCGGCAAGATTGAGCGCGAGCATGAAGCAGACGCTCGCCGCCATGATCAGCACCGCGCCGATGACATCGAGACGATGCGAGCGCTCGTAGCGCGGCAGGCGGCGCAGCAGCGACGACGTCAGCGCCAGCGCGATCAGCCCGAGCGGAATGTTGAGCCAGAAAATCATCGACCAATGCACATGGTCGGCGAGGAAGCCCCCCAGCGCCGGCCCGGTCGCTCCAGCCGTCGAGTAGGTTATGGCGAAATAGGCATAGTAGCGCCCGCGATCTTTGGGCGCCGCGATGTCGCCCAGCACGATCATGGCGAGCGACGTCAGTCCGCCGCCGCCCAGCCCATGCACGACCCGGCCGAGGATGAGAACAAACATGTCCGGCGCGAACGCGCAGATCAGGGAACCCGCCATATAGACCGCGATGGACACGGCGAGCGTTGCGCGGCGGCCGCGAATGTCGCTGATCTTGCCATAGAGCGGCGTGACCGCCGTCGCGGCGATCAGGTAGGCGGTGACCAGCCAGGGGAGCGCGTGAATGTTCCCCAGGTCGCGGCCGATGGTCGGAAGCGCGCTCGCGAGGATCGTGGTATCGACCGATCCCATGAAAACCGGGAGCAGGACGCCGAGCACGATGGCCCGCGCGTCGCGATGGCTCAAGAGCCGGGTTTCGTTGCGGGCAATCGTCGCATCCATCAGCGGTCAAGTTCCATCCGGCGAGGTCGCATTCCTTCCGATATGGCTCGTCGGAATGGGCAAGACTCGTTGTGGTAAATCACTAGACGCAGACCCACCAGATGCGCCCGGCGCATTCAACCTATGCGCCGCAATTCGGTGATTTCCGGCGGGCACCGGTTCCACACCTGCACCGGCGCGTCATTGCCGCCCTGCCGCGCGTGCATCAGGTATTCGGAAAGAAGAACCATGGACACGGTCTCGCCGGTGCCCGGCTCTCCCGCCGGAACCACATAGTGGAAGGAGTGCCGAGCGTAATCGCCGCTCATCTTCGCGCCGCCCGGCGTGACGATCTGCGGCCCGCGAATGGTGAGCCGGCGCCCATCGGCATGGCACCAATTGCCATCGATCGCGTCCGCGCGCGAGCTGGTCGCAGAACAGCACAGCATCGCAAGGCCCATCAAGCCCACCAACGGACGTCTTGCACTTTCCATGTCTCTGCTCCACGGGTGCGGCGCATACCCTGCGTCCGTCGCGGCAATACCAGCGATTCGCCTCAGTCGCGCGGCCGCGAACCGCCTTCGGGCCGTTGTCGTCGCGACGCCGACATCGAGGGCACCTTCACCAGCGCCTTGCCGTCGAGCACGAGATCGTCTCCGACCTTGCAGGTGCAGGTCAGGCGTGCCCGCAGTCGTTCGGGGATGAGGTGCGTGACCGTGACCGTCACGTCAACGGTGTCGCCGATCCGCACGGGAGCACGGAAATTCAACGTCTGCGAAATATAGATGGCGCCCGGTCCCGGAAGGCGGGTGCCGAGAACGGCCGAGATCAAGCTTGCCGTGTAGAGCCCGTGCGCGATGCGCGTTCCGAATCGCGTCTTGGCGGCGAAATGCTCGGAGAGATGGATCGGGTTGCGATCGCCGGTGACCTCGGCGAACCCCACCACGTCGGACGACGAGATGATCTTCGACAGCCGCTCGGTCATGCCGACGGTCAGATCTTCGAAGTAGAGGGTTCGCAGTTCCAGAATCACGGGTATGCCGCCTCGCCTTGCCTATCTCAACCCGGTTGTCGGCACGGCGCAATGTCCGGCATGTCGGCAACGAGCCTGCGGCATTTGTTCCCTTTTGCGCCGCGCTGCTAGGCGCCCCCTGCCGGAACCGAATGGCCGCCCCGGAATTCCCCGTGGCGACCGCCAGGGTGATTGGGAGCTCAAATGAGCCACGACGACCACGACGAAGCCCTCGAAGACCGCAAGCGGCGGTATCTGTTGAAGCAGTTTTGGCAGGTTGCGTCGCAATTCTGGCGTGGCAAGGCCAAGCGCATCGCATGGTTTCTCACCGGCAGCCTGCTGGTCACCATCGCAGTGCAACTGGTCATCCAATACCAGCTCACGGTCTGGAATAGGACCATTTTCGACGCGCTCGAGAACAAGAACGGCGACGTCGTCCTCTTCCAGGCGATCATCTTCCCGGTGATCGCGGTGGCGAGTGTGCTGTCGTGGGTCGTTCTCGTCTATCTGCGCATGACGATGCAGCGGCGCTGGCGCCGCTGGCTCGCCAGCCACCTTACCGATCGGTGGCTCAACGAGGGCCGCTACTACCAGCTCAATCTCGTCAAGGGGGACCACCAGAATCCGGAATACCGCATGGCGGAGGATCTCCGTCTGGCAACGGACTCCCCGGTCGAGTTCGTCGTCGGCATCGTGTCGGCGACGCTGTCGGCCCTCACGTTCATCGTGGTCTTGTGGACGATCGGCGGGTCTCTGACCATCCCGATCGGGGGCGCCAACGTTACGATTCCGGCCTTCCTGGTCCTCGGCGCCATCGTCTATGCCATCATTGCCAGCGGATCGATGGTGCTGATCGCCCGCCGCTTTGTTCCGGTGGCGGAAGCCAAGAACCAAGCGGAAGCCGAGTACCGCTACCTGCTCACGCGCGTGCGCGAGAACGGCGAGAGCATCGCGCTGATCGGCGGCGAGCCGGAGGAGCGCGCTGGCGTCGATGACGCGCTCGAAAAAGTCCTGCGCCGCTGGCGCGACGTATGCTTCCAGACCATGCGCACCACGGTCGTCTACCAGGGCAGCGGCATCCTGGCGCCGGTCGTGCCGGTGATCCTGTGCGCGCCCAAGTTCCTCGACGGGTCGATGAGCCTGGGACAAATCATGCAGGCAGCCTCCGCCTTCGTCATCGTGCAGCAGGCCTTCAGCTGGCTGGTCGACAACTATCCGAAGTTCGCCGACTGGACCGCTTCGGCACGCCGCGTGGCCTCGCTGATCGTCTCGCTCGACCACCTCGACCGCGCCGAGAAATCCGGCGTCGGGCTGATCGAGCATGGCGAATGCGACGGGGTCGCATTACGGCTCACCGACCTGTCGGTCACGCTCGACGACGGCACGGTGGTCGTCAACGAGGCCGAGGTCTGCATTCCTCCCGGCGAGAAGGTCCTCGTGGTCGGGGAATCCGGCACGGGGAAAAGCTCGCTCGTGCGTGCCATCGCCGGTCTGTGGCCATGGGGCGGCGGCAGGCTGGAAATCCAGTCCGACGCGCGCTTGTTCCTGCTGCCGCAGCGCGCCTACATGCCGCTCGGCACGCTGCGGCGTGCGGTGACCTATCCCGACGGCATTGACGAAGTGCCCGAGAAGGACGTGGCGGAGGCGATGGAGCAGGTCGGCCTCGGTCATCTGATCGACCTGCTCGATGAGGAAAAGTCGTGGGATCAGACCCTCTCGGGCGGCGAGAAGCAACGCGTCGCCTTTGCGCGGCTCCTGGTCCACAAGCCCGACATCCTGGTGATGGACGAAGCCACTTCCGCGCTCGACCCGCCGAGCCAGGAGTATCTGATGAAGCTGATCGAAAGGCGTCTCCCGAACACGACGATCATCAGCGTCGGTCACCGGCCGGAGCTCGAAGCGTTCCATGAGCGCAAGCTCGTCCTCGAGGCGCGTCAAGAGGGTGCCAAGTTGGTGTGCGACATCGAGCTTGGACCGGTTGACACCGGCCGGCGCAAACGCCGCTGGTGGCCGCGCGGCGGCCGCCGCGCGCGCCGTGATCGGGAGCCGGCAGCACGCCAAGCGGCCGAATAGCAGCAGCGGGACCCACGCCCCAACAAACCCGTTTTCCCGCCGTGCCGGAACCGATGTGTTTACCGTTTGTTAACCATGTTGCCTTCAAGCATATTCTCGTCGAGCAAAGCTGGCCGCTTTGCCGGAGCCGAACATGGCCATGGTCATGATCAGGTGCCCCGCCACGGGGCGCCCGGCGTTCACGGGGATCGAAACGGACGCGTCCTGCGTCAATTTCATTCCGCCCATCAACACGCGACTGAAATGCCCGTGCTGCGGCGACACCCACGTCTGGTCGATCCTCGATGCCGAGCTCACCGCCGGCGACGAGAACGGTCTCGACGGCATCCTTCCCGAATGGACGTCACGGCTGAGGAAGCTGGACCGCGAGGCCTAGCTTGCGCTCGGCCGGCCTCGCCGAATCGGTTGCCGTATGGCGCCGCGCTTCCCTGCTGCAGTGCGCCAAATTGCGCCGCCGCCGGTCAGTCGGCAACTTTCGCTGCGATGCGCCTGCAGGCGACGCAACGCTGTTGCCAGTTGGTTCGTCAGGATTGCTACCGTGGTCGTCCCCCCATATTTTGCTGTGGAGGCGACGTCTCCCGAAGCTGGTTACAGACCAGAGGCTTGTGCCAGCCGTTCGCCAGAGGCCCTAATGGCGCTCAACCACGTCACGCTCGACGACAAGTATGACCTCACGCGCAGCCGCATCTTCGTGACCGGCTACCAGGCACTGGTGCGGCTCACCCTGATGCAGAAGGAGCGCGACCGCCGCGCCGGCCTCAACACGGCGGGGTACGTTACGGGTTATCGCGGCTCGCCGCTGGGCGGCCTCGATCAGCAATTCGTGCGCGCCGCCAAGATCCTGGCGCCCAACGACGTTGTCTTCCAGGCCGGCATCAACGAGGACCTTGCAGCCACCGCCGTGTGGGGCACCCAAGCCGCGGAGCTGCGCGGCGAAGGCAAGTTCGACGGCGTATTCTCCATCTGGTACGGCAAAGGGCCGGGGGTGGACCGCACCGGCGACGTCTTCCGCCATGCCAATTTTGCCGGCACGTCGCACAACGGCGGCGTGTTGGCGCTCATGGGCGACGACCACACGGCGGAGTCGTCGACCACCGCGCATCAATCCGAGTTCCACTTCGTCGACGTGATGATCCCAATCCTGAACCCTGCCGGGGTGCAGGAGTTTCTCGACTACGGCCTCTACGGCTGGGCCATGTCGCGCTTTACCGGCGCGTGGGTCGCGCTCAAGTGCATGCACGAGACGGTCGAGTCGACCGCCGTGATCGATGGCAGCCTGGAGCGCGTAAAGATCGTCATGCCCGACGACTTCCAGATGCCGGAGGGCGGGCTCAACATCCGCCTCAACGACAGCGTGCTGGGAATGGAGGCGCGGCTGCACGACTACAAGCGCGACGCGATGCTCGCTTTCGTGCGCGCCAACAAGCTCAATCGCGCCGTGATCTCGGGCGGCCGGGCGCCCAAGATCGGCATCATCACGGTGGGCAAGAGCTACCTCGACGTGCGCCAGGCGCTCGACGAGCTTGGCCTCGACGAAGTGAAGTGCAACGATTTCGGCATCCGCCTCTACAAGGTCGCGTGCCCGTGGCCGCTGAGCCAGCGCGAGCTGAAGGAATTCGCGGATGGGCTCGACCTCATCATCGTGGTCGAGGAGAAGCGCTCGCTGATCGAGGTCCAGGTCCGCGAGGAGCTTTACGGTACCGCCAACCAGCCCGTGTGCATCGGCAAGAAGGACGAGCGCGGCAACTGGCTGTTCCCGGTCAAGGGCGCGCTCGATCCGAATGACGTCGCCATCTGCATCGGCGAGCGCCTGCTCAATTATGGGCACAACGAGGATATCGCCGCGCGCGTGACGCGCCTGAAGGACGCGCAGCTCGGATTGGCGCGCACGCAGGAAATCGCCACCCGCACCCCCTATTTCTGCTCCGGGTGCCCGCACAACACCTCGACCGTGGTGCCGGAAGGCATGCGCGCCTATGCCGGGATCGGCTGTCATTACATGGCGCAGTGGATGGACCGCCGCACGCTCGGCTTCACGCACATGGGGGGGGAGGGGGCGAACTGGATCGGCGAGGCGCCGTTCTCGAAGCGGCGGCACGTGTTCCAGAACCTCGGCGACGGCACCTATAATCACTCCGGCTATATGGCGATCCGCGCCGCGGTCGCGTCCAATACCAACATCACCTACAAGATCCTGTTCAACGACGCCGTCGCCATGACGGGCGGGCAGCGCAATGAGGGCGACCTCACCGTGCCGGCGATCGCCCGCCAGGTTGCGGCCGAAGGCGTCAAGCGCGTCGTCGTCGTCACCGACGAGCCGAAGAAATATCCGCGCGGCACCGGGTGGCCGGCCGGCCTGACTATTCATCATCGCGACGAGCTGATGAAGGTGCAGACCGAGCTTGCGACCGTTCCCGGCGTTACGGCGCTCATCTACGACCAGACCTGCGCGGCGGAGAAACGCCGCCGGCGCAAACGCGGCGCCTATCCCGATCCCGAGAAGCGGGTGATCATCAACGAGCTCGTCTGCGAGGGCTGCGGCGATTGCGGGGTGAAATCGAACTGCGTGTCGGTGCAGCCGGTCGAGACCGAATTCGGGCGCAAGCGCACCATCGACCAGTCGAGCTGCAACAAGGATTACTCCTGCATCAAGGGATTCTGCCCGTCCTTCGTCACCGTGTACGGCGCCAAGCTCAAGACCGGCACCAGCCTCGGCGAGCCGATGTCGCTGCCGCCGCTTCCGGAGCCGCGCCGGCCGTCGGTTCCGGCGGGCGGGACCTACTCGATCATCGTCACCGGCATCGGCGGCACCGGCATCGTCACGGTCGGGGCGATCCTGGGCATGGCGTCGCATCTCGAAGGCAAGGGCTGCGGCATCATCGACATGGCCGGCCTGGCGCAGAAGGGCGGGGCGGTCTTCTCCCATATCCGCATCGCCGAGCGGTCCGAGGACATCCACGCCATCCGCGTTGCGGCCGGGAGCGCCGACCTGGTGCTCGGCGGCGACATGGTGGTGGCGGGGTCGAAGAAAGTGCTGGCGGCCGTGAAGCCGGGGGCAACCGTGGTGGTCAATCTCGCCGAGTTCCTGCCCGGCGACTTCACCCGCAATGCCGACTTCTCGCTGCCTTCCGAGCGCCTCAAGCGCGCCATTGCGGCCGCGGCCGGCCGCGAGCATGCCTGGTTCCTCGACGCCACGCGGCTCGCCACGGCGCTCACCGGCAATTCCATCGCCACCAACATGTTCCTGCTCGGCTATGCGTATCAGCGCGGCGCACTGCCGCTGTCGGCCGCGGCCATCGAGCAGGCCTTGGCGCTCAACGGCGAGGCGGTGGCCATGAACCAGGCGGCGTTCCGCTGGGGACGGCGCGCGGCGGTCGATCCCGCCACGGTCGAAGCACTGGCCAAGGCCGATCAGTCCGACAAGACGCCCAAGCTCTCGCAGTCCTTGGACGAGATGATCGCGCGTCGGGTTGCGTTCCTCACCGCGTATCAGAACGCATCCTACGCGGCGCGCTATCGCGCGCTGGTCGAGCGCGCCCGGGTGGTCGAGGCCGGCAAGCTGCCGGGCAAATCCGAGCTCACCGAAGCTGTGGCGCGATACCTGTTCAAGCTGATGGCCTACAAGGACGAGTACGAGGTGGCGAGGCTGCACGCCGAACACACCTGGGCGCAGGTAAAGCAGGAGGTTGCCGGCGACAATCTCCGCCTCGAATTCCATATGGCGCCGCCCGCGTTCGCGCGCCGCGATCCGGCCACCGGGGAGCTGCGCAAGATGTCGTTCGGGCCGTGGGTCATGCCGGTCTTCCGCGTTCTGGCGAAGCTCAAGTTCCTGCGCGGCACGCCGTTCGATCCATTCGGCCATAGTGCCGAGCGGCGGACCGAACGGGCGTTGATCGACGACTACGAAGCGATGCTCGACGAGATCCTCGACAAGCTCTCCGCCGACAACCACCACCTCGCCGTTGCGTTGGCGGCGATTCCAGAAAAGATCCGCGGCTTCGGCCATGTCAAGGCGCGCCACCTCAAGGCCGCCAAGGCCGACGAGACGGCCTTGCTGGAGCAGTTCCGCGCCGGCGGCGCGCCCCTGCTCAGGGCCGCGGAGTAGCGCGGGGGTACCCCGCATGGAGCGAAGCGCAATGCGGGGTCGGCCCCGGATTTCGCGCTTCGCGCTCCATCCAGGCTACGATGCGTCCCCATGGCGCCCGTAGCGGCTCACCCGCCCACCTCGTAATATGCCGGCAATCATAATCCGAGGGGACGAGCATGTTTCAATTTCGCGCAATCGCGGCCGCCGTGTTGGCGGCCGGCCTGGTCGCATCTGCCGCGCACGCCGACACGTATCCGAGCCGCACCGTGAAGCTCGTCGTGCCGTATGCGGCCGGCGGGACCGGCGACATCGTGGCGCGCGCGGTCGCTGACCGGCTCGGCGCCGCGCTCGGCCAATCGGTCGTGGTGGAGAACCGCGCCGGCGCCACCGGCGCCATCGGCACCCAGAGCGTGGCGACGGCCGCGCCCGACGGCCACACGCTTCTGGTCGGCCAGACCGGCGAAATCGCCATCAATCCGCACTGGGCTAGAGGGATCGGCTACGATCCGGACCGGGATCTCACCCCGATTGCGCTCGCCACCATCGTCCCGCTGGCGCTGGTTGTGCCCGGCAAGGCGTCATATGGAACGCTGGCCGAGATGTTGAACGTCGGGCGTGAGCGCGGCCTCGCCTTCGCATCCGCCGGCACCGCCACCCCCGGCCACTTTGCCGGCGAGATGCTGAAATTCAAGTCGAAGGCGAACCTCACGCACGTACCCTACAAGGGCGCCGCCCCCGCCTTGAACGACCTTCTCGGCGGCCATGTCGACATGTTCTTCTCCGGCTTTCCGGCTGCCGTGCCGCACGTCAAGGCGGGGACCTTGAAGCTGCTCGCCGTCTCGTCGGGCAAGCGCTCGGGCAGCGCGCCCGAGGTGCCGACGGTTGCCGAAGCGGCCGGCATTGCCGGCTTCGACATCGCCCTATGGCAGGGCTTCTTCGCCCCGCGCGGCACGCCGCAAGAGGTCGTCGCGAGGCTCAACGCCGAGATCAACAAGATCCTGAACGAGCCCGAGATCAAGCAGAAGCTGCTGGAGCAGGGCGCCGATGTCAGCCCCATGGCGGTCGATCAGTTCGCCGCCTTTGCCAAGGCGGAGATCGCCAAGTTCCAGGCCATCATCAACGAGGCCGGCCTGAAGCCGGAGTGAGCGGCGTGATCAGCCCGACGCGCCGTCCAAGGCCCTCGATGCGGCGCCGCGCTCCAGCTCCAGCCGGTCCGTAATGGCCTGTTTCGGCGCCGGGTGGCCGAACAGGAAGCCCTGCATGAAGTGCACTCCCGCGGCGGCCAGGAAGCGCTGCTGCTCGGTCGTCTCCACGCCCTCGGCAACGAGCTTCAGGCCGAGCGAGCGTCCGATCGCCGCGACGGCATGCACGATCGTTGCGTTGAGCATTTTATCGAGGCTGACAACGAAGCTGCGGTCGATCTTGATCTTCCCGACCGGATATCGCCGCAGATAGTTGAGGCTCGAATACCCGGTGCCGAAATCGTCGAGCGCGAACCCAACGCCGCGCGCGCTGAGCTGCTTCATGGCCGCCAGCACGGCATCCTCCGCCTCCAAGAGCGCGCTTTCGGTGATCTCCACTTCCAACCTGCGGGCGTCGAGGTTCGCCGCCGACATGATCCGGCCGAACCGTTCGGCAAAATCGGCTTGGGCGAATTGCAGCGCGGAGACGTTGACGGCGACCGTGAGCGACGGCCAGGCGGCGGCATCCTGGCAGGCACGACGCAGAACCCAATCGCCGATCTCGTGGATCAAACCGCTTCGCTCCGCGACCGGTATAAAGATCGACGGCGGCACCAGTTCGCCGCCACGATTCCATCGCACCAGCGCCTCGACGCCGCAGGTCAGGCTCCCGGTCCGATCGACGATGGGCTGGTACAGCAGGAACAGCTCGTCGCGTTCCAGCGCAAAAGGCAGCGCACGCTCAACTTCGTTCGACGACGGGATGACGGCCGCAACGGTAACGGCCGGGGCGGCGCTCTCGGGGCTGAACGGTCCCGATGCCGTGATGACGTCGAGGCTCCTGTCCACGAGTTCCGCAATCTCCTCGATCGCGGCTCGGCTCGGGCATTGTCCGTGCAGCTTTCCCGCCCTTTCGAGGGCGGCGCTGAGTTCGGCCACGCGCCTCGCCCCGATGTTGTAGCTCATCGATTTGAGGGCATGGGCGGCTCGCGAGCACGCCTCTGCCTGGCCGAGCGCCGCCGCCTCGCGCATCTGCGCAATCGTCATCGGGGCGTGCTGGCGGTAAAGGCCGAGCACCTTGTGCACAAAGTCGCCTTTGCCCCGCGCCTGCATCTGCCGCAGCTGATCGACGACATCCGTATCGACCAACGGAACTTCGGCGCTTGCTTCGGCCTCCGGCGCGTTGTCCGCCTGAAGCCCCGGCGCGGTGCCGCGATCAATCGCGCTTGTTGCTCCTGCGGCAAGACGCGGCAGCAGCTTGGCGATGGTTCGCGCCAGCCCGGCAAGGGTGAACGGCTTGTGGAGGATGTCGTCCATCCCGGCCTCGCGCCACGCATCGGCGGCCGTGCCGATGACGTGAGCGGTCAACGCGACGATCACGGTCCGCGGCCGGTGCAACTGGGCCTCCGCTTCGCGGATGCGCCGCGTTGCCGCGAAGCCGTCCATGTCCGGCATGCTGGCGTCCATGAACACGATCTCGAAACCGCGCGTCAGCGCGGCCGCGACCGCCTGTGTCCCGGTTTCGACCGTCTCCACGAAAGCGCCCAGCTGCGACAAGGCTTCGCTCGCCACTTCACGGTTGACGGCATTGTCGTCGGCAACGAGCGCCCTGAACGGGGGAAATCGCGTCACTTGCGAGACGACATCCGCCGCCGGTTGGGCGGTTGCAAGATCGGTATCGCCGCGCGCGAGCCGTTGCAGCAGGAGTTCGGTCTCCGAGCGCAGGATTGGCCGGCTGATGACGGCATCGGCCTTCCGGCACTGAACCAGCTCTTCCCCGGTACCCTCGCCCAAGGGGCAGACCGCGATGCGCACGGGCCGCGGCCGATCCGGCGAGAGCTCGAGCGTCGCCAGCCGGTCTGCGTCGGCACAGACCAACCCGACGTCCGCACATTGCTCCGGCGTCACGGCCCCGTCCTGCCGGACGATCGTGTAGCCCGACGCCGCGAGATAGCGCGCCAGCGCCGACGCGGTCGCTTCTCCGCGCACAGCCAGAAGGCAGAACCGCAAATCGTCGCCGAACGATGTCACCGCCGGCCACGGCATCTTCTCCTGCTGTCCGGTGGGAATGACGACGGAAAAGCTCGAGCCCGCGCCTTCCTGGCTCTCCACCGTGATCTCGCCGTCCATGGCGGCGACGAGGCGTCGGCAAATCGCCAGGCCGAGGCCGGTGCCGCCGAATTGCCGGGTGGTCGACTGGTCGGCCTGGGAGAACGCCTCGAAGATCGTCGCGAGCTTGTCCTGGGGAATTCCAATGCCGGTGTCGCTGACGCGGATCTCGATGCGCCCGGCCTGCCCAGCGGCATTCGCGACGCTGAGCTTGACGTAACCTCGCTCCGTGAACTTCAGCGCGTTGTTGACGAGATTGCCGATCACCTGGGCGAGACGCACGGGGTCGCCGGTGATGGAGCGGGGAACCTGGGGATCGACCAGGGAGGCGAGGTCGATGGAGCTGGCACGCGCGCGTTCGGCGAACAGGCTGGTGATGTTCTCGGCGATCTCGTTGAGGTCGAGCGGCCGCCGCTCCAGCTCGAGCTTGCCGGCCTCGATCTTGGAAAAATCGAGAATGTCGTTGATGATCGCCAGCAGACTTTGACCGGACTTGACGATGATGTCGGCGAAGCGGCGCTGTCGGACCGGCAACGGCGCCCCCGTCATGAGCTCGGCCATCACCATCATGCCGTTCAGCGGCGTGCGGATTTCGTGGCTCATCGTCGCCAGGAACTCGGACTTCGCCACGTTGGCCATCTCGGCCGCATCGCGCGCCTCGCGCAATTCCTGGGTGCGGGCGGTCACCTCGTGCTCGAGGTTGCGGCGATGAGCCGCCAGGTGCTCGTCGCGGTCGCGGACGTCGCGCAGCATCTGGTTGAAGCCGTCGACCAGTTCCCCGATCTCCCGGTCGGGAGCATTCGGTACGCTGACGTCGTAACGATGGTCGCGGCGGATGCGCTCCATGGCCCGGACCAGAACCTGGAGCGGCCGCGTGATCGCCTGCTGGAAGCGCCAGGCGACGATGAGGCCCGCCATCAAAGCGACCAGGCCGCCGAGAAACGTGAATGCCAGGGTCGACAGGAGACGTGACCGCAGGTCAGAAATCCCACCGACAAGGATGATCCGGCCGACTTGGCTTCCGCCGCTCAGGATCGGAACCGCAACCTGCATCGTCGTGCTGGTTAACAGATCGATAACGGACGCCGGTTCGTTGCCCTCCAGCGTGAGGTCGCTGAGCAGGCGAGACGTCTGCCCCAATGACGCCAACACCTGCCCGCCAGGGGTCCGTATTTCGGCATAGTGGATGTCCGGCACCTTGCCGACTGCCCGCAGCGCGAAAAATGCCTCCTTGGCATTTTGCGCCGCCGTCGCCGACGAAACCGCTGCCGCAAAGACGTGTGCCGTGGCCGTCAGCGCCTGCCGGCGCAGGGCGCCGTAGTCGGCGGCCTGCTGCCAGAGCGTGATCGTGGTGGACACTGCAACGGCTGCCCCAACTGCGGCGATGACGAGCACGACGAGCTTACGTTGCAGGGATGGTCGCGCCGTCATGGCAGAGCCTCGGTGCCTCGTCGTGAACAAAGACCTAACGCGTCGATCCATAAAGAAGCGTGAATTCAAACCGCAATTTAGCAGTTGGTGCCCTAACGGTAGGGTCAGAGGCGCACAATGGACATCGGTGCAGTGAAACGAAGCGCTTGGACCTTCGTTCTCGATGAGCCCACCAGGGTCCTCGTCGTTGACGACGATCCGATCCTGCTGGAATTCGCGACGGTCCACCTGTCGTCGCCCAGCGCCGTGATCGAGACGGCCCCCGACGGCGCGACCGCATGGTCGATGCTGACGAGCGGACATTTCGACGTTGTCCTTCTGGATATCGTCATGCCCGGGCCCGACGGATTCTCCCTGCTGGAGAAAATCCGCGCGGAACCCAAGCTCCGGCATGTGTCCGTCATGATGCTCACCGGGCATGAGGACATCGTCACCATCGACCGCGCCTACAGCCTCGGCGCCAATTCCTTCATCGCCAAGCCGGTCAATTGGCGCCTGTTGAGCTACCACGTCCGTTGTGTGCTGCGGTCGAGCCAGCTCGAGCGCGAGCGCACAGGCGCACCTCATCACGGGGTCGCCGAGGAGGCGCCGTGCCACGGTGCGCCGTTGGCCTTCGAGGTGGAATACCGGAACGCCCTGCAGGCCATCCTGCGGGATGCCGAGACCTGCCACGGCAGCGGGTCGTCCACGCAGGCGGCCGTGCAGCGGATCGCAGCGTTGGCCTCGCGTGCGCTTGCACAGTGCGACCCATTAACGGACCACACGACCCCGGTGGATGCGTCCGCGGCCGCGGCGGCCGCGTCGGTTCTGGCGTGAGGACCCGAGCAATGTTCCTTGATCGCGTCAAGCAGGCCCGTTTCTTCGTTGCGAGATCTTGCCGGGCGCTTGCAAGTAACAATTCGGCAAATGTCGCCATCGTCTTCGGGCTCGCCGCCCCGGTTCTGTTCGGAGCCGTCGGCGCTGCCGTCGACTACTCCGCCACGGTCGCGACGCGAGCCAAGATGCAATCCGTTGCCGACTCGGCGGCAATAGCCGCCGCGCGCGAGTTCCAGATGGCCAAGGCGACCCGGGATACGGTGGCCGCCGTGGCGCGAAACTACGTCAAGGATCGGTTGACTGATGTCGCGGTGACGCCCACGGTCGATGACAAGGCCCTGACCGTCAGGGTCGTCCTGGAGAAAGACGTCGCGCTCACGATCGGCCGGTTGCTCTGGGACGGCAACGTGCATGTGCGGACGAGTGCCACCGCGAAGCTGAGTGCCACGTTGCCGCTGTGCCTGCTGGCGCTGGACGAGAAGGCGCCGGCCACCGTCGAGCTCGAGCAGTCGGCGATGATGACGGCGACCGGTTGCATGGTCTATTCCAACTCCAAGAGCGCGGGGGGCCTGCAAGCCCAGAACGAGGCGGTCTTGACCGCCGGCCTTATTTGCACAGCCGGCGGCAAGGCCACGACGGCAGGCGCTCACCTCAAGCCCGACCCGGTGCTCGATTGCCCGAAGATGGATGACCCGCTCGCCTCGCGCGCTCCTCCGGGTGACAGCACCTGCACCTTCACCGATATGGTCATCCGCGGCGGAACCGAGGTGCTTCGTCCCGGCGTGTATTGCAATGGCCTGAAGATCACCAACGGCGCAGAGGTCACCCTCGCGAGAGGCATCTATACCATCAAGGACGGGCCGCTGATCGTCGATAGAGGCGGCACCATGCAGGGAACGGATGTCGCCATCTACCTGAAAGGCCGACGCGCCAACCTGACGTTCGCCACGGCGAGCACGATCAGCCTGTCGGCCCCCAAAGACGGTCCGCTGGCCGGGATCTTGATTTTCGACGATCCCACCGGCGCGCCTGCGCTCGCCATCCCGCCGTTTCCGTTGCCGATCCCGCTCATCGGCGCGCTCTTGGGAGGAGATAGACCCCCGCGGGAGCATAAGATCCTGAGCGACAATGCGCGGCTGCTGCTGGGCACGATCTACATGCCGCAAGGCCGGTTGATCATCGATGCCACCAAACCCATCGCCGACAAATCGGCCTACACGGTCCTGGTCGTGCGGCGCATCGATCTGCATGACGGCCCGAACCTCGTCCTCAATTCCGACTACAGCGCCACCGAGGTACCGGTCCCCAAAGGCGTGGGACCTGTCGGCCAAGTCTCGCTCACCAACTAACAACGCCCTCGTCGTCCGTTGGCCCCGTCCATTCGCGGCGGAGCGCTCGGCCGCGCCGGGATTGCCGGCGGTAAAGGCTTGACCGCCCCTCCCGGTCGTTTCATACCGAAGAAAAAGGGCCCGCCGCGCGGCGGCGGGTACGACTTGCGCCGGGCGGGCGCGTGGGAACAACCAGAGGGGTCGCCGTGGTGGACATCGCCACCGCGCAAGCACATCCATATACGGCGCGAGGGGACACCGCTCACGCCGGCGCGGCGGCCGCTCGCAGCGGCACGCAGGCCGCTCCCATGGGTGCGCCCGCCGTCGACACGTTTCCCAAGCTGCTCATCCGCAATGCCGTAATTTTCGCCGAGCGTCCGGCGATCCGGCACAAGGACCTCGGCATCTGGCAGACATGGACGTGGGCACAAGTGCGCGACGAGGTCATCGCCTTCTCGGTCGGTCTCTCAGCGCTCGGCCTCAAGCGCGGCGATCATTTCGCCGTCATCGGCCGCAACAAGCCCCGGCTCTATTGGGCGATGTGCGCCGGCCAGGCGCTCGGCGCCGTGCCGGTGCCGCTCTATGCCGACTCGGTCGCCGAGGAGATGGCTTACGTGCTCGAGCACGCCGAGGTCACGCTCGCAATCGTCGAAGACCAGGAGCAGGTCGACAAGATCTGGTCCATCAAGGAGAGGCTCTCGCGGCTTGCGCATATCGTCTACGACGAGCCGCGCGGCTTGCGCGACTACGATCACGCATCGCTGACATCGATCGACGACGTGCAGAAAACCGCACGCACGGCCCTCGCCGAAGATGCAACCCGGTTGCAGAACTGGGAAGAAGAGGTCGCCGCCGGAAACGGCAGCGATCTCGCCATCATTCTCTACACGTCCGGCACGACCGGCCGGCCGAAGGGCGTGATGCTCTCCCACGAGAACATCCTGATCTCGGCCCACAACGGCAACGCCTACGACAAGCTCGGCGCCGACGAGCAGGTGATCGCCTATCTGCCGCTCGCCTGGGTCGGCGACCACATCTTCTCCTATGCCCAGTCCTATGATGCGGGCTTCTGTGTCAATTGCCCGGAGACGGCCGAGACCGTGGTCGAGGACCGGCGCGAGATCGGCACGACCTATGCGTTCGCGCCGCCGCGCATCTACGAGAACCTGATCACCCTCACCATGGTGCGCATGGAAGATGCCAGCGCGATCAAGCGGCGAATGTTCCATTTCTTCATCGATCTCGCGCGCCGCTTCGGCGAGAAGATCCTCAACGGCGAGAAGGTGCCGCTCCATGCGCGCCTGCTCTATTGGGCGGGCGAGCTCCTGGTGTATGGGCCGCTCAAGAATCGGTTCGGGCTCTCGCGCATCCGCGTCGCCTATACGGCGGGCGAGGCGATCGGGCCGGAAATCTTCCGCTTCTTTCGTGCGCTCGGAATCAACCTGAAGCAGCTCTATGGAGCCACCGAGGCCGCCGTCTATATCACGGCGCAGCCGGACGGCGAGATCTATGCCGACACGGTCGGCAAGCCCAACTTCGACGTCGAGGTGAAGGTGGCGGAAAACGGCGAGGTGCTGTTCCGGTCGCCCGGCGTGTTCGTCGGCTACTACAAGGACCCGGAGAAGACCGCCGAGACCAAGACGGCGGACGGCTGGGTACGCACCGGCGATGCCGGCTTCTTTGACAGCAGGACCGGACACTTGAAGATCATCGACCGCGCCAAGGACGTCGGACGCCTCAACGACGGCACGCTGTTCGCGCCCAAGTACATCGAGAACAAGCTCAAGTTCTATCCGAATATCAAGGAGGCGGTGGCGTTCGGCGACGCGCGCGATGCCGTTTGCGTGATGGTCAACATCGACCTGACGGCGGTGGGCAGCTGGGCCGAGCGCAACAACGTTTCGTACGGCTCCTACCAGGAGCTTGCCGGGCACCCGGCCATCTACGCCATGATCGAACGCCATATCGAGGAGGTGAACCGCTCGCTGGCGGAGGAGGGCGTCATGGGCTCGGCGCAGATCCGGCGCTTCCTCGTGCTGCACAAGGAGCTCGACCCCGACGACGGCGAGTTGACCCGCACCTTGAAAGTGCGCCGCGGCTTCATTGCCGAGCGCTATGCGTCGCTCGTCAACGCGCTGTACGACGGCTCGGCCGAGGCCGCGATCGCCACCGAGGTGACGTTCGAGGACGGCCGCCGGGGCATGATGAATGCGCGCGTCAAGATTCGCGACGTGAGGACGGCAGAAGCGGCGTCGCTGGAGAAAGCCGCATGACGGCTGTGGCCGCCCGTGACGTCGGCGTCCGGGAGGTCTTGCTCGCAGCCGATAACGTCTCGCTCGCCTTCGGCGGCGTGAAGGCGCTGCGCGACGTCTCGTTCGATATCCGTCGCGGCGAAATTCGCGCCATCATCGGCCCGAACGGCGCCGGCAAGACCTCGATGCTCAACGTCATCAACGGCTTCTACTCGCCCCAACAGGGCCGCATCGCCTTCAAGGGGGCAACGCGCGCAAGGATGCGGCCATTCGAGGCGGCGCGCGACGGCATCGCCCGCACATTCCAGAACGTCGCTCTGTTCAAAGGCATGACGGCGCTCGACAACATCATGGCCGGACGCGCGCTCAAGATGCGCCGGGGCTTCTTCTGGCAGCTCATCCGCTACGGCCCTGCGCTGAGCGAAGAGGTCGAGCACCGCCGGCGCGTCGAAGACATCATCGACTTCCTGCAGATACCGCACATCCGAAAAATCCCGGTCGGCAAGCTGCCCTATGGCCTGCAGAAGCGGGTCGAGCTCGGCCGCGCGCTCGCCATGGAACCCGAGCTCCTCCTGCTCGACGAGCCGATGGCCGGCATGAACATGGAAGAGAAGGAGGACATGTCGCGCTTCATCATCGATGTGAACAATCATTTCGGCACGACGATCGCGTTGATCGAGCATGACATGGGCGTGGTCATGGATCTATCGGATCGGATCGTCGTGCTGGATCACGGCGTCAAGATCGCCGACGGCACGCCGGCCGAGGTGCAGAGCGATCAGGCCGTCATCGACGCCTATCTCGGCGTGGCTCATTGAGGCGGCGATGCTGGGCCCGATCCTGGAAACCCTGATCGGCGGCCTTCTCACCGGCACGCTGTACTCGCTGGTGGCGCTCGGCTTCGTGCTGATCTTCAAGGCCTCGGGCGTTTTCAACTTCGCACAAGGCGCGATGGTGCTGTTCGCGGCGCTCTCGCTCGCACGGCTTTCCGAGATTATGCCGTTCGCGCTGGCGCTGGCCTTGAGCGTGCTGGTGATGATCGCGCTCGCCTACGCGATCGAGTTCCTGGTGCTGCGCCACCTCGTGAACCAGGAAGGAATCATCCTGTTCATGGCGACACTGGGCATCACCTACTTCCTCGACGGCTTCGGCCAGAGCGTGTGGGGCAGCGACATCTACAAGATCAACCTGGGCCTGCCGCAAAACCCGATCTTCATCCTTGAATCCGTCTTTCCGGGCGGCCTGCTGATCGACCCCACTGAACTCGTCGCCGCGGTGATCTGCGCCATCATGGTTGCCGTGCTGGCAATCTTCTTCCACGTGACGCGCGTCGGCCGGGCACTGCGCGCGGTCGCCGACGACCACCAGGCGGCGCAATCCGTGGGCATTCCCCTCAACCGCATCTGGCTGATGGTGTGGGCGGTGTCCGGCATCGTCGCCTTGGTCGCCGGCATGATCTGGGGCGCCAAGCTCGGCGTCCAGTTCTCCATCTCGCTGGTCGCACTCAAGGCTCTGCCGGTGCTGATCCTCGGCGGGTTCACCTCGATTCCCGGCGCGGTGGTCGGCGGCCTCATCATCGGTGCCGGCGAGAAGCTCGCCGAGGTGCTGCTGGGACCGGTGCTCATCCGCTGGTTCGATCTTGCCGGCGGCGGGATCGAAAACTGGTTCGCCTACGTGCTCGCGCTCATGTTTCTGTTGGTGCGTCCGCAGGGCCTGTTCGGCGAAAAGATCATCGAACGGATTTGACCAATGCTCTACCGCGAAGTCGGGCAGTTCAAGACCTCGTATGCGGCCGATCAGGCCATCTTTCCGATCGTGCAGGACCGCTGGTTCGTCTGGCTGGCGGTGGCTTTCGCGTTCCTCGGCGTGCCGCTCTTCGCCAACCAGTATGTCTATACCGAGGTGCTGATCCCGGTTCTCATCCTTTCGCTCGCCGCGATTGGGCTCAACATCCTGACCGGCTATTGCGGGCAATTGTCGCTCGGCACCGGCGGCTTCATGGCGGTCGGCGCCTATGCGGCCTACAATCTTGCTCTCCGCGTTCCCGACGTGAACCTCATCGTGGTGCTGCTGTTCGGCGGCGCCATGGCGACCCTGGTGGGCATCGTGTTCGGCCTGCCTTCGCTGCGCATCAAGGGGTTCTATCTGGCGGTGGCGACATTGGCCGCGCAGTTCTTCCTGGAATGGGCCTTTGCCCGTGTGAAGTGGTTCACCAACTATGCGCCCTCGGGTTCGGTGGCGGTCGGGCAGTTGGAGCTCTTCGGCATCCCGGTCGATACGCCGGCGCGGCGTTACCTCCTGGTGCTCTCGCTCGTCGCCGTGCTCGCGCTTGGCGCCACGCACCTGGTGCGTGGCCGCATCGGACGCATGTGGATGGCGATGCGCGACATGGACATCGCCGCCGAGATCATCGGCATTCGGCCGCTGTCTGCCAAGCTCTCTGCGTTCGCGGTCTCGTCCTTCTACATCGGCGTGGCCGGGGCGCTGTGGGGCTTCGTGCGGCTCGGCTCGTGGGAGCCGCTCGCCTTCGACATCAACCGCTCGTTCCAGGTCCTGTTCATGATCATTATCGGCGGCCTGGGGTCGATCCTCGGCTCGTTTCTCGGCGCCGCCTTCATCGTGCTGACCCCCATCTTCCTCAACCAGCTTCCCAGCCTCCTGGGCATCAGCCTGTCGACTGCGGCGATTTCGCACATCGAATTCATGCTGTTTGGCGCTTTGATCGTGTTCTTCCTCATCGTCGAGCCGCACGGGTTCGCGCGGCTGTGGGCGATCGCGAAGGAAAAGCTCCGCCTGTGGCCGTTCCCGTATTGAGCCTCACTCCCGCTCCGTGGCACCATGGCGTCAAGGAGCAGCTTTGAGGCTCTGCCTCAACAAGGCCGGCGCCGCGCTCCTCGCGCCGGTCATCCAGGGAGTCGATGATATGACAAAGCTCTTGAGCCGCGCCGCAGTGGCGGCGCTTGCAAGTGCGGCGCTGGCGGCCCCGGCACTGGCGCAGAACGAGCAGTTCATTCCGCATCTGGTGTATCGCACCGGAGCCTATGCGCCCAATGGCATCCCGTTCGCCAACGGCGTCGCCGACTACTACAAGCTCGTCAACGAGCGCGACGGCGGCATCAACGGCGTAAAGATCGTGTTCGAGGAGTGCGACACCGGCTATGCCACCGACCGCGGGGTCGAATGCTACGAGCGCCTGAAAGGCAAGGGGCCGACCGGTGCGGCTTATGTCATTCCGCTGTCGACCGGCATCACCTTCGCGCTCACCGAGAAGGCGCCGATCGACAAGATCCCGATCATCTCCATGGGCTACGGCCGTTCTGAGTCGCGCGATGGCTCCGTGTTCCAGTGGAACTTCCCGCTCCTCGGCACCTACTGGACGGCCGCCGATATCATCCTGCAGCACATCGCCAAGAAGGAAGGCAGCTTCGACAAGCTCAAGGGCAAGAAGATCGCGCTCGTCTACCACGACTCGCCGTACGGCAAGGAGCCGATCGCGCTGTTGCAGAAACGCGCCAGCATGCACGGATTCGAGAACTTGCTGTTCCCGGTCACGCATCCCGGCGTGGAGCAGAAGGCCACGTGGCTGCAGGTGCGCCAGAACCGTCCCGACTACGTGCTGCTGTGGGGCTGGGGCGTGATGAACTCGACCGCCATCAAGGAAGCGGTCGCGGTCGGCTATGCGCGCGAGAAGATGTACGGCGTGTGGTGGTCGGGGGCCGAGCCCGACGTGCGTCCCGCCGAGGACGGCGCCAAGGGCTACAACTCGGTCACGCTGCAGCACACGGCGGGCCAGTTCAAGCTGCACGAGGACCTGAAGAAGTTCGTCTACGACAAAGGCCAGGGCCTGGCCGGTAAATGGGAGGAGACCGGCGAGGTCCTGTACGTGCGCGGCCTGATCGACGGCATGCTCGGCGTCGAAGCGATTCGCACCGCGCAGACGAAGTTCGGCAACAAGCCGCTGACCGGCGAGCAGGTGCGCTGGGGGCTGGAGAACCTCAACCTCACCGCCGAGCGGCTCAAAGAGCTTGGATTCGAGGGCGAGTTGCAGCCGATCAGAGTTGCCTGCAACGATCATGAAGGCGCCCGGACCGGGCGCATTCAGGCCTGGGACGGCAAGAACTGGAAGATCACGTCCGACTGGTACACCAGCGACGACAGCGTGATCGCACCCATGGTCAAGGAAGCCGCAGCGAAATATGCGGCCGAGAAGAGAATCACCCCGGCGTGTCTGGCCACCAACTGATGGCCGTGGTCGAAAACAAGCCCGATGGCCTGGAGGCGACGCCAGTGTCGCCTCCGTCGGGCGCGGCGGCGGGGCCCACCCATGTCGGCCCCGTGCCGTCCGCTTCCGCTGCGTCGATCCTCTCGGTCAACAATATCGAGGTGGTCTACGACCACGTCATCCTCGTCCTCAAGGGCGTTTCGCTCAGCGTGCCGAAGGGCCGGATCGTGGCGTTGCTTGGCGCTAATGGCGCCGGCAAGTCGACCACGCTCAAGGCGATCTCCAACCTGCTGCATGCCGAACGCGGCGAGGTGACCAAAGGCGAGATCGTGTTCGACGGTGCGCAAGTGCAGCGCCTCACGCCCAACGAACTGGTGCGCCGCGGCTGTATCCAGGTCATGGAGGGCCGCCACTGCTTCGGCCATCTGACCATCGAGGAGAATCTGCTGACCGGCGCCTACACGCGGGCCGACGGCAGGGCGGCCATCCGGCGCGACCTCGACCGCGTCTACAGCTATTTTCCTCGCATCGCCGAGCGACGCGGCGCTATGGCCGGCTATGCGTCGGGCGGCGAGCAGCAGATGTGCGCCATTGGCCGCGCCCTGATGTCACGGCCGAAGATGATCCTGCTCGACGAGCCCTCCATGGGTCTTGCCCCGCAGATCGTCGAGGAGATCTTCGACATCGTCTGCGATCTCAACCAAAAGGAAGGCGTCTCGTTTTTGCTCGCCGAGCAGAACACCAATATGGCGCTCAAATATGCCTTCTATGGTTATATCCTGGAGAATGGCCGGGTCGTGCTCGACGGCGAGGCACGGGCGCTGCGCGAGAATGAGGACGTCAAGGAGTTCTATCTCGGCATCGCCGAGGGCCGGCGCAAATCGTTCCGTTCCGGCAAGCATTACAAACGCCGCAAGCGCTGGCTGGCGTAAGCCGCCACCTCGGTCGTTCCCGCGCAAAGCGGGAACCTATGACCACCGACTTGCGATAAGATGGCTGGCGGTACGCATGGGTCCCCGCCTTCGCGCCGCCTTCGCGGGGACGACCAAGACATCAATCACTTCATGGCTGACTGGGAGAACTGCTGATGGCGCAGGCACAGCTCGCGCAAGCGCCACAAGCCGTGGCGAACGCGCGCAATCTCGAGGTGAAGCGAGTCGTGCCAGTCAGTTTCATGGAACGCCAGCTCGTTGCGCAGCTGCTGGATCTCGGCCGCCGCATTCGGCGCCAGCAGATTGATGTCGCCCAGCCGCTTGGCCCAGCGCTTGCGCAACTCGCCGCCGATGCTGGGAGAGTAGATGAGCTCCAGCCTGACGGCGGCGGCGCCTTCATAGATGGCAGCGACCGTCTGCTCGGCAGGGAGGTCGGCGATGGGGGGCTCGGGGTCCGGCAGCGGCACAATGCTTGGATCGCTGACGGAGGCCGCTGTGGCAGACCCGCGGATGTGCCGGACCGGCTCGTCGCCTCGCATCGTGTGGGCGAACTCACTGGAATCAACGCGACGGTTCACGGCCGACTCCACAAACCTTCCTGGTGCCCCGCTTGCGAACTTCGTGATACATGGCAGCACCCGCTTACGGCAGGTGCTGTAGCAACTTCCAATCGGCGGCACTGCCGACCGGTATAATATGTGCTGCCGCCGCTGCAGCGTGTGGCCTACATCACACTGGTGGAACAGTCGCTTGCGGAGGCGCCATGTCGGGCAAATTCAACCTCGACCAGAAGTTCTCGCTTTTTACCGAGCGCTGGCGGCCGAAGGTCGTCGCTGCGCTCAACGGACAGGAGGTCAAGATCGTGAAAGTGCAGGGCACTTTTCCCTGGCATCACCACGAGCACGAGGACGAGCTGTTCCTGGTCTGGAAAGGGCGGTTTCGCGTGGAGTTTCGCGACCGCTGTGTCGACCTTGGTCCGGGCGAAGGCGTTGTTGTCGCGCACGGCGTGGAGCACCGCACGGCAGCCGACGAGGAGGCCGAAGTCATCGTGTTCGAACCGGCGGCGACGCGCAACACCGGCAATATCGAAGATGACGCCTTCACGGCACCTGATGGCGTGACGGTCTGACCATGGCGGACCATTACGATCGGCTGGAGACGCGCGAGCCTGCGGAGCGCGAGGCCGAGCAGCTCAGCCGACTGCCCGCGCTCGTCGCGCGGGCCATGACGGCGCCGGGCTGGGCGAAGCAGCTGGCCGGCCATGATCCGCAAGCCTTGGACTCGCATGCCGCGCTCGCCGCCCTTCCGGTGTTGCGGAAATCGGATCTCCTGGCGCTGCAAAAGGCCGACCCGCCGTTCGGCGCCTTCAATGTCACGCCGCCAGCCAAAGTGCGCCGGCTGCTGATGTCGCCCGGCCCGATCTTCGAGCCCGAGGGTCACGGCCAGGATTGGTGGGGCGGGGCGCGTGCGCTGTTCGCGGCGGGTTTTCGCGCCGGCGACATCGTTCACAACAGCTTTTCATATCATCTGACGCCGGGCGGCTTCATGCTGGAATCGGGCGCGCATGCGCTCGGCTGTACGGTCGTTCCTGCCGGTCCCACCAATACCGAGCAGCAGGTCGAGGCGATCGCGCATTTCAAGCCGACCGGCTATGTCGGCACGCCGGATTTCTTGAAGATCCTGCTCGATGCCGCCGCCGAGGCCGGCAAGGACGTCTCCTCGCTGAAGCGGGGGCTCGTCTCGGGCGCCGCTCTGCCGGCTTCGCTCCGTCGCCAGCTCGGCGAGCGTGGCGTTGCGGTGTTGCAGTGCTATGCCACCGCGGAATTGGGTTTCATCGCCTACGAGAGCGAGGCGCGCGACGGCATGATCGTCAACGAGCATTTGATGCTGGAGATCGTCCGGCCAGGCACCGGCGATCCGGTTCCCGACGGCGAGGTCGGCGAGGTGGTCGTCACCTCGTTCAATCCCGATTACCCGATGATCCGCCTCGCCACCGGCGACTTGTCGGCCGTCTTGGCCGGTCCCGCACCGTGCGGGCGCACCAACACCCGCATCAAGGGTTGGCTGGGCCGCGCCGACCAGACCGCCAAGATCAAAGGCATGTTCGTGCATCCCGCTCAGGTCGCGGAGGTCGCCAGACGCCACCCGGCGCTCGGCCGCGTACGGCTCGTGGTCACGCGCGACGGCGAGCAGGACGTCATGACGCTCGTGGCCGAATGCGCGGAGGCGGGGCTCGACGATGCCGTCGCCTCGACGTTGCAGGCGATCACCAAGCTGCGCGGCGAGGTAAGGCTCGTCGCCCCCGGCAGCTTGCCCAATGACGGCAAAGTGATCGCCGACGAGCGGAGTTATGGCTGACCTGCCGGGCGGCTCTCGTCGGCGGAGGGAACCGAACGCCGGATTCGTCGTTGTCCAACTACCGGTGACCGCCCCTAACGCCCAAATGGTCAACGGGTGTTATGTGGTCTCCATCGGCCTGAGGCAATGTCGGCGGGCCGCCTGACCAGCGGAGAACCGACGCCTATCACGGCTGAGAAATAAGGGCCGGGCCTACGGGCACCGGCCCTTTCGTTTTTATCGCAGCACGATCCGTTTTAGCGCAGCACGATCCGTTGGCCGGCCGTCACCCGCACCGTGCCCAGCTGCCGCACGTAGACCATGACCTGGTTGGCGAGCAGCGGCGCGTCACCGTCGGGCAACAGGCGCCTGGCGTCCCGCACCGTGACGTAACCGTCGCCGCCACGGGCGATGAAGTCGTTGGTGGCGACCCGGTACATCCTGTTCTCGTCGAGCGGCGCATCGCCGACCTTCATCATCGTGATGCGATTGCCTGGCGGCCGTTTCAGGTCGGCCTCGATGACGATCCCGGACACCTGGGGAAAGCGGCCGCCGGCATTGGGGAGCTGTGCGATGCCGTTTTCCATGGCGCGCTTGAGATCGCGGCCGGACATCTCGACCAGCGCCATACGGTTGCTGAACGGCAGCTCGGCGAGAATGTCGCGCCGGGTCAAGGTCGACCCCGCAGGATAGACCTTGCCGGCCCGAATGCCGCCTCCATTCATGATGGCGGCGTCGGTCCGGGTTGTGATCCGCATGGCATCGGCGATGAGGTTGCCGATCGCGGTCTCGCGCGTGCGCACCGTGCTGCTGCGGCTGTCGAGCTCGACCGCGGTGGTGCCGATGGCGACGTCCATCTCGCGACTGAATTCCGCCTCGAAGCCGGCGACCGCCGCGGCCACTTCAGGATCGGGCGTCACGGTGGCGGTATCGATGACGCGGAATTGCGGCCACCATTTCGTCTCGCGGCGTCCGCCTTGCTCGGTCACGTCGATCGCGACATCGACGATCGTGACGTAATGCGCATCATAGCTCGACTCCACCATGGCGGTATGTTCATCGAAATTGACGAACAGATCGTGGTCGTGGCCGGTCAGGATCAAATCGATCGCGCGCGTGGCGAACAGCTCATAATCCTGCTTGCGGTCGGCGTGCACCACCGCCACGACGAAATCGGCGCCCTCGCGCCGCAGCGCCTCAGTTTCTGCGCGGATCGTCGGCACCGTGGCGGCGACTTTCAGATCTTCCAGGCTCGACACGCGCGCCGTATCGTCATAGGTCGCGCCGGTGAGGCCGATGCGTACGCCGTCCAGGCTCAGGATCGCGCGATCGCGGAAACCCGGCAGCGGAGCGCCGTCGGGACCGCGCAGGTTGGCGGCAAACAGGGCAAAGCGCGCCTCGCTCATGCGCTGAAGGAAGACGGACTTGCCGAAGTCGAACTCGTGGTTGCCCGGCACGAAGATGTCCGGCGGCGTGAGATTGGTGAGAGCGATGATATGTGCGCCGCGGTCGAAGCCCGACATCAGCGAAGGCGACAAGGTATCGCCGGCATGGGCGAAAACCACATGTCCGCCCTTGGCGCGCTCGGCCTTGACCACGGCGGCGAGCTTGGCAAAGCCGCCGCGGTTCGCGCCGTCGGCCACCGTTTGCGCGCTCATCTGGTAGATATCATTGACGAGGATGAAGCTGACCGTCGTCCGCGCCGTCTGCGCTCGCGCCGCGAGCGGAGCGGCGGCGAGAGCCAACAGGACGGCTGCGACAAGACGACGGCTGACCGGCATGAATTCGATCCTGCAAGAATCCGATTTTGTGCCTTACCACGGTTCGAGGAGCAAATGACCACGCTCAAATCTCCACCCGCAAAAGCCATGGCCTCAAAGGATAGACGCGCCGGCGGCGGCCGGATCGGCGTGCTGCTGGTCAATCTCGGCACGCCCGATGCGACCGACTACTTCTCCATGCGGCGCTATCTGAAGGAGTTCTTGTCCGACCGGCGGGTGATCGAGGAGAACCGGATCAAGTGGTGGCTCATCCTCAACCTCATCATCCTGTCGGTGCGGCCGGGGCGCAAGGGCCGCGACTACGACAAGATCTGGAACCGCGAGCGCAATGAATCCCCGCTGATGACGATCACGCGCTCGCAGGCCGAGAAGCTCTTCGCCCTGCTGCAGCCGCTCGACCGAAGGATCGTCGTCGAATGGGCGATGCGCTACGGCAATCCCGCGATCCCGGCGCGCCTCGAGGCGCTGACCGGCCAGGGCTGCGAGCGCATCCTGATCGTGCCGCTCTATCCGCAATACGCGGCCGCGACCACCGCCACGGTGTGCGACAAGGTGTTTCTCTCGCTGATGACCATGCGGGCGCAGCCGACCATCCGCGTGGTGCCGCCCTATTACGACGATCCGGTCTATGTCGAGGCGGTGGCCGCCTCGCTGAACGCCGAGCTCGCCGGGCTCGCCTTCACGCCGGAGGTGATCCTTGCCTCGTTCCACGGCATGCCCAAGGACTACGTGGTCAAGGGAGACCCCTACCAGGGCCAATGCGCCACGACGGCGGCGCTCCTGCGCTCACGCCTCGGCCTGGACGAGGACCGGTTCACGCTCACCTTCCAGTCCCGCTTCGGCTCGGCTGAATGGCTGCAGCCTTACACCGACGAGACGGTTGCGACGCTGGCCCGCCGGGGGGTGAAGAATCTCGCCGTGGTCACCCCCGGGTTCGCCGCCGATTGCCTTGAAACACTTGAAGAAATTGCGGTTGAGAACGCCGCCATCTTTCGCCAGAACGGCGGGGTCAATTTCGCCGCCATCCCCTGTCTCAACGACAGCGAGGCCGGGATGGGGGTCATCCGGCACCTGGTCGAGCGCGAACTGCAGGGATGGATCTGAAAATCTTTTTTTAACCGCGATCGTAAACCTGTTTTGAACCAGCGGGAGGCATCCTGCGACCAATGATCGACTGGGGAAATCGATCGGGAGGGACGTATGATGACCACTCAAGTTCTCATGATCGCCATGGGTTGTGTCGGCGCCGGCTTCATGGCCTACAGCGACTTCCGCCAGAACAAGACACCCGAGTCGTTCCTCGGGGCACTGTTTACCCTTGGCCTGGTCGCGACCGCTGCCCTGGCGCTTAGCCCGCAGACGTAATCTCCGCACCATCCGGCTTGTCTCGCGGGAGCCGATCGTGTCGGCTCCCTTTTGCGTTTTCAGCTGTTGCTCTTGCCGCGGCGCGCGTCTTTCCATCCTGCAGCTCTTGCTCGCCGCGAACACCCAATCCACAATCCGCGACTGAAGCGTGAGGGAAGGGGCTCCGCATGGACCTGCTCGGCGCCAACATCTTCGTTCTGATCGTCGTCGCCCTGGCGGTCCTGACCCTGTTTGCCGGGGTCAAGACCGTATCACAGGGCTACAATTGGACGGTGGAGCGGTTCGGCCGCTACACCCGCACGCTGACCCCCGGCCTCAATCTGATCTTGCCCTACTTCGATCGTGTTGGGCGCAAGATCAACATGATGGAGCAGGTGATCGATGTTCCCCAGCAGGAGGTCATCACCAAGGACAACGCCACCGTGACGGTCGACGGCCTCGCCTTCTTCCAGGTCTTCGATGCCCCCAAGGCGAGCTACGAGGTTGCCGCGCTCGACCAGGCCATCGTCAAGCTCACCATGACCAACATCCGTTCGGTCATGGGCGGGATGGATCTCGATCAGATGCTGTCGCATCGCGACGAGATCAACGAGCGGCTGCTGCGCGTAGTCGACGCCGCGGTGTCGCCCTGGGGCGTCAAGGTCAACCGCATCGAGATCAAGGACATCGTGCCGCCCGCCAATCTCGTTGCGTCGATGGGCCGGCAAATGCAGGCCGAGCGCGAGAAGCGTGCCGAGATCCTGCAGGCCGAAGGCCAGCGGCAATCCGCCATCCTGCGCGCCGAGGGAGCCAAGCAGGCGCAGATCCTCGAGGCGGAAGGCCGGCGCGAGGCCGCCTTCCGCGACGCCGAGGCGCGCGAGCGTTCGGCCCAGGCCGAGGCCAAGGCCACCGAGATGGTGAGCGAAGCGGTCGCCCGCGGCGACGTCGCGGCGCTCAATTACTTCGTGGCCGAGAAATATCTGCGCGCCTTCACGCAGCTTGCCCAATCGCCCAACCAGAAGATCCTGATGCTGCCGATCGAGGCGGTGAACGTGCTCGGCTCGCTTGCCGGCATCGGCGAGATCGCGCGCGAGACGTTCGGCGGCGGTGGCGGCGACGGCAAGGCGCCGCCGCCGCGCCGTCCCACCGGGCCGGCGGCGGGCTCTGGGTTGCGGACGGAGCGGCCCGAGCAATGATATCGATCGTCAAGGTCTTCGGGATCTGGAACTGGTTCATCGCCGGCGGGATTCTGCTCGCCATCGAGGTCATCGCGCCGGGCACGTTCATGCTGTGGCTCGGTCTCTCGGCGCTCCTGGTCGGGGTGATCTCGCTCGCGATCGATTGGCCATGGCAGGCGCAGTTCATCGCCTTCGCGGTCTTCGCCATCGCGTCGATTCCGATCTGGCACCGCGTCGGCCGCCGGGTCGAGGGGCCGGTCGATCAGCCGTTCCTCAATCGCCGCTCCGCAGCCTTGGTCGGCCAGATGTTCACGCTCGACAAGCCGATCGTGAACAGTTCCGGCACGGTGCGGATCGGCGACACGGTGTGGCGCGTGACCGGCCCGGACTTGCCGGCGGGATCGCGCGTCAAGGTCACCCGCGCCGACGGCGCGGCGCTGTTCGTCGAACGAACGGAATGAGTGATCGCATCGTAGGATGGGCAAAGCCGAGCGAAACGACGCGTCGCTCGCCGCTATGGCGGCTCGCCCACCCGAGATGAATCCCGGAAGCGGTGCAGCGTGCAGCGCTGCACCGCCGACGCATGCTTCGGCGAAGGAGACCGGTTCGCGCCGATCGCATGCGTCACTTCGGGATCATCAATCTCCTTCCGAGCCCGTGGCCGTGTTCATCCAGCGCGACCACGAATAGTCAGTCGTCGCAGCGTGCGATCGGGTTCGCCGTGGTGTGATGGCTGTCACCGAGGGAACAGGCGCGACGTAGGGTGGGCAAAGGCGCGCGATCTCGGCGTTGCATGGTGGGCGAGCGATCGTCACAACGATCGCGAGGGAAATTCGCGATCGCGCCGTCCCTCGCCGCTTTTGGCGGCTCGCCCGCCAACAGCGTCGCAGCAGGCGAATTTGCCCACCCTACGTGACGGAGATTACGCCACGCCGGCGCGCAGCAGGTCGTGGAAGTGCACGACGCCGACCGGGCGACCGTGCTCAACCACGATCAGCTGCGTCTTCTTCAGCGTGTTCAACAGCTCGAGCGCTTCGCTGACGAGCTGATCCGGCCGCACCGTCGCCGGCTCGCGTGTCATGATCGTCTCGACGGTCCGGCTGAGCAGATCGGCGCTCATGTGCCGGCGCAGGTCCCCGTCCGTGATGATGCCGACCAGGACGCCGTCATGATCGACGATGCCGACGCAGCCGAACGTCTTGGCCGTCATCTCGGCGATCGCCTCCGCCATGCGCGTGCCCACCGCTGCGAGCGGCACCTTGTCGCCCACATGCATGATGTCGCGCACGAACTTGAGCATGGCGCCGAGCCGGCCGCCGGGATGGAAGACGTGGAAATCGAGCGCCGTGAACCCGCGGTTCTCCAACAGCGCGATCGCCAGCGCATCTCCCAGCGCGTGCTGCATCAACGATGACGTCGTCGGCGCGAGATTGTGCGGGCAGGCTTCACGCGCCTGCGGCAGCGTGAGCACCACGTCGGCGGCGTGGCCGAGCGTGCTGTCCGGATGGGCGGTGACGGCGATGAGCCCGATGCGGAATCGCCGCGAATAGTCGGTCAGGTCCTTGAGCTCGACCGTCTCGCCCGACCACGACAGCGCCAGAATAACGTCGTCGGCGGCGATCATGCCGAGATCGCCGTGGCTCGCCTCGCCGGGATGAACGAAGAAGGACGGCGTGCCGGTCGACGCGAAAGTTGCGGCGATCTTGCGCCCGACATGCCCGGACTTGCCCATGCCGGTGACGATCACCCGGCCTCTGGCTTTGTGGATCAATTCCACCGCGGCCACGAACGGGCCGCCGAGACCGTCGCGGATCGCGGCGGCAAGCGCGCCGATGCCCTCGCCCTCGGTCTCCAGCGTGCGCACGGCCGACTGAATCAGGGCGCGGTCGCGCCCGTGCGCGGTCTCCTCGCTACGCAGCACTCTCGGCTTGGCCATCACGGTCTTCGGAAGATTCAAGCCCCTCACCTCAATAACATGGAACCGCAGCCGCGGCGACAGCCGGGATGTCGGCTTCCCCCGGAATCGCCGCATGGCCGGTAAGCCATTGGCATGGCAAGTGATCTCGGGCGGTGCCGAGCTGCGAAACGGGGCCATCGAACTGCCGCCGCCGCGCCGGCTCACCGGGGCGTTAACCATGCTGGTTTTATCTGCATTAACCAAAGGTCGCCGCCGCGGCCCGGCTGTTGGGATTTAAAGTTCGTGTCTTGTGGTTCCGCACGCCTCGCCGCGCCGATCGGGGTCGGCGCGCTCTTGCTCGCGTTGGCGGCCACCGACGTGGCGGTGCCCGCGCCCGCTGACCTTCCCGGCTTGCGCACCACGCTCGACGGCGAGCCGGATGCGCGTCTGCGCCGACCTGCGCGGCCGAAACGCACGCGCAGCAGCGACACGGAGCCCGTCGGACAGGTTCCGAGCTTCGGCACTCCGAGCTTTGGTCCTCCCGCCGGCAGAGGCGCCGGTAAGACCGGCTTCGTCTCGATGCGGGCCAAGGCCAAAGCCAAGACGCGCTCGCCGGTGGCGAAAATCGCGGAAGCTCCGCCACTCCCCTTGTCCCCGACCGGGCTCGTGATGCTGCCGGAGCAGCCGGCGGCCAGCGCCAAAAGCCCGACGCCACGGCCCGCCCGGGCCGCGGCGCCCGCCCGGGCTCCCCGGGTCGCCGCCCGGCCGGTTACGGCGCCGAAACCGCCGGCTCTTGCTCACCGCGAAGAGGTCAAGGAACAGCTCAATACGCTGCCCAACACGGTCGTGGCGACCCGCAGGAAGCCGGAGGAAGACCCCTTCGAGCCCCTCGGGCTGCGGGCCGGCGCCTTCGTGCTGCGGCCGGCCATCGAGACCACGGCAGGCTACGACAGCAATCCCGGCCGGGCGAGCGGCGGCAAGGGCTCGTGGTTCATCGCCCCGGCAGGGGAGCTGCTGGCGCGCTCCGATTGGCTGCGCCACGAGCTCGCGGCGGAAATCCGCGGCAGCTACACGGCCTACCAGGCGACGCCCGAGCTCGATGCGCCCAATGTCGCGGCCAAGCTCGCCGGCCGTATCGATGTCAGCGAGCGCACGCGCGCCCTCGTCGAAGGCCGATATGGGCTGACGGCGGCCAATCCCGGTCTGCCCGGTCTGCCCGCCGGTCTCGCCGATCTGCCGATCGTGCAGACGGCCGGCGCCGGCGCCGGAATACTGCATCGCTTCAATCGGCTCGAGCTCGCGCTCAAAGGAACATTCGACCGCATCGAATGGGAGGATGCGAAGCTGGCCGACGGGTCCATCATCAGCAACAAGGATCGCGACTACAATCAATACGGCGTGCAGACGCGCGCCAGCTACGAGCTGACCCCGGGGGTCAAGCCGTTCGTGGACGTGGCGGTCGATACCCGCGACTACGATCTCGCCATCGACGCCGGCGGCGTGGCGAGAAGCTCCGATGGCATCGCGGTCAAAGGCGGCACGAGCTTCGAGCTCACGCGCACGCTCACGGGCGAAGCGGCGATCGGCTATGTGACGCGGACCTACAAGGACCCGAGCCTGCCGGACCTGCGCGGAGTGCTCGTCGATGCTTCGCTGGTGTGGGCGGCGACGGGCCTGACCAACGTCAAGGTCAACGTCACCACCACCCCGCAGGAGACGAACCTCGTCGGCGTCTCGGGCGTGCTCTCGTACGATTCGACCCTGCAGGTCGACCACGCGTTTCGCCGCTGGCTGATCGGCACGGCGAAGCTCAGCTACGGACTCGACGACTTCATCGGCTCGTCGCGGCAGGATCAGCGCTACGCCGCCTCGGCTGCGCTCACCTACAAGCTCACGCGCACCTTCCTGGTGAAGGGCGAGGTGCGCCACGAGTGGCGGCGTTCCAACGAGCCGGGCAACGATTACGACGCGACGGTGGGTCTGGTCGGCTTGCGCTGGCAGCCGTGACGTGAAAAAACGCCGTCCCGTCGCTAGCATCGGGAACGGCGTTGATGAAACTCGACTATCATATCCTCAAGTCCATGGCGAATTCGTACTTCGGCCGCTACGTCGATCGCGAGCGCCGGCCGACTTTCTTCGCCATCAAGGAGACCTACCCGGCGCTCGACCTGGTGACGCAGGCCTATCCGGCGATCCGCCAGGAATTCGATCGTCTCCTCGCCAGCGCCGGTGATCTGCCGCAGTACCACGAGCTCGACTCCGGCGAACGCAAGATCTCTTCGACGACGCCCAAGCGCTGGAACGTGTTCATGCTCGAGATCATGGGGCACAAGCCGCAGGCGAACCGGGCCCGCTGTCCGGAGACATGCCGCGTGCTCGCGCGCGTGCCCAATATGATCCAGGCATTTTTTTCGATCCTCGAGCCCGGCAAATCAGTCCCCGAGCACGAGGGTCCGTATCTCGGTTACCTGCGCTACCACCTCGGCCTGCGCGTCCCTGCGCACAATCCGCCGAAGCTCGTCGTCAACGGCCAGGACCATGTGTGGAAAGAGGGCGAAGCGGTGCTGTTCGACGACAGCTGGCCGCACTCGGTCGTCAACAGCAGCGCCGAGACGCGAGCCGTGCTGATCGTCGATGTGCGCCGGCCGCTTCCCGCAGTCCCGGATCTGCTCAATAGGTTCCTGCTCGACGTCGTCGCGCGCCACACCTATGGGCGCCACATCGCCCGCAAGGCGGAGCGCTTCGCCGCCGCGCAGGGGAGCGCCGCGCGCCCCGGGCTCGCGGCTTAGCGCCTTCCGGCCGGTTTTGCGCCGGCGCGGCTGGCTCGCCGACAGGGTGGGCTGACAGACATTCGGAATGACGCTGCGCGCTGCTCGTCATGCCGGCGCAGCGCACAAGATCCCGCATCACTTCTCGGCGAGGAGCTGCTTGAGCTCGGCGCGGAACGCCGGTGCGATATCGGCGCGCGCCAGCGCGTAGGCGACGTTGGCGGTGAGAAAGCCGATCTTCGAGCCGCAGTCGAAGATGCGGCCGTCGAACCGATAGCCGAAGAACGACTGGGTTTGGGCCAGCTTCAGCATAGCGTCGGTCACCTGAATCTCGCCGCCGGCGCCGGCGGCCTGGCGTTCGAGGAGCGGGAAAATCTCGGGCTGCAGGATGTAGCGGCCGGAGATCATGTAGCTCGAGGGGGCGTTGGCGGGCTTGGGCTTCTCCACCATGCCGGTGATGCGAAAGCCCTTGCCGCGGTTCTCTCCGACGCTGACGATCCCGTATTGGTCCACCTGCTCGCGCGGGACCTCGTAGACCGCAACCACGTTACCGCCGCCGTCGCGATAGACGTCCATCATCTCGGCGAGGCATCCGCGCTGACCGAAATGCAGCATGTCGGGAAGCATGAGCGCGAACGGCTCGTTGCCGACGATCTCGCGCGCGCACCAGACCGCGTGGCCCAGTCCGAGCGGCTCCTGCTGGCGCGTGAAGCTGGTCTGGCCGGCGCCGGGAAGCTCGGCCTCGAGAAGGTCGAGCTCCTTGCTCTTGCCGCGCTTCTGCAGGGTCGATTCCAGCTCGAACTGCTTGTCGAAGTGGTCCTCGATCACGCTCTTGTTGCGGCCGGTGACGAAGATGAAATGCTCGATGCCGGCCTCGCGCGCCTCGTCCACGACCAGCTGGATGACCGGCCGGTCGACCACGGGCAGCATCTCTTTGGGCATGGCCTTGGTGGCGGGCAGGAACCGCGTGCCCAGGCCGGCCACGGGGAAAACGGCTTTGCGGATCGGCTTCATGCTGTTTCGGGTACGTGACCGGGTGGGTTGAGGATGGTGGATTGTTAAGATATCGGAAACCATATCGCGGCCCAATGGTGGCGGGAACGGCTGGGGTTGAATCTGGATGGCGGACTTAAAGAGACGAGCGAGATGCCGATTGGTTCCAACCCGATGAGACTTATCTGCTTGGCGCTTCTGGTCGCGTCGTTGACGCCCGCCGCCGCGCAGATGCCGGATCTGCGGTCGCTGTTTGCGCCGGACCGGTCGACCGGTGCGGTTCCGGCGCAGGCTCCGGCGCCGGAATGGAGCGGGCAGGCCGGGGCCTCCGGCCATCCGCTGATGACGCGCGAGGCGATCCTCACGGCCGCCGCCAATTTCCCCGCCTGCATCGAGGGACTTTGGCCCGACGCGGCACGCCGCGGCATATCGCGGGTAAGCTTCGACCAGCACACGGCCGGCCTCACGCCGGACTTGCGCATCATGGATCTGCTCGATTCCCAGCCGGAGTTCACCAAGACCTTCTGGGAGTACCTCGATCTCCTCGTCAATGACGAGCGCATCCTGCGCGGGCGCGAGCTCCTGGCCGAGCATCGCGCGACCTTCGATGCGGTCGAGCGCGCCTATGGGGTCGACCGCCACGCCATCGTGGCAATCTGGGGTATCGAATCGAAATACGGTGTGATGATCGGGGAGCGGCCGGTGCTGCGCTCGACCGCGACGCTCGCCTGCGTCGGGCGCCGGCAGAGCTATTTCCGCGACGAGTTCCTCTCGGCACTGGAAATCCTCCACCGCGGCGATGTACGGCCCGACGATCTCAAAGGTTCATGGGCCGGCGCCTTCGGCCCGACCCAGTTCATGCCGACATCCTTCAAGCGCTATGCGGTCGATTTCGACGGCGACGGCCGCCGCGACATCTGGAATTCCGACGCCGACGCCATGGCCTCGATCGCCAATTACCTCGTCCACTATGGCTGGATCAGGGGCCGCGACTGGGGTTTTGAGGTCACCGTACCGGAGGCCGTTTCGTGCGCGCTGGAAGGTCCTGACCAGGGCAAGCGCATCGCCGACTGGGCAGCCATGGGGATCACGCGCGTCAACGGCAACGCCTTCCCGGTCAATGAGGCGAAGCT
>JBJMSU010000150.1:0-6117 GCA_045801465.1 Xanthobacteraceae bacterium | reverse complement strand
GCGGCGTCATACGCGGCGGTACGCGCGTAAGCCTTTTGCGCGAGCGCCTTGCGCAATCCGAGAGTCGTCGCGCCGCCGTACGCTTTCAGCTCGTCGAGCACGCGGGCATAGTCATCGGTGTCGACCACCACCGCCAAGTCGGCGTGATTCTTGGCGGCGGCGCGGATCATCGCCGGCCCGCCGATGTCGATGTCCTCGACGCAGTCGTCGTAGCCGGCGCCCTTCGCGACCGTCGCCTCGAACGGATAGAGATTGACCACCAGAAGATCGATCGGGCGGATCGCATGGGCGTCCATCGCGGCGGTGTGCGCCTTGTTGTCACGGATCGCCAGCAGACCGCCGTGCACCTTTGGATGCAGCGTCTTGACCCGGCCATCCATCATTTCGGGAAACCCGGTGAGGTCGGCGACGTCGATGACGCTTAAGGCCTCGGCGGCAAGCGCCTTGGCGGTGCC
Organism: Xanthobacteraceae bacterium; assembly: GCA_045801465.1. GTDB lineage: Bacteria > Pseudomonadota > Alphaproteobacteria > Rhizobiales > Xanthobacteraceae > DATFWC01. The sequence goes on along the minus strand of JBJMSU010000150.1, from coordinate 5,662 downwards.
GCCAGTGGACACGAGCTCGATGCCATGCTCGGCAAGCGCGCGCGCGAAGGCAACGAGGCCGGTCTTGTCGGAGACCGACAGGAGGGCGCGGCTGACGCGACGCAGATCCGTCATAGCGGCAGCTCGGGCTCCATCTCGGCGTCGCGACTGAAGTTCGATTCCGCCCGCTCCATCTGCGCGAAGGTCCATTGCACGCGCGGCGTTTTTCGCGCCTGACCATAGACCACGATCTGCACGGCGCGGCGCGGTCCATCGGTGGCGGAGAGATAGACGCTCTCCTCGACTTCGACCCGATCCTCGTAGGCCGTGAAGCTCCACACCTGCCGGTTCGGCAGCATCAGCATCACGCTGTGCCCGTCGGTCAGCCGGCTCGCCTTGACGGCCGGGTGGAGATGAAAGCGGATGGCGAAGTCGTCGGGCTTGTTCTCCGGCAGCCTGCGGCCGCGCACCGGCAGGAACGCATCCTCGCCGTCGAGCCGGCCGCCATTGTCGGCGAGCCGCACCGTGCGCTGCAGCACCATCCCATAGCGCTGGGCGTAGCCGTCATGGGACACGCGCAGCAGCGTTCCGTCGCCGCGATCCTCGCGCGCGACCGGAACGTCGCCCGGGCCGGCCACGATGGGGACGCCGAGCAGGCGTTGCAGCGAGCCGGAGGCGAGAAAGCGGCACGAAGAGGAATCGTTCAACGTCACGGTCGAATGGGCGGCGGTCGCGCGGGCAAGCTGGCGCCAGCTTTCGCGGTTGGTGGCGGGCAGGCCGCAGTTCACCACGATCCGGTGCTGCTGTGCCGAAAGCTCCAACGAGAGACAGCCGGCATGCGCCTCCTGGCTCAGGCCGATCGGCGGTGGCAGCCCTGAATCCATCAGCACGACCACGTCGCCGGCCTGCAGGCGCTGATAGCCGGAATGCGGGGCATTAGCCACCGGCGTGCCGCGGGCATCGTCATAGGCGAGCACGGTGGCGAGGCGATCACCCGGTGTCGGCCCCATGCCGTTGAAAAGGCCAAAATTGCCGTCCCCGTGGCGAAAGAACCGCAGCATCGGCATCATGCGATCGATCGCATTGATCAGGGCCGGCGGCGGCACCACGTTGCGGGCGGCAAATGCCTGGCGCAAGGGCAGCAAATCGACGAGAAGCTCGATCAGGGCTCCGGGGTTGCGGCTGACGTGGCCGCCATCGGGCAGGATTTGGCGCTGCAGCTCCTCGACCAGGCGCCGGGTCGTCGATTTGATCAGCCGCTCCTGGCCGGCCATGCACAGAGCCGCGGAGGTGAGCGCGATCACGCATTGAAAACGCGGCAGCCCGTCGCGCGTGTGTCCCGCCGTGCGGCGCAGATAACGCACCTGTCGCGTGAGGCTGCGCAAGAACCGGCGATAGAACCGCGCATCCGCATCTTGCAGCACGAGGGGGGCCTGGCTCAGCCACGACATGATGCGGCGCGCGACAACGTCCGGGCGCCAGGCAACCGAATCCCACGAGCCTTGCAGGGAAATCCATTCATCTACCAGGGCGCGGGCGTTGGCGCGGGTGATCCCCGATTCGGCCGCGCGCAGGTGGCGCAGCCATCCGAACCCGAACAGCACTTCCGCCCATTCGTCGGACGGGGACAGCATCTCGAACGGGGAGCGCCCGTCGCAGATCACGATTTTGCCGGCGAAGGCGAAGCGCCCGGCGTAGATCTCGCTGGCGCGGGTCGGGTCGGCGGTGCGCAGGTCCTGCGGTGCGATCACCAGCCGGTCCGTGCCGGCAGAGGCAAAACGCCAGCGGACCACCGGGTGCGCATTCACTCGCGCGATGGCGACCATCAGCGCGCGGCGTGCCACGAACCAGGAGAGCTTGGCACGTTCCGCGATCAGCCCGCGGGCCATGGACCGGCTCCCCTGCCCAAGTCGCTGGGCCCCCATTTCCCTCGTCACCATAGCGAACGGTGTTATCCCGGCCAACACTCGGGTAAAAGGCCCGCCCCCGAAGGCGGCAATTGTTCGTCTCGCCCGCCGCTCTCTAACCCATTGATGCGGCTGAGATCCGGCTATTTACGACATTCCGCTTGCGACCTCGATTGCGGGGGCGCAGAGCGTCACAGGCGGTACAGGCGGGCGGCATAAAAGCCGTCGAGACCGGCCATGCGCGGATCGGGATCGGGCAGGTGGCAGGGCAGCGTGCGCAGTTCCCCGGCTGCGGTGACGAACTCCGATAAACCGCCGATCTCGGACGCCGAGATAGGCGATCGGCGCACGCGTGGGTCGCGCTCGAGCAGAGCCGCAATCTGGGCTTCGCCTTCTTCCGGCTCCAACGAGCAGCTGCAATAGACGACCGTGCCGCCGGGCCGCGTGAGCGCAACAGCGCGATCGATCAGCTGACGCTGCACCGCCACCAGGGCGGCGAGGTCCTCATCGCGTTTGAGGTGCATGATGTCGGGGTGGCGGCGGATCGTACCGGTGGACGAGCACGGCGCATCGACCAACACGGCATCGAACGGACCTCCCTGCCACTCCAGCACATCGGCCGAAACGACGTTGGCGGCAAGCGCCAGCCGCGCGAGGTTGTCCTTGAGGCGCGCGAGCCTGACCGGCGAGCGATCGATCGCCGTGACCTGCGCACCGGCATGCGCGAGCTGTGCCGTCTTGCCGCCCGGGGCGGCGCAGAGGTCGGCGACGGTGCGACCGTGCACGTCGCCGAGGAGCCGCGCCGGCAGGGCAGCGGCTGCATCCTGCACCCACCAGGCGCCCTCCATATAGCCTGGCAGCCGCGACACCGGTCCATGTGCCATCAGGCGCACGGTGCCGGTCGGCAAATCGCGCCCGCGCAGGCGCGCGGCCCAGCTCTGCGGCTCGCTTTTGACGGTGAGATCGAGCGGGGGCTCGTGGCTGTGGGCTTCGGCGATCGCGCGCGCGACCTGGACGCCGTAGGCTTTGCGCCAGCGTGCCATCAGCCAATCGGGCGTGTCGAGGCCGGGTTCGGCGCCGGCATGGCTGGCGCGTTCGCGTGCAATGCGCCGCAGCACCGCGTTGACCAGGCCGGCATAGCGCGACGCGCGCCGGTCGGCTTGAGCGAGCCGCACCGCCAGATCGACGGCGGCATGGTCCGGCACATCGAGCCAGATGATTTGCCCGGCGCCGACCAGGAGTATCATCTCCAGGCGCGGAGCGTCGTCCGGCAAGCCGCGATCAAGCGAAGAGTTGAGCAGGCGCCGCAGCGTGCCGAGCCGGCGCAGCACGGTCGCGACCAGCTTACGCACCAGCGCGCGATCGCGGTCGGCGAGCGCCGGCAGGCCGGGATGGGCGTGCTCGCCCTCGAAATGATCGTCAAGCGGACGACGGCGCCGCAGAACGTCGTCAAGAATATCCACGGCAATGCGCCGCGCCGACAGCCCGGGAACTTCCGCTGGTTGTACTCGTTGAGGGCGAGTCATCAAACCTCGGCTCGACCGCTGCGTCACGCGTTACGCGAATCAGTGCGTCCCCCGACCAAATTGATGGACGCTTTGGCACCATCCATTCAAGTAAACGTTTTCAGGTGTAGTGGATTGAAGTTCCCAATGCCTTGCGAACTGGGGAATCGGATCACTCGCCGCACGTGAATCGCATCGACGCCGTCAGCCCCACGGCCCCGATGCACGGGTGCCGCCCCATGGACCGCGCGGCGCAGATCCGCGCTGCCCGGTTCCGAAGCCGGAGCCCGTGATGTCGCCCCGGGAGCTGCTCCGCCCCATCCGGCGCGCCAGCTCGATCAGCGCCGCAATGCGGTTCTCGGTGGCCGGATGGGTCGCGAACAGATTGTCCATGCGCGCGCCGGAGAGCGGGTTGACGATGAAGAGATGGGCGGTTGCCGGATTGAGCTCGGCCGGCTCATTGGGAACTGCATGGGCGGCACGCTCGAGCTTGCCGAGCGCCGAGGCAAGCCACTCCGGATGTCCCGAGATCTCGGCGCCGAGACGGTCGGCGGCGTATTCACGCGTGCGGCTGATCGCCATCTGCACCAGCATGGCGGCGATCGGCGCGAGAATGACCATCAGCAACGAGCCGACGATGCCGAGCCCGTGGTTGTTCTCGCGGTGCCCGCCGCCGAAGAACATGCCGAACTGCGCCAGCATCGAGATGGCGCCGGCAATGGTCGCCGTGATCGTCATGGTCAGCGTGTCGTGGTTCTTCACGTGGGCGAGCTCGTGCGCCAGCACGCCGGCGACCTCCTCGCGGCTCAGCGTCTCCAACAGGCCGGTGGTCACCGCCACGGCGGCGTGCTCGGGGTTGCGGCCGGTGGCAAACGCGTTCGGCTGCGGATTGTCCATGAGATAGACGCGCGGCATCGGCAGGCCGGCCTTGGCGGCAAGCTCGCGCACGATGGCATGGAGCTCGGGCGCGGCGCGTTCGTCCACCTCGTGGGCGCCGTGCGTCGACAGGACGAGCTTGTCGGAGTTCCAGTAGCTGAACAGGTTCATGGCGGCGGCGATCAGCAGGGCGATCATCATCCCGCCCTGACCGCCGATCAGGTAGCCGATCGCCATGAACAGCGCGGTCAGACCGGCAAGCAGAATGGCAGTGCGCACATAGTTCATCGCTTCGCTCCACGGCCGGCGGGGGCGCGAACCGGCGCATTGTCGGCGCGCAGATGGGAAGCCTCCGTGCCCGCCGCAAGGTTTTCTGCCCGGGTGCGACGCCGCGTCAGCCGTCTCGCCCCGGGCGGAAGCCGTCCGCGCCGGCCAGAAGAGCGGCATTCATTGGGAGAACGGCATTCATGGGGTTATGTTTACATTCCTATTTTAGGAGTGTATACCTTGGCCTCACGACTTAGGACTAAATGCCATGCGCGCGGCGGCTCTGGTGGTCTTCAGCGCGTTCGCGGTCGGCTTCGTCGGCGGCACCGTGATGGTGCCGGTGATCACAACGAGCCGGTCGGTACGGCCGCCGGAACGCGAGCTTGCCCGCGCGGCGGAGCCGCCTGTCCGGACCGCTGCCAAAGGCATTTATGCGGCCGAGGTGCTGCGCGTGCTCGACGGCGACACGTTCGAGGCGCGCGTGCACCTGTGGCCCGGCCTCGACATCACCACCAAGGTGCGGCTGCGCGGGATCGATGCGCCGGAGATGAAGGCGCGCTGCCGCGAGGAGCGCAATCTGGCCGAGGCCGCGCGCGACGCGCTTGCGGCCATTCTGGCCGAGGGCAAGCTCACCGTGACGCACGTCGATCTCGACAAGTACGGCGGCCGGGTCGTCGCCGATGCGGCAACCACCCGCACCAAGGACGTATCGCAGGCCTTGTTGGCGCAAGGCTTGGCGCGCCTTTATTCCGGCGGTCGCCGCCAGGGCTGGTGCAGCTGGTGAAACCGAATATGTCGCGCGTTCCGGCCGTCGGCGGCGCCCAGCCAGGCCGTGGCGCAAAGGCGACCCATCGGCGACATATGTCGGAAAGCGGCAGAAAACCTGTTTGTCGCGCCGCCTTCCCCATGTTACCGATCTGCAGGGTGTCAGGAGCGGGTCGAGGGATGTTGGCTCCAACGGAGACTAGGCGGCGCTTTCAGCTGGTGCTCATCAAGCCGTCGCACTACGACGATGACGGCTACGTCATCCAATGGCTGCGCTCGATCGTGCCGTCGAACTCGCGCGCCACCGTCTACACGCTGGCGCTCGACGCCGCCGAGCGGCACGTGCTCGGCCCGTACGTCGAG
>JBJMSU010000130.1:0-42002 GCA_045801465.1 Xanthobacteraceae bacterium | reverse complement strand
GTTCTGACCTGGGTAGAGGCAATCGATGGACCGGATGTGATGTGATCATTGATGTAGGCGACCGAGATCGTCAGCAGCACGCCGAGAATCATCCCAAGAAATACGCGCATCGCGTCGCTCCCAGCAATTTTCCCCGGATACAAACGTCGCATGGCTTGATTGGTTCCAGTGCAGATAAAAAGCACAGACGTCGTGTCGGCGTCCCGAGACGTCATGTCCCGATTTTTCGGGAACCGGTCGTCGTCCATGTGAATTTCGTAGGCGGCTGAAGTGCCGCCTAAGCCTTCGAGGGGCTGACCATGGCCATATATCGTTTATTGCGGGACGCCGTTTTCCCACCCGACGCCGTGAGCGCGATGGTGGCGGGATTCGAGGCCACGTTGCGCGAGCTCAAGTTGACGGACCGCGACGATCCGATCACGGAGCTGATTGCCAGGTTGATCATCGACTGCGCCAAGGACGGCGAGCGCGACCCCATCAAGTTGCGCGACTGCGCCATGGAGGGACTCGGCGCGTAGCGGGCGGCGAGAGGTCCGCGGTGTCGCTCCGCTGATGCGGCCTACGTGCTGAAGTTCCATTGGAACGGCATCTTGCGGAACTCCATTGATCTGATGTGGGGCACCCGACGTCCAGCACTGAGATCGGCCATGACAAGAGCCGAAGAGTATCGCCTGCGCGCGAAAGAGGCCGAAGAACAGGCCAACAAAGTCCGCGACCCCACCGCCAAGCAAGGTTTCCTGGACATTGCCCGGCAATGGCGGGAAATGGCCGAGCAAGCAGATCGGCACGGCTGGTAGGCCGCCTGCTCGGCGGCCCTCATGAGCGCACGCTGCAGCACCAAGGCGCGTTCACGCGGATCTTTGACGTTCTATGGCGGTGTCCTCGGATCCGGCCTTTGGGGACAATTCGCCCTGCGAGCTAGCTCCCTTCGCCGCGCTCGACCGCGATGACGCGGCCCTTCTCGACCGCGAGCGCGAGCTTGCCGTGCTTCAAGGCCAGCGCCCGGTCACCGAACAGCTCGCGCCGCCAGCCCTTCAGCGCCGGGACGTCGGCTTCGTCGTCGGCGGCGATGCGGTCGAGGTCGTTGACGGTGGCGATCACCTTGGCGGCGACGCCGTGTTTTTCCGAGATCATCCGCAGCAGCACCTTGAGCAGTTCGACCGTGGCTGCGCCGTTCGGCGCCGACGCCGCGCGCTCGAATCGCGGCAGGGTCTTGACGTCGCGCTCGAGGCCGCGCGTCACCGCCGCGATGATATCGGTTCCCCATCTCGATCGCTCGAACCCCTTGGGGATGGACCGCAAGTGCGCGAGCTTCTCCGGGGTGGTCGGCGCATGGGTGGCGATATCGCCGATCACCTCGTCCTTGAGCACGCGCCCGCGCGGCACGTCGCGCGCCTGTGCCTCGCGTTCGCGCCAAGCGGCGACTTCCATCAGCACGGCGAGATCCTTCGGCTTGCGCACGCGTGTCTTCAGCCGCTCCCAGGCCTTCTCGGGCTCGAGCTGGTAGGTCGCCGGCGAGGTCAGCACCTCCATCTCGTGGAACACCCAGTCGGTCCGGCCGCGCCGCGCGAGATCGGCGGAGAGCTTCAGGTAGACGTCGCGCAGATGCGTCACGTCGGAAACCGCATAGGCAAGCTGCGCCTCGCTCAAGGGGCGGCGCGTCCAGTCGGTGAAGCGGTGTGATTTGTCGAGGGTATCGCCGGTGATGCGCTGGACCAGTTGCTCATAGGAGATCGAATCTCCGTAGCCGAGCACCATGGCGGCGACCTGCGTGTCGAAGATGGGATGCGGAATCATGCCCGCCCGATGCCATACGATCTCGATGTCCTGCCGTGCGGCATGAAACACCTTCAGCACCGCCTCGTTCGCCATCAGCTGGTAGAAGGGCGCGAGATCGATTCCCTTGGCCAGGGTGTCGATCACCGCCGCCTCCTCGGAGCTGGCCATCTGCACCACGCACAGGACCGGATAGTAGGTCGACTCGCGCAGGAACTCGGTATCGACCGTGACGAACGGATTAGTGGCCAGGCGCGCGCAGGCGTCGGCGAGCATCTCGGTCGTTGTAATCGGCTCCATGGCGGCTACATAACGAACTCCAAAACCCGTGTCGCGGTCTCCTGCGGCGGGCCCGATGTGATGTTCCGTCCCCGCATTCTATCTAAGGCGTAGCGGATTCGGCCCGCTTTGTCAGTGCAATGCGCCGCTCGTAACGCCCAAATTCGGCAAGTCAGTCGCCGCGCACGCGCGGCATATGGATGAACTCCCACGGCGACGGCATCGGGCCGACCGGCATCTCGATCAGGGTCGGCCCGTCGCGGCGGGCGAATCCGCGCTTGAGCGCGGCGCGCAACGCGTCCGGATCGCGCACCCGCTCGGCGGCGGCCCCAAAGCTTTCGGCGAAGCGGACGAAGTCAGGATTGGCGAGATCGCAGGCGATCAAGCGATTGCCGTAACGCTCCTCCTGGGTGCGGCGCACGTTGCCGAAGGCCCCGTCAGCGAAAACGATCGTGACGAGCGGGATGCGGTGGCGCATCGCGGTGGAAAGCTCGTTCGCCGTGTACATGAACCCGCCGTCCCCGGAGATCGAGACGACCGGCGTGTCGCGCCGCGCGTCCTGGACGCCGAGCGCGGTGGCAAAGCCCCAGCCGAGGTTGTCCTGATAGCCGGGCGACAGGAAGGTGCGCGGCTTGTAAACCGGCAGGGCCAGCCGCGCCGCAAACCCCATCTGCGTCACCTCGTCGACGAAGATGCCGTCCTCCGGCAGCTCGGTGCGGATTGCCGCCAGGATGGCAAGCTGGGGCGCAAGTTTCTCCAGGCGCTTGCGGGTCTTGGCCTGGCGCTCCTGCATCTCGTCCCGCCGCGACGGGCGGGCGCGATTGTGCGCCGGCAGCACGTCGAGGAGGCGGCGCAGGATGGGCTTGGCGTCGCCGATCAGCGCCAGCGCCGGAGCACGAACGCGCGCCGGCTCTTCCCCGTCGGCGTCGATGCGGATGATCGCGAGGTCGTCATCCATGCCCCACATCGTTTGCTGGAGGTGCAGCCGTGTGCCGACGCCCAGCACGAGGTCGGCTTCGCCCCACAGCTCGCGGCCGAGCGGCAGCGTCACGCTCAAGGCGTCGCGGCTGTCGAGCACGCCGCGACCGCGGCGATAGGCGAGGACAGGCGCCTGCAGCATGTGCGACAGCAGCGCGACCTCTGTGGCGGCATCTTGCGCGCCACCACCGCACACGATGAGCGGGCGTTGGGCGGTGCCGAGCCGCTTGGCGGCCGCCAGCACGGCGTCCTCATCGATCGGCGTTGAGGGCGGCGGTGTCGGGGCAGCGATCGCCGCCACCGCACCTTCCTTGCCCCACGTGTCGATAGCGCATTCGAGCACGGCCGGGCCGGGGCGGCCGCTGAACATGGCGCGCACCGCCGCGGCCACCAGGGCAGGGGCCTCGGCCGGCGCGCGGATCATGGCGCAATGGTCGACCAGCCGCGCGATGATGCCGGTTTGATCGCGGATTTCGTGCAGGTGCCCCAAGCCGCGCCCGATGTCGGCCTGCGGGATCTGGCCGATCAAGGCGAGCACCGGCGCATTCATGCCGTAGGCGGTGAGCAGCGCCGCACCGGAGTTGAGCAGGCCCGGCCCAGGGACCACCGTGTAGGCCTGCGGCTTCGCGGTGGCGAGCGCGGCACCCAGCGCCATATAGGCGGCGGCCTGCTCATGGCGTGCGTGGACGGTGCGCATCCGGTTCGCCACCTTGTACAGCGCATCGAACAGATCGTCGTTGTGCACGCCCGGAAGCGCGTAGATGGTCCCGATGCCGTGCGCCAGAAGCGCCGCCACGGTTGCCTCCGCGGTCGTCATGCGGTGGGTCTCGGCCATGTGATCATCTTCGCGTTGAAATGGTGGCGCGCGCCTGCGCAGAACTGCATGGCTTACATAGCCGAGACGGGGGTCGCTGTCGCCCGACGCGGCGGTTCGATATGACTCGCGCTGTTGCCAGGGGTCGTGAACCGATGATCCGATTTGTCGTCGCCGCGCTCTGCCTGTCGTGGACCGCCGCCGCGTTTGCATTCCCGGCTGGAGCTAGCTAGTGCATGTTCCGGCGAAGCTTGGCGCTCCTTGACAAAGCGGGCTTCGCATGTGCTTGTCCGCGCGCTTTTTACTCCATTACCGGAACGATTTATGCACCGCTACCGCACCCATACCTGCGGCGCGCTTCGCGAGAGCGACATCGGCCAGAACGTGCGGCTGTCCGGCTGGTGCCATCGCATCCGCGATCACGGCGGGCTCCTGTTCATCGACCTGCGCGACCATTACGGGCTCGCGCAGTGCGTTGCCGATCCCGACAGTCCGGCGTTCAAGGATGCCGAGAAGCTGCGCGCCGAATGGGTCGTGCGCATCGACGGCAAGGTCAGAAAACGGCCGGCCGGCACCGAGAATCCGGACCTGCCGACCGGCGCGGTCGAAGTCTTCATCACCGAGATCGAAGCGCTGGGGCCGGCCGCCGAGCTGCCGTTGCCGGTGTTCGGCGAGCAGGAATATCCCGAGGACATCCGCCTCAAGTATCGCTTCCTCGACCTGCGGCGCGAGCGGCTCCACAACAACATCATGACGCGCGGCGCGATCGTGGACTCGCTACGCCGGCGCATGAAGGAGCAAGGCTTCAACGAATTCCAGACGCCGATCCTGACGGCATCGTCGCCCGAGGGCGCGCGCGACTATCTCGGGCCCTCGCGGATTCATCCGGGCAAGTTCTATGCGCTGCCGCAGGCGCCGCAGCAGTACAAGCAACTGCTCATGATCGCCGGGTTCGATCGCTACTTCCAGATCGCGCCGTGCTTCCGCGACGAGGATCCGCGGGCGGATCGCCTGCCGGGAGAGTTCTACCAACTCGACATCGAGATGAGCTTCGTCACCCAGGACGACGTGTTCGCCGCGATGGAGCCGGTCTTGCGCGGCACCTTCGAACAATTTTCCGGCGGCTGGTCGGTCACGCCGGCCCTGCCGCGCATTACCTACCGCGAGGCGATGCTCAGATACGGCAGCGACAAGCCGGACTTGCGCAACCCCATCGTGATTGCCGAACTGAGCGAGGAGTTCAACGACGCGAGCGTGACGTTCAATGCCTTCAAGAACGTGATCAAGTCGGGCGGGGTGGTGCGGGGAATCCCGGCACCCGGCGCCGCCGCGCAGCCGCGTTCGTGGTTCGACAAACTTAACGAATGGGCGCGCACCGAGATGGGCGCGCCCGGCCTTGGCTATCTCGTGTTCGAGGCCGACGGCGGCAAAGGCGCCATCGCCAAGTTCATCCCGCCCGCCGTCCAGGCGCGGCTCATGGCCAACGCGGGTGTCCAGGCAGGCGATGCCTTATTCTTCGCGGCCGGAAAGGAGGCGGATGCGGCGAAGCTCGCGGGCGCGGCGCGAACGCGTATCGGCGAGGAGCTCGGGCTCGTCCGCACGGAGCGTTACGAGCTCGCCTGGATCGTCGACTTCCCGATGTTCGAATGGAACGAGGAGGAGAAGAAGATCGACTTCTCCCACAATCCGTTCTCGATGCCGCAGGGCGGGCTGCAGGCGCTCGAGACCAACGATCCGCTCACCGTCAACGCCTATCAGTACGACATGGTGTGCAATGGCTACGAGATCGCCTCGGGCGCCATCCGCAACCACCAGCCGGAGATCATGAAGAAGGCCTTTGCCATTGCCGGATATGACGAGTCGGTGCTGGAAAAGCGCTTCGGCGGCATGTATCGCGCCTTCCGCTACGGCGCGCCGCCGCACGGCGGGATGGCAGCCGGCCTCGACCGCATCGTGATGCTCGTCTGCCGCGAGCAGAATCTGCGCGAGGTGGCGCTGTTTCCGATGAACCAGCGCGCCGAGGACCTGCTGATGGGCGCGCCCTCGGAGCCAACCCCCAAGCAGCTGCGGGAGCTGCACCTCAGGCTCAATCTGCCGGCCAAGTGACTATCACGACGCGGCTCCGAGCCGAAATCGGGAAGCCGGGTGGAGCATCGAGCAACCGGCTGCACATGCCGGTCCGGTGGGACTAAGCTCGCGTCGGGAGAAGCGCCATGCCATCGGAAACACCATCGGTCTCCGACGACCTCAAGTCGGGGGCGCTCCACTATCACCGCCTGCCGCGGCCGGGAAAGCTGGAGATCCAGCCCACCAAGCCGCTGGGCAATCAGCGCGATCTCGCGCTCGCCTATACGCCCGGCGTGGCCTCGGCGTGCGAGGCGATTGTCGCCGACCCGGGGCAGGCGGCCGAGCTGACCGCGCGCCAGAATCTCGTCGCCGTCGTCTCCAACGGCACCGCGGTGCTCGGCCTCGGCAATATCGGCCCGCTCGCCTCCAAGCCGGTAATGGAAGGCAAGGCGGTGCTGTTCAAGAAGTTCGCCGGCATCGACGTGTTCGACATCGAGATCGCCGCCCATGAGGTCGACCGGGTGGTGGAGGTCGTCGCCGCGCTCGAACCGACCTTCGGCGGGATCAATCTCGAGGACTTCAAGGCGCCCGAGTGCTTCGACATCGAAGCCAAGCTGAAGCAGCGGATGCGCATCCCGGTGTTTCACGACGACCAGCACGGGACCGCCATCATCGTCGCCGCCGCCGTGCGCAACGCGCTGCATCTCACCGGCAAGCGTATCGACGCCGTCAAGATCGTTGCGTCCGGCGCCGGCGCGGCCGCGCTCGCCTGCCTCAATCTCCTCGTTTCCCTCGGGGTCGACCGCCGGAACATCTGGATCTCCGACATCGAGGGCGTGGTCTACGAAGGCCGGCCGCAGCTGATGGACGCGTGGAAGAGCGTCTATGCACAAAAGACCGAGAAGAGGACGCTCGCCGAGATCATCGCGGGCGCCGATATCTTTCTCGGCCTCTCCGCCGGCGGCGTGCTCAAGCCCGAGATGGTCAAGCGCATGGCCGAGCGGCCGCTGATCATGGCGCTGGCAAATCCCACCCCTGAGATCATGCCGGACGTCGCCTTGGCGGCGCGACCGGACGCGATGATCTGCACCGGGCGCTCCGATTATTCCAACCAGGTCAACAACGTCCTGTGCTTTCCCTATATCTTTCGCGGCGCGCTCGATGTCGGCGCCACCACCATCAACGAGGAGATGAAGCTCGCCGCCGTCGAGGCGATCGCCGCGCTGGCGCGCGAAGCCCCCTCGGACGTGGCGGCGCGCGCCTATGGCGGCGAGGCGAAGACGTTCGGACCGGGCTCGCTCATTCCCAACCCGTTCGATCCGCGCCTCATCCTGCGCATCGCGCCGGCGGTGGCCCACGCCGCCATCGCCTCCGGCGTCGCCACCCGTCCCATCGTCGACTTCGACGCGTACCGCGAGCGGCTCAACCGCTTCGTCTTCCGCACCGGATTCATCATGAAGCCGGTGTTCGCGCAAGCGAAGAACGAGCGCAAGCGCGTCGTCTACGCCGAGGGCGAAGACGAGCGCGTCCTGCGCGCCACCCAGGTGGTGATCGAGGAGGAACTGGCACACCCGGTGCTGGTCGGCCGGCCGGCGGTGGTCGCAGCCCGGCTCGAGCGCTTCGGCCTCTCGATCCGTCCCGGCCGCGACTTCGAGTTGATCAATCCCGAGGATGACCCTCGCTATCGACCGTTCGTCCATGCCTATGTGGAAGCCGCCGGCCGGCGCGGCATCACGCCGGACGCCGCGCGCACGCTGGTGCGCACCAATGCCACCGTCATTGCGGCGCTGGCGTTGCGGCAGGGCGAGGCCGACGCCATGATCTGCGGCCTCGAGGGGCGCTATATGCGCCACCTCGGCTACATCCGCGATATCATCGGCGCCGCGCCCGGCGTGGAGCATTTTGCTGCCCTCTCCCTCCTGATCACGGCTCACGGCAACTACTTCCTGGCCGACACCCAGGTGCAGCCGGAGCCGACCGCCGAAGAAATCGCCAAGACGGCCGTCATGGCGGCCGCCCACGTCCGCCGCTTCGGCCTCGAGCCGAAGATCGCGCTCCTGTCCCATTCCGACTTTGGCAGCTACGACAGCGACTCCGCCCGCAAGATGCAGGCTGCCCTGGCGCTGGTGACGGCAGCGCATCCGGAACTCGAGATCGACGGAGAGATGCACGCCGACACGGCCCTGCATCCCGCCTACCGCGACCGCGTCTTCCCGCATTCGCGGCTCAAGGGGGAGGCAAACGTTTTCATCCTGCCGACCCTCGATGCCGCCAATATCGCCGATCAGATGATCCGAACGGTCGCCGATGCGCTTCCCGTCGGGCCGATCCTCATCGGCGCCGCCCGGCCGGCCCACATCCTCACCCCGTCGGTCACCGCACGCGGCGTCGTCAACATGACGGCGGTCGCCGCGGTGGAGGCGCAAGCCTGCTCAAGCGGCGCAGCGTGATGGCGAGCGAGAGAGCATTTTTCCTTTGTCGCAAGCTTCCGTATGACGGTTTTTTGAAAAATCTCTTGACTCCCGGGACAGTGCAATTAAGTGGGACGCTTGCCGCTGGATCGGTCCGCGTGTGTGCGTCTGCTCCAGCGGCATTCGCTTATCCGTGAGCCGGCTCGCCGGCCTCTCGGGCTTCGATCTCTGGTTGGGGAGGACGGCATGCGCCAGAACGCCCTCTTCCAATTGGGGACGGGCTTGGGGACCCCAGGTACCGCCCGAAAGGAAGACTTCACGACCGTTGCGCCGGCTTGCGCCGAGGCTGAGAAGCGCAACGATCATTTCGTGGTGAGGAACGGGGTGCGCTGCGCCGGGGCGCATCTCATCGTCGACCTCTACCAAGCTGATCGGCTCGACGACATCGATCACATCGAGGAGACGCTGCGCCGCTGTGTGGCGGCCGCGGGCGCCACCCTGCTGCACATCCACCTCCATCACTTCGAGCCGAACGGCGGTGTCTCGGGCGTGGCCGTGCTCGCCGAAAGCCATATCTCCATCCATTCGTGGCCGGAGGCGGCCTATGCGGCGGTCGACATCTTCATGTGCGGCAGCGCCAATCCGGACGCCTGCGTCCCCGTGCTGCGCGAGGCCTTCAAGGCCGAGCGGGTGGGGGTCAGCGAGCTGTTGCGCGGCCAGGGCGCCTGCTGACCGGCGGCATCAATTCACGCGTCGTACGCTAATCTGGACCGTCGCGAGAAGGGCGATGGTCCGCCGGGACGCGTCCGGCCTCGGAGGGTGGCCGCCATGGCCGAGAAGCGCTGGATCGCCGAGACCCTGTTCGACGAGCTCGGGTTCCGCATGACCTTTGCGGTCGAGCGGGTGCTCTACGAGACGCGCACCGAGCACCAGCATGTGGTGCTGTTCGAGCACAAGCATTTCGGCAAGGTCCTCATGCTCGATGGCGCCACCCAGGTCACGACGCGGGACGAGTTCATCTACCACGAGATGATGACGCACGTGCCGATTCTGGCGCATGGTCGCGCGCGCGAGGTCCTCATCGTCGGCGGTGGCGACTGCGGCATTGCCGAGGAGGTGCTCAAGCACACGTCGATCGCCCGCCTCACCCAGGTCGAGATCGACGCCTCGGTGGTCGAATTCTCCAAGCAGCACTTTCCCGAGTTCACGGCGCCGGTTCTGTCCGATCCGCGCTTTGACCTCGTCATCGACGACGGCATGAATTACGTGGCCGAGACCGACCGGCGCTTCGATGTGATCATCGTCGATTCCACCGACCCGCAGGGGCCCGGCAAGGTGCTGTTCACCCGCGGGTTCTACGCCGCCTGCAAGCGCTGCATGGCGCCGGGGGGCGTCATGGTCACGCAGAACGGCGTGCCGTTCTTCCAGCCGGACGAGCTGATCGCGAGCCTTGGGCACTTGCGCGAATTGTTCGCGGACGCCGCCTGCTATGTCGCGGCCATCCCGACCTATGTCGGCGGGCATATGGCCATGGGCTGGGCGGCGGACGATCCGCAGCTGCGCCATCTCCCGCTCAAGACCATCGCCGATCGCTATGCGGAGGCCGGGCGCTTCCCGACCGGGTACTGGACGCCGGAGGTGCACAAAGCCGCCTTCGCGCTGCCCCGGTTCATCGCCGAGCACGTCGCCGCGGCGGGACAGTAAAGGCGCGCATTTCTCACCGGTTCGGCGCACTGCCGGCAAGCTCAGCTCCGGTCGTCACTTGGAGCCACGGCAATTCCCGCACCAGCGGAACGAAATGTTCGGCAAACAAGATCGCTTTCTCGTATTTTCCCGACTGGACCTGCAGCCGACCCCATTCGTCATAGTGCAAGCACAGCCCTTCGGGAGGCTTGGCATAATCCCGCTCCGCGGACACGCGGCGAAAGATTTCGCGCTCGAGTGAAAAGAAGGGCCGGACCATTTCCGCTTCGGGGCGTTGCGCGGTCATCCAGTCCGCCAGCGACTGTTTTACTTTCCTTTCGATATCGTTCAGGTGAATGGTCTCGAACGGGCCGGAGGGAAATTCCTGAAACCGATGGTTCCATGGCCCCGGCTCGGTGCGGCATACCAACGGCAATTCGTAATTGTCGCATGGGAACCGCCGGCGGCACTCGCGCCACGCGCTGTCGAGCAATGCCCGTGCGGTGTCATGGACGACGTTCCAAAGCTCGAAAGCGTCGCCAAACAGTATCGTCGGCCGAATGGCATCGAGCCATTCCACGAGCCGGCCGCGCAATTGCAGGAACGACGCGACGTCGCCCTCGAGCAGCCAGCGGTACACATCCAAGTCGCTGACGCTCAGGAATGTGGTGCGATCGGCTAGTCCGAGCTGCTGGAGACCGTGCCGTGCCAGCGCTTCTCGCTCGGCGTCGCCGGCGGAATCTGCCCGTGTCAAAAAGAGCAGATGCGGACGATGCCGCTGTATGAGTCCCGCGGCCAACAGCTCATGGCCTGGATGGGCAAACACCATCGCGCAACGCTGTGGATGGGCGGAGCCAGGTTCCATGCGATTTCCTTGGCGGATCAGGCGGCCGCGATCCACGGCTCGAAAGTCCGAGGTCGATGCCCGGCTTCTCGAGATTGCGCTGCAGAAGCGCGAAGGCGCGACGGCGACGCTGGTACGGGGTCAACCCGATCGATTGCAGGACTTCCTTGCGTGCCGCGCGCGGCTCGCAGCTCAGACCCTTCGGAAAATAATCGAACGGGGTTCCGCAGATGCCACATGCGACGGTCCTGCGCCAAACTATTGCCTGCGATTTCAGTGTTGCCGCTCACGCCGGCCATCGTCTTGGCGCTGTGCTCATGATTCGCACTCGAACTCTTTAATTCTCAACCGGTCCATGTGCCAGTGGGAACCGGCCGATCCGCGCTTTAGGATCAATAAGCCAACCAGCCCTGAGATTGCAATTTTCGGCCAATCACAGCCGTCCGGATCAGTGACCGGCATCTGCTGCAGGAGGGGACTTGAGGCTGCCGGGCTTCATCGCCGGCCGTAGCCGGAAGAAACGTGCAACCCTCGACAAGCGGCCGAGCACAAGGGCCACTGGACGCATGAGCCGAATCAGCGGCTGCACCGAAAAGACCTCGCCTTCCACCGGGGAAAGCCGCCGCGCCAACGTCGTTGTCTCTCCCTCTGCCGTGGCAATCCGATCGTCGAGCAAGCGAGCGCGCTCCTCCGCCGCGCCGACACGCTGCTCGATTGGGAGAATGCTCGTGCGAAGGTGCTCCGCCAGGACCGAGATGCGCTGGTCGACAGTGGCGAGGCGCTGCTCGCTCGTGCGAAGATCCTCACCCAGGGCCGACGCGCGCGCAACGACGGCGGCGAGCTCCTGCGGGCTCGCCACGGGACGCTGTTCGAGTGCCGTGATGTTCCCGGCCATTGCCGACAGTCTCTCATGCAACGCGGCGATCTCTCCGGCGGTGGCGGAGAGGCCCTGCTCGATGGCGGCGAGCTTCGCGTCGATCCAGGGTTGGGGTGGGAAACGTACTTGGCGAGGGGCAGCCTCTCCGGCCGCCGGTCGCGGAAGATGCTGAGCCAGATAGGCCGCCAGCGCGCGCCGGGCCCCCTCGGCGGACGGCTCGAGCCGCTTGAACAGCTCGATCGCCTCGACGAAGATCGCCTCCAGCTGATCGATTTGCCGATCCAGCGTCGCGTTCTGTTTCAAGGCTTGGGAGACGGCCGCGGCATCGACCGGATCATAGCGGTCGATCTCCGCGCCGATGCTGGCGCTGTCGAGATCGCCGGTCAGCAGCGCACGTCCGAAATTGTTGTGCCGGAAATGCCCGAGGTTCGCCATCGTGAGCATGCCGGCGAGACCGCGATGATCGGCGACCACCACGGCCGCTCCCGCGATCCCCGCCTCCAGTGCCGTGCGCGCCGAGCCGAAGACGAGATCGCATTGGCTCATTGCGGCAACCGGGTCGTCCACCGGGCGCCCGACCGGATGGCCGATTTCCTCCAGAGCGATCCCGCGCGCGGCGCACGCCGCGCGGACGGATTCCATATACGGGTGCTTCTCCTTGACGAAGATGAGCGCACGCGCCGGCCGCGGCGCCAATGCCGTGGGGCGGGCAGGCAAACGGGCGACGTCGACTGCGTTGTAGACGATGCGTACCCGCTCGCGCGGAACGCCGAACTCGTTGATCAGCATCTCGGCGTTGAGTTCGTCGACGGCGACGTGAAGGACGACCTGCGGAAGCTCGCAGGGATGATTGTTCCAGTGACCGAACACCTGAGCCACCTGGATGGCCGGGACGTCGGGAAACCGCGCCAGCAGGATTGCAACGTCATTCACCCCGGCGCCGAAGATGATGTCCGGCCGGTCGGAGATGGCGGCGGGATTGTCGACCACAGCGATGCCGCAGTTGTGGATTTGCTCCGCCAGCGGCCCGGGATAGACCGTGAAGACGACGACCCGGTGCCCGCGGGCTTTCAGCGCCAGAGCCCAATCGCGCGTATTCACCTCGCCGCCGGTGGGCAGCGCCAAGCTTCCGTGAAAGATGACGATCCGCATGCCTTCGTGAGAGCTCGTTGCAACGATCCGACGGTCGCGCGGCCCGAGGACGTCCGGATGGGTTTTGCTCGAGACCGGCGATCGAGCCTACTATCCCATCCTCTGGACCCGCCACAACCGCAGTCTCCCGCAAAAAGAGCGTCCGTTCTCCTCTGCCGCATGCGGCTGGAGCTTAACGTGCGGTTAACCATGACCGCGCCGCATCACGCCTCGGACGCGGCCCCCGGCCGCTACGGCCGATCGTGTTTAAGCGGGAGTTAACGCGGATCGGTGACCGTGCAGCGGGCATGAGATGGGGCCCCGCGTGCTGCCGGGACAGAGACTTCTTATCGCGGTTGGGGCCGGCATCGTGCTTGCGGGCGTGCCGGTGCTGTTGCTGCAGGTCGCAGTGGATTACCGGATCGAGCAGCAGGGGCGGGAAGAGGTCGAAAGCACGGCCCGGCGCGGCATGGCGTTGGTGGAAACGCGAATCCGGCGGGTCGTCGCCGAGCTCGGCGCTCTGGACAGAAGCGGAATCGGCGGCTGCAGTGCGGCAGAGCGCAACGCGCTGAACACGACGGCCTTCGAGACCATGCCCATCAAGGAAGTTGCCGTGCTCGATCCGGGCGGCGAAACCCTGTGCACCAACCATGGTCTTGCGCTCGGTGAGCGCCAGGTCCTGTCCCGACAGCCGGTTGCGGAAGCCGCGAACGTTTTTATTGAAGTCGTCGGGATCGGCTATCGCAAGGAACGCATGATCAGAGTTCACCAAGCCGGGCGCGAGGGGGGAAACGGTCTCGCGGCGCTCATTCCCACCGAGCTGCTGCTGCCGCAGATATCTTCGGAGGGAGGCTTGCCGCGCGCTCACGTCACCCTGCTAACGGAGGACGGCACGGTGATCGGCGAGACCGGTGTCGCCTCGGCGAGCAAAAGCGATGGCGAACGCGTCGTCGCGCGGCTCAGATCGGACGCCTACCGGCTGACGATGACGTCGTCGATGCCGCGCCAGGGCCTGGCCGCGGAACAGTCGGATTTGCGCGCGGCCAGCATCCTCGCCGAGGCTGCCCTCTTCCTCTTGATCATCCTGTTTTTTGTTTTCATGCGCCGGCGCCAGCGCGACAACCCGGTGGCAGAGCTGCGGCGCGCGCTCGCGGCGAACGAGTTCGTGCCCTATTACCAACCGATCCTCGATATCACCAACGGCCGGCTCGAAGGGGCCGAGGTCCTGATCCGATGGCGCAAGCGCGACGGTTCGATCATTCCGCCGGCGGGCTTCATTCCCTTGCTCGAATCGAGCGGCCTCATCTTCGAGGTGACGCGTGCGCTGATGCAGCGGGTTAGCCAGGAAGCCGGCGCCGCCATCGGACGGCGGCCACGCTGCAAGATCAGCTTCAACTTGACGGCGCGTCATTTCGCCGAGCCATCCACTGTGACGGACGTTCGCGACATCTTTACCGGGTCGCCCATCTCCCTGTCGCAGCTCGTGCTGGAAGTGACGGAGCGCCAGCCGCTCGAGAACCTGACGGCGGCGCGCGCGGTGATTGCCGGCCTGCAAGAGCTCGGCGTCCGCGTCGCCATCGATGACGTGGGGGCCGGGCATGGCGGCCTTTCCTATCTGCTCAAGTTGGGCGTCGACATGATCAAGGTCGACAAGCTGTTCGTCGACGCTATTGGGGCGGAGCGCCATTCGGCGGCCATCATCAGTTCGCTGGTGGAACTGGCCCGCAGCATGCGGATGGATATCGTCGCAGAGGGCGTGGAGAGCTTCGAGCAGGTGGCCTATTTGCGCGACCAGGGCATTCGCCTCGCCCAGGGCTATGTGTTTGCGCCGCCGTTGCCGGGCAGTTCCTTCCTGCAGCTTCTCGAGGCGACGGACCCGGTCGCGGTGCCGGCCGGCGACAGCGCGGGGCGGCCTGGCTCTCGCGCCGGCCCAAACCGGACCGGGGGCCGCGCTACGGCGGCCTGAATTGGCCGGACCGGGCCTTTGGATTTGAAAAAAGTCACGTTGTCCCGTATGGATGTGCCTTCAATCAACCTCAGGGAAACGCACATGATTCGCACGATTGGAGCTGCCGCGCTGTTGAGCTTGGCGACAGCGATGCCGGTCCACGAGGCAGCCGCACAGGATCCCTTTGCGGTTCTCGGCGGTGCCGCCGCCGGCGCGGTGATCGGAGGTGCTGCGACCGGCCGGGCCGGCGGTGCGGTTGCCGGTGCCGTCATCGGCGGGGCGACCGGCGCGCTCATTTCGGCGGAAGCCGAGCGCCGGGGCGCCAACTATTATTGGTGGCATGACGATTGTTACGTTCGCGCCCGCGCTGGCTGGGTCCGGGTGGCGCGGCGCTACTGCTACTGAGCTGTGACCGTCGCTCGCACCTGACGCGCGTCCGCCCGACAGCGGTCCGCGCGTTCTTCCTGAGCAAAGAGCCGTTCTAAGGAAGCCCATCCCTGATTGGCCCGGGATGGGCATCGGCGCGCAGCAAGGACACGCTTCATTCGAGGGAACCCGTAGCCGATTCAATTGGTTCGGCGAGACTTTTCGCATGCGGAACGACGCGCCGCTCCAGTCGCGGTATCGACATCGGGCTCCATGTCAGGCGTAGGAACCGAGACGCCGTGCCCAAGTTGTCTCATACTGTGTGGCCGGTCGGTTGGGGAAGGGAGCGGACGATGAATGTGCCTTTTACGCTTGGACGAGTCGCCCTCGTGGTGCTCTTCATCCTTTCGGGCGCCCAGAAGCTGACGGATATTGCCGGGACTGCTGATCAGATCCAAGCGAAGCTGGCTATTCCGTCGGCGCTCGCCGATGTGATTTCGCAGGTCGAGGCGACAGTCGGGATGCCGATCTCGCAGATCCTGGCGATCGTCGCCGCGATGATCGAAGTCGTGGGCGGTCTTTTGATCGCGTTCAACGTCTTTACGCGCACAATGGCCGTGGTGCTTCTCATCTTCACCGCCGTCACTACCTTCTATATGCACGATTTCTGGAATATGCCCGCCGGCGCCGATCGCACGAACAACATGATTCATGCTTTAAAGAATCTGTCGATCATGGGTGGACTCCTCATCCTCGCCGCGTGGCCACGGCGCGCCGTCATCGTCGAAGAGCCGGGTCACGAGCGCATCGTCGGGGAACGGGTCGAACCCCTTTGATGTGCTGCGCGCTTATCGCAGGCCTCATTGGCTCACCGACAGCAACGTGCGGTCTTCAGACGGAGAATGGGCCCGATGAACCGGATCTTGCTGTTGGTCGGGGCGCTCCTGCTTGTCCTGTGTGGTCCCTCGACGGCGCAGAACCGCGAAACGACGGATGCCCTGGTCTACAAGCAACTGCTCGACAATGAGCGGGTCCGCGTGTTCCAAGCCAATTTCAAGCCCGGCGACAAGCTGGGCACGCGAAATTATCCGAACCATCTGATGTACATGCTGACCGATGGAACGCTGGTGTTCAAACCTGCCGGTCGCATCGCCTATGAAGTGAATTTCAAGGCGGGAGAGACCATGTGGTTCCCGCCGCTCGCGCGCGCGACCGAGAACGACAGCGACAAGGAGGTCCGCGTGCTCGTCGTCGAGTTCAAGGAAAGCGCGGCCCCTCGTGCCGTCGCGGCTAAGGCGAAGTCCAAGGTCAGGAGCAAGAAGGCAAAACCCAAGGCGCCGGCAAAACCGAAGGCGCGGCCGAAGAAGACCTAAAGAAGCTGCGCCATGCGCCAGGCGATCACGGCCACGATTGCGAGATGGATGAGGCTCGAGGCGAGATACACGACCATGACAGTCCCAATGCGAATTACATCCAGACTGGGCCCGTATCGCTAAGCGGCGACCAAGCGGGCCGCAACAGCTCTGGCGATTGCGTTGTGACGAACCCAGGTCAGGGCACCAACGCAATGGCGTTGCGATCGTCGCGCTTTTGCGGCTTCGGCCCCTCGGGCGCTTCCGCATCCGACTGACAGCGCAATTGATAGAATTCCAGCACCCGCCGTGCGGTTTCGGTGCCGAGCCGCTGGAAGCTTCGCAGCGCGCGATCGAGATCCTGCGCGGAAATTCCGCGATCGGCGGCCTGCATCAGCAGGATGGCTTTGGCCGTCGTCCACGAGCACTGCGCGGCCCGCATCAGGATGAGCACCATGTCGGCGTTCTCGTCGAGGAGAGCCCGTTCCACCGCGTCCACCGGAACGCCGCACAGGAGCGAGAGTGCGACCGTGGTCTGCTCGAACTTCCGCTCGCGCGCAAAATCGTAGATGTCGGCCTCGCCGAGGCGGCCAAGCTGATGCAGCCGCTGCACCTGGGCGCGCGCGGTGGCATGGTCGGCCGAGGCATTGCGCAATTCCGAGCGCAACTTTGCCACGATTTCGGTGATGGTGTCGTGCACGGCGCCGGCGAATTGCGGGTTTGCCGCCTCGAGCTTTGCACACACCGCCGCTGATGCGGTTTCGATGAGCTTGAGCAAGTGCTGACGCGGAAGGTCCCTCCGCGCCCCCACCCGCAGCGCCAGCGCCTCGTCGCTCTGCGCGCGGGCGACGAGCTTGCCGAAGCCGGCATCGGAAAAGCGGGCGCCGGCGTTCTTCGCCACCGAGCGAACGACTTGGTGATCGCCGCGGTCGACCAGCACGTCCGTCAGTTCCGTGCTCAGCGATTTTCGCCGCGCGATGGCGTCGAGATGGCCCTGGCTCTTGGTGCGGGCATTGGCGATGAGATCGGCGTCGTCCAGCCGGTTTGAACGCATAAGCACCGGCAGCGCCACCGAGGCGTCGTCATCGAAGGCAAGAGAACGAATCACTTTGACGGGCGCATTGGCGACCGGAGCGAGCTTTCGTGACAGCTTGGCACGCGCCTTGGCCTCGATCTCTTCCGCCAGCCTGAGGATGACGTCGTCGAACAGCGCAACCTGCTCATCGGAATACCGGCTCGCCCCGTCCATGAACAGGTCGATGATCTGCCACAGGGATTTGACCCGCGAGTCTGGGGTGCCGGACGCGATGGCGTCTTCCAGCTCGTCGATGAGGGAGGAGATATGCATTCTTTTGACGCGTCCATCACGCCGTGCGGCACCGGCGCTGCTGGCCACCATAGGGGCTGGAGGTGAATAAAGACTAATCGCTCCGGTTCAGCTGAACGCAACCCTGGTTAACTAAACGTTGTCGCGCTGGCAGAAGCAGACCGGTCCCAAACAAGTGCTTTTCCTGGCCGGAGGGTTGGCGGGGAGGGAAGCCCAATACCGCCATACCTGGGTCGGATGCACCGGCGCATGCGGAAAGTCGCGGATTTCAAGTTCCTCGATCCCACGTCACCAATGTGACGTCCGCATCGGCATCAAGGACTTCGGGTGGCCCGGGGTTCAGCCCGTGGGCGGCGAGCACGTCTTCGGGCGACCGGTTGGGCACGTCGGGGAACACCGGCCGTCCGCCCGGCAGGCGGGCCCGATTGGCCCGGGTGAGGTGAAAGGCGTCATAGCCGATGCCGAGGAAGAGGCCGAAGGTGTCGGTGCCGCCGATCACGGCGAGGACCCCGTCCGCCACCTCGAGCGCCTGCCACGCTTGTTCGAACGACGCTCCTGCCGGGTTCCACAACAGTCCTTTTGCATGCCGGGGGTGGGGTGCGAGCGAGCCGATGCTGCGGGTGAGAATGAGCCGCTTGCGCTCGGCCGACCGGGTGCCGCCCTCGTGCGAGAAGCGGCCATGGGCAATCGCATCGGCGCGCGCCAGCCCGCGGCGGAAGAACCGCTGGTCGGCCTTGACGATCAGTTCCGCCGGCTGCGCGCCGTCGGCGTCGGCGATCATGCCATCGGCGGAGATGATGGCGTAGCCTTCGATACGATGGGGACGCGGCATGGCGGGATCCCGGCGCGCTTCTCCTTTACCCAACCAAAACACGCCGACCCCGTCTTCATAAAATGAGGCGCGCCGGTCGGGCGCGCCTCATTCCGAGCCACAGTATGGCGCGAAAATTTACTCGCTGATCGTGCGCACGACCGAGGACGTGGGCCGGTCGCTGACTGTCGGCAGCTTGATCTCCTTGGCGACCATCTCGTCGTACTGGGCAATGGTCTTGAGCGGATCTTTGGCCCTCATATGCACGATCTTGTAGCCGCCCGCCTTGAGCTGGTTGAGCAGCTCGGGCAGAGCTTCGGCAGTCGCGTGCTGGAAGTCGTGCATCAGCACGATCCCCTTCCCGTGCTTCTGCAGCTTCGCCATCACCGACTTGATCACCTGCTCGGGCTTCCGCATCGTGAAATCGAAGGAGTCCATGTCGGTCGAGAAGATGGCGATGTTGCGCTGACCGAGATAGGTCACCATTTCGGGCGGATGTTTCAGCGATGGGAACCGGAAAAACGGCGCCGCCGGTGCACCCAGCGCCAAGCGGATCGCGCTGATCCCCTTCTCGATTTCCTCCTTGGCTTTCTCAACCTCCTGATATTGCTTTTTCGAGAGATCCACGTGGCTCCACGTGTGGCTGCCGATCGTGTGCCCGGCGGCGGCGACCTGCTTGAGGATTTCGGGATAGTAGGTGGCATGCTTGCCGATGGGGAAAAAGGTCGCCCGTACGCAATGATCGGCCAGCGCCTTCAGCACGGCCGGCGTATTGCCCTGCCAGGGACCGTCGTCGAACGTCAGCACGACTTCGCCGGCGCGGAGAAAATCGTGCATCTTGAAGTGCTCCCAGCCAAAGCCAGGTCCGCCCGTGGTATCGATCTCGACCACGCGAGTAACCCCGAGCGCATTGGGATTGGCGGCACAGGTGGCAGCCGGGGCGGTAGCCTGGGGTGGTGCTGCTGCAAGGGTCGGAGCCGCGCCCGGAGCGGGCGTGGGCGCCGGGCGGGTCTGCGCCCAGGCGACCCCTACGGTTATCGAGACAAAGACTGCGCACGCGCTGGCCACACGCATAGCTGGCTCCCCTTGCATTCGTCGTTTCATCGTTGGGTATACAGGTCTCATTGAAGGGACCAAATTAGGGCAGAAGTCAACGAATCTACCATCTCGCCCGTCGGGATTGGCTCCGGTATTGTTTTCCTGGTTAAGATCGCCACGGAACCGGGTGGCGCAGCGCCCCTTTCCAGGCCCCCGAGAGGGAGTGCATGCGAGCCGATATTGCTTGGTTAATCACGACGATAGGGCTGGCGGCGAGCACCGCGGCCGGGGCCGAAGACGTGAAGATCTCGGTTACCCAACGGGGCCTGTGGGATACCGCCGTCGCGGAACTCGGGGAGCGTGCCGGGATCATGAAGAAGCACGGCCTCAATCTCGAATCCTGTACGCCTCGGGCGGCGCCGAATCGCAGCAGCACAGGGGAGGGACTAAATGAGAGGGACCAGTCTGGCGTCGGCCGTCATCGCGCTTGCGGTGGTGAGCGGGAGTCATGGCGATGCCTGCGCCCAGGAGGCGCTGAAGGTCGCGGTGCCGCAGCGCGGCGCCTGGGATGCCGGCCTCGCCGAGCTCGGCCGGCGTGCCGGCATTTTCAAGAAACACGGGCTCGATCTCGAGATTCTCTATACCCAGGCAGGCCCTGAATCGATCCAGGCGCTGATTGCCGGCAGCGTCGACATCGCGACTGCCTCCGGCGTCTCGGCGGCGTTCGGCACCTTTGCCAAGGGTGCGCCGATTCGCATCATCAGCAGCGAGGTCATCGGCGCGCCGGATCTCTACTGGTATGTCCCGGCCGCCTCGCCGATTCGCAAGATCGAGGATTTCAACGACAAGACCGTCGCCTATTCCCTGACCGGCTCATCGAGTCACGCCGGACTGCTCGCGCTCATTGCGCACTACAAGCTCAACGCCAAGCCAACCTCGACCGGCAGCATCACGGCGACGCTGACGCAGACCATGACGGCACAGGTCGACGTCGGCTTCTCGGCGATCCCTTTCTTTCTCGACAAGGTGGATGAAGGGCAGATTCGGATCATCGCCACGGGGAGTGACGTGCCTTCTTTAAAGGCCCGCACCGGACGCGTGAACATCACCAACGTGTCGACCCTGCAGAACCGCCGGGACGCCCTGGTGCGCTTTCATCGCGCCTACAAGGAGAGCATCGACTGGCTGTACGGCGATCCGGCCGCGATCAAGGTATTCAGCGACTATTCCGGGCTGCCGGAAAAGGTGGCCGCGCGGGTGCCGGGGCTGTTCCCCAAGGAGACGTTGGCGCCCGATCGCGTGGTCGGGGTCGATCTGATCATGGCCGAGGCGATGCAGGCCAAGTTCATTACGGCGCCGCTCACCGCGCAGCAGGTGGCGGAACTAATTCAGATTCCTGAGGCCGGGAAGTAGCCGGGGGACCGCAACTGCCAGGAATGGCAAACCGTTGGGTCGGGCCGGGCAGCGATAAAGGCTGGACCGCAGTTTGATATCAGGAAGTATCGGCAGCAGGACACGACAATGCGGAAGATGATCTTGTTTGCCGCGGTTGGAGTTTTCACCCCGACGCTCGTATGCGCGGATACGGCGACTGTCGAGTCTGGGGTGAAATCCGAGATCACGAGTCATACGCGGTACGACAGCCGATGCCAGCCGAGCCCCGTCACCATAAAAATCACGGCTGCGCCGGCGAACGGGACCGTGACGACCGAAACGAAGGGTATCGTCGTTCCCGCTCAATCCGATCGCGGAATTCCGCAGCAAGCGCCCTGCGTCGGCAAGAGACTCGATGGCGTCGTCATCTATTATCAGTCGAACCCCGGCTTCGTCGGGCAGGACAGCTTTCGCTACCAGCGCCTCAACCCCAGAGACGCCGGGGACCCTTTCAACGTCGAGATCAGTTACACCGTTACGGTGAACTGATCGACGCCGCGAGCAGCCCCGGCAGATTCTCAGCACGCCATCGAGTTTCTCATCTCGCGCGTTCGCTGATGCGTTATCGCCCATGTTGGTCGCCGGCAAATCGACGGTTCACGGCTGACGCTGGCCGATCGGGGCGGTCATGACCGACCTATCGATGTTGCCCGCTGCCATGGAGGGATCGCGCGATTGGGCCAAGGCCGGGGAGGCCAGAACGCTGGCAAGGACGGATCGGGATTTGACGGTTCATGACCTGCAACCCGCGCCTTGGATGGTCCGGCAGCAGGCTTCACCAGAGCGGAACGAGATTGCCGCCCCCGCTCGCCATAGTGCCTATCGCGGTCGGATTTTCACCGTAGCTGGACACAACCGGCCCGGCATCGCTGGGGCCGGCCGATGCTGGAATAGATGCGAGAAGGGCGATCGCCACGGCGAGGGCCAGCGTGATCGAGGCCAGCATCATCGTTCTCCTCTGTGTTCGATCGATGGTCATGTGGATCCGACCTTATAAAGAGAGACCGATTTCTGCTTCATCCGTTCGGATGAGCGGCGGCCTTCGCAGCGCAATTCAGAACGATTCACGTCGAACCCAAAGACATAAGCGGCATTTTGCGGCATCCTCGGTGCACCAATCGGCCCAGGATCTTTCGTGACGCATGACGGCCGGACCATGATGCATGCCTATATGCAAGGCCTCCGACTGCTGGCAGTGCCGGGTATCGGTTTCCTGCAAACCATTCCGGTTGGTCTGAACGATTCGGAAGCATTCGGCGCGTCGCAAAAATCCTCGGCGCTTCAGGCGGGCCACAGAACAGTCAGCATTACGCTCCAGGTGGCTGAACGTCGCGCGGACGGCAGCGGCAAGCTGATCGAATGAAACGGCGCGAGCTCATCACATTGCTCGGCGGCGCGGCGCTCGCGTGGCCGCTCGCGGCACGCGCGCAGCCGGGCGAACGGACGCGGCGGATCGGCGTGCTGATGAGTTTCGCCGCCAGCGACCCGGAAGCGCGATTGCGCGTGGCCGCGCTCGAAAAAGGCCTGCGCGAGCTGGGGTGGGTGGAGGGGCGCAACCTCCGCACCGAGTACCGGTGGGCCGACAACATCGATGTGCTGCATGCCTACGCGACCGAACTGGTCGGCATGGCGCCGGACCTGATCGTGGCCAACAGCACGCCGGTCATGGCGGCTGTGCAGAAGCAGCGCCACACCGTCCCCGTCGTGTTCACACAGGTAACCGATCCGGTCGGCCAAGGCCTCGTGCCGAACCTGGCGCATCCGGGCGGCACTCTCACCGGGTTCACCACCTTCGAATTCTCGATCGGGACGAAGTGGCTGCAGACGCTCAAGGACATCGCGCCGCGCATCACCCGTGTCGCGATTATCTTCAATCCGGTCACGGCGCCCTTCGCCGACTTGTTCTGGCGGCCGATCGCGGCCGCTGCCCCGTCTTTCTCCGTCCAGCCGATCTCGGCCGGCGTGCGCGACACCGACGAGCTGGAGCGCATAGTCGAAGCATTCGCGCGCGAGCCGGATGGCGCTCTCTTGGTGCTCCCGGACGTGAGCACGGTGAATCATCGCGGCCTGATCATTGCACTGGCGGCACGCCACCGCCTGCCGGCGATCTACCCCTATCGTTTCTTTGCCGCGAGCGGCGGCCTGTGTTCCTACGGCGTGGACGTCGCCGATGTGTTTCGGCGCGCCGCCTCCTATGTGGACCGTATCCTCAGAGGCACCCGTGCCGGCGAGCTTCCGGTTCAGGCGCCGGACAAGTACGAGGTCGTGATCAACCTCAAGACCGCCAAGGCGCTCGGTCTCGACATTCCGGCAACCGTACTCGCCCGCGCCGACGAGGTGATCGAGTGAGCAACTGTGATGTTGTCGCAGGGGGATCGCTGATCGATTTGGCCGCGTCAGGCGCCGACAACGCGCCGACGATGTTGCCCGAATCAATTTGGGTCGGCCCCTGCGCGAACGCCGGCGCAGCAACCACGGCGGCAAAAGCCACCGCAGCGATCAACCTGTTCACGACACATCTTGCTTTCTGACAGGGGGTCGGAAAAGCTGGGCCGTCGATTCGTTCTCGAACGGAATATTGCGGCCGAAACCACATCGCATTAGCGTGCAGTCCTGTCGGCCTCCTCTTCGAAAACAATCGCCACGTTCGCATTCGCCGACAAGCGAACCCTATCTCCCTCGACCTCGGCAACAAGGGCTGTTGAGACGTAGTGATGATGCCCTTCGTGTGAGCCTTGGCCGCTGTCCTTCTTGGCCAACTTGATGCGGTCCCCCTCAAGTCGATCGACGGTCCCGACGTGAACGCCGTCGGCTCCGATGACTTCCATATGTTCTCGAATAGCGCTTGATATCGTCATGTTTGCCTCCTTCAAATTTCTTCGACTCGCCTTGGCCGCAGGCACATTCGCCGGAGAGGTCGCCTGGGATAGAAACGGGCTGTACGCGCGGTCTCTGTGCCATCGTGTTCAATGCGTTACGGTAGCGCAAGTTTCAATCGAGTCTAAAGGCTCCTGCCGTCAAATGGCGCCGGCGTGAGTGCGGCGATATCGACGCCGTCGAGGCACCGTACGTTGATGGCAATCATCTCCGAGCCGTCCGGCCCCGTGCCGCGCGCAAAGGATTCGACCCCGCACACGCAACAGAACAGGTGATGGATCACTTTCTTGTTGAACTGATAGTCCCTCAGGTCTCCCTCGCCGGACCGTAGCGCGAACTGGTCGGGCTTGACGAACGTCCATATCGCGCCGCGCTTGGTGCAGATCGAGCAATTGCACGCCATGACGGTTGCGAGATCCGTATTGGTCTCGTAACGCACCTCGCCGCAGTGACAGCCGCCGGTATAGGTCTTCGCATAAGCCATCGGAGCATCCCGCCTAGTGTCACCTGAGATGATACCCATTGGCGGGAGCGGGGCAACTCGGCCACCAGAATTGAATTGGATTTGGAGTGCCCGTTGCTCGGCTGGTCTTAATGTCCGCCGGTGCGACCGAACCAGATCCCGAACAAGGCCGCGATCGACACCAGGGCGAGAAATCCATTCACCGCGATCAGGATGGCAGGATGAATGCGCGGGGTGTCCGGCATCGGCGGCGGCGGTCCGGGATGGAGCTGCCGCCACACCGCTGCGATGAAGCAGAAGGCGCTGAACAGCACCAGGACGCTGCCATTGGTGACGATCATCCATTCCGGGACGACGCCGGCAAGGCCGGCCTTGGCGCCGAGGCCGCTCGCCAGCGCGATCAGTCCGGTGCGCACCCAGGCGCCGTAGGTGCGCTCGGCCGCAAGCATCGTGCGATCGGCGGCGAGCTGGGTGCGCCGGTCGGCACTGTCCTCGACGCGCGCAGTACTGTCTTCAAGTTGTTCGGCGCTGCGGGCGAGCGTGGTGCTGCTGCGTTCGCGAACTTTCTGGGCCATGACCATCAGGGCTGTGCCGGACCTTTGCGCCGGCTGGCGAGATCCTTATCCATTGCCGGATCGCGCTCGCGCGGAGTGCGCGTTTCAGTGCGATCTGGTCCGGGCGCGGCTCGGGTGCGCTTGGGCTTGCGCGGCCGCGTGCCGTCGTCCTCGTCCGTGATGTAAGGACCTTCGGGCGCGCTGGCAGGCTGTCCGGTGGCGTCGTCGACGCCGATGCTGATGCTCGATTTCGCCATCGCAGCCTCTCTGGTGGCCCGGCAGGCCCGATTACAGGAAAACGCCGCGCACGGGCGATCGTTGCATCCTGTCCGTTCCTCCCGCCAGGTTCTGAATGCCGAGCGATGGCCGCCGCGTCGCGACTCGGCAGGCGTCGCGCGTCAACTTTGCTTAACGCCGAGCGGCCTTTCGCCGCCCTACAGTCTTGGCACGCCGGTTATAGGGCGATCGGTTGGCGGGTCGCAGCGAAATTCGTTCGCGCTGCGCCTTGCCGCGAATTGCCATCGGGGTGCGCCCCATCTTCAAGCTGATCACACCGGTCGGTGTGTTGCCCTTCGCCAACTGCCGCAACATCCTCACGTCCGCGCTCGACCATGGTTCGCGCATGTTGCGCTTGTATTTGGGATTGGCCTTGCGCGGGCCTCGTCGGCCGATCGGAGAGCCCGGTCGCCGCCACGCCGCCTTGCGTGCTGTCTTCGCCATCGCATGGTCCTCTTCAATGATTGCGCACACGCAACGTATTGATATCAAACGCCTTCAAACCACGAACGGTTCCGCCGGCGCGTCACGCGCACGAGCAGCGTGTACCCCGCATGGAGCGAAGCGGAATGCGGCGGTAGACGGATCGCGGATGTCGCGCGTCGCGCTCATCGGGGCTACGGCTGAGCTAACGATCCTGGAATTCGATCCGCCGATCAGGATGCTCCAGGTCGATGTGCAGCGCTTCGCACAGGCGATTGGAATAATTCCACATGCCGCAGAACACCGTGAGCTCGACGATCTCGCGCTCGGAAAAGTGCTGCTTCATGGCCTGGAATGCATCCTCGTCGTCGCGCGCCGTCATGTTGGTCACCGCCTCGGCCCACCGGATCGCCGCCTTCTGCCGGGCGTCGAGCGCGGGATTTTGCATGTAGTCGCTGCCCTGTGCCGCCGCGATCTGCTCCTCGCTCAAGCCCATCTTCTTGCCCAACGGCACGTTGTGCGACATGCAATAGGCGCTCCGGTTCAGCGCCGACGTCTTGATGATGACGAGCTGCTGGATCCGCACATAGTCCGGATCGGCCTTCACGTTCTTCAGGCGGATGGCATCATTGGGCAGCATCCAGCCTTCGAGCGCGGCAGGCTGATGCGCCAGCACGCGGGAAAAATTGCTGATGCGTCCCCATTGCTCAAGGACGCCGTCGTAAACCTTGCGGACGTCGGCATCCGCGCTCTCGGGTGCAATCATCTTGACGCGCGCCATCTCAGCCTCCTCGGAACGAACGCCGTATCCCGCCTATCGACATGATGCTCGTAAACGAGGCCGGCGGCAAAGACGATGAGCCGCAGCGCGGTTCCCGCGACCAGCAGGCCAAGACGTGCCGGCAATGACCGTATCGGAAGCACCACGCGAGCGCCCACGTCGTCGGCGCTCTGACGGATCGCAGGCGCCCGACAGATATACGGCTGAAACCGGGTGACCGCCACGGCAAACGGTGTTGTGACGATCACGTGGGAGGCGGCGCCGCCTGGACTCCAGCACCATCGACAGTCCTCGATGATGCTACGCGAGGTGCTCCATCACCAGGAGCTCGCGCAACGCACCGATCGCCTCGACCGCATCCTCTTCGCTCTTGACGGAATCGAGGCGCTGCAGCATCTCGCGCCATTTCACGAAACGGCGTTCTGCCAGCAGCTCGTCGACGAAGGCGCGCGCCTCGTTCAGGGTCGTGAGCTTGCGGTTGTCCTTGACCCTGATGGGCGGCACGATGGGGAAGTCCAGCATGGAGATGCAACGGTCGACACCGAGGGCAAGTTCCCCGGATGGGCCTCTGATGACCCTCGGCAGCTGCTATCCCGCCGCCGCCCGGCGGCTATAATGGCGGCTGGAGTAGCTTTGAGGAGGACGGGATGCCGGAAGTGGTCGTCTATGCGCTCGGGGGACGCTCGCTCGAGCAGAAGCGCGGATTGATGAAGGACATCACCGACGCGGTGGTGAAGAATTTCTCGGTGCCTGCCGACGCCGTCGTGGTGACGCTGGTGGAGACGGAGAAGCAGGCCAAGATGAAAGGCGGCGTCCTGTTCAGCGAAATGGGCCAGCGCTAGCCTACCGTGCACGGTCTCTACCGTGCTCGGTTCGCTGCACTTGATGCTTTACCTCAAAGCTTCACGGGCGTGCCCATGAAATCGCGTTTGCCGAGCTCCACCCCGCAGTGACGCAGGATGTCGTAGGCGGTGGTGCAGTGGAAATAGAAGTTCGGCAGCGTCTGATTGAGCAGGAACGTCTGGCCGGTGAACTCGCGCGTCGCGCCGCTCGGAAACGTGATTTTGATCTCCTTGTCCTCGCTGCCGTCGATCTGTGACGGCTTCAGGCCCTTGAGAAATTCGATCGCCTCGGCGATGCGCTCCTTGAGCTCGGGGATGCTCGCCTCGGTATTGGCAAAGGTTGGCAGCTCGGCGCCGGCAAGGCGCCCGCCCGCGTTGACTGCATGGTCGGTTGCGGCACGCACCTGCCGCACGAGCGGGAACATGTCGGGATAGAGCCGCATATTGAGGAGCACCAACGGATCGATCTTCCTGCCCTCGGCATGGGCCGCCGCCTTGTCGAGAACGGCCGAGAGGCTGGTGAGAAACTGAACGAGAACAGGCACCGAGGCCTGATACATGGAAATGGTCATGGACGGCTTCCTTCACGCCGAGATTTGAACGGC
Source organism: Xanthobacteraceae bacterium (assembly GCA_045801465.1). Classification (GTDB taxonomy): domain Bacteria; phylum Pseudomonadota; class Alphaproteobacteria; order Rhizobiales; family Xanthobacteraceae; genus DATFWC01. Next base: position 14,045 of record JBJMSU010000130.1, on the reverse strand, counting down.
GTGAAGGATGGACCGGACGACACCGCGGCTCAAGCAGAACGGCGCGCCGACACGGCGTCCAGTTGGATGGTCACCGGCTCAGCGCCCGGACGCGCCGCGGCGCTTATCTGGGCGAGCCGGCGCGACTGGACGACGTTCCTGATTGCTGACCTCGCTCTCGCCCGCGCCGTCGCTCCCAAGCTCGCTTTCCTCCGCGATCTTGGTCTCGGTGCGGGAGCCGGCAGGACGCGTTCGCGTCGGATCATCGCCCGTGCGTGATCGGCTCGCCATCGTCACTCCTCGCCCAGACGGTTCACGGTGTCCGTCGCCAGCTCCACCGCAGGGGCGGCGAGATTGCCCGGTCGCGATGCCGGCCGCCGATGCCGGCGGCGAACCAGGCGGCGGCCGCACCGACGGCAAGGGAAGCTGCCGTCATGAAGCCGATGACGACTGAGCTTGCCCGCGCGCGCCGCGCCGCTTGCCGCGCTTGCGCGACCACCTCGCTGACGCGCCGCTCGGCATCCGCCGGGGCCAATCCGGTGCGCGCCGCCACCAGGCGCACCAGATAGGCGCGGTCTTCCGCGCCAATGTCGCGGCGGCCGACGCCCGTCATGATGATCCGCCCGGCTTCGGCACGCGCTTCCGGATCCGCGCGCTCCGGGCGCCGGTCGGAGCGGAACAGACGATCGAGCTCGTAGGCGAGAAACGCCGGCTCGCCCTGAGTCGGACGCATCACGGTTGTCGTTCCGGCGCTGACGGAGGTGAGGGCGGTCGCGGTCGCCCAGGTCAAGACGGCGCCGATCACGACGGCGAGCGCCCACACCAGAAGCCCGTGGGCGCCGTCGCGGAACTCGACCTCGTCCTCGCTGGTGGCCCAGCTCGATCGCACCCGTCCGGCGAGATAGCCGCCGAGCCCGAAGCTGCCGAGCGCCACCAGAAGCAGCCACACGCCGGAGAGCAGCGCGAGCGCGATGGACGTATCCCTCCACGTGGGCGAGGGCGACAATGTCGCGAGCCCCACCGCGCTCGCGAATGTCATCAGCACGAACCAGACGGCGGCGGCAGCGATGGCGCCCGCGCTCACTGGTCCCCAATGAATGTACGACAAAGGTCCGCCGGGCGTCGGGATCGGACCTTCCGCCGGCGCGGCGGCCGGTACCGTGCCGGGTGATGCCAAGTCTGCCATGGCGCTGGTCCCTGGCCGCTCAGCGCAGACCGAAGAGCGACAGGATGGCCATGATCACCACGATCAGACCGATGAGATAGATGATGCCGTGCATGGTCGCCTCCTGATGGCCCCGGCCCACGCGCCGAGACCCGAGCGACCACGAAACGTCCCGGTGAACCCTAAGGTTCCGGAACGGGGCAGGGGCCTGAAGCGTTTGTGTGGGGAAGACGACTGAGCATTTGCCGGACGGCTCTCGAGCTGATGGCTTCTTGTGGGGAAGGAGACCGTATGCCTTCGGGCTCCGCAATTCAGGCTCGCGGCGCTCGCCGTTTCGACCTGCTTTCGGTTGGCGATCGGCTGCGCGGCTTCGCTGCTCGCCTGCCGCGCGCCAATCCGCGCATCGCCGCGAGCGTCACATTGCTCGCCGTGCTCGTGAGCGCCGCGTTGGCGCTCGCACCACAGCGCGCCGCAACGACAGCAAAACCAACACCCGCGACTTCGAATCAGGCCGCGCCACTCCCCGCGGCTCCGGTGAAAATCGTGGGCGCTGCTCCACGCAGCGACAACTGCGCCGAACAGGTCTGGCCGTATATCGAGCACCGCTGCCTCTCGCGCGCCGCCGACCCCCCGCAGACGTCCACGCCGGCCCCCCAGCCAAGCGCAGCCGAGCCGCAATCCGGCGCACGTGCAGTGGTCGACGCTGCCCCGGCGGGCGACCATGCCGACTTGCCGCCTGCACGGCCAGAGGCCGCCGCCAAGGAGCCCGCCAACCTTCCCGTTCCACCCGGCGCGGTGCCGCTCCCGTCCGCACCATCGGCCAAGCACGCTTCGCTCGCCGAGGAGGGAGTAAACCCCCGAACGGAGTCGATCGGTGAGCCGCGCCGCCGCGCCGGGCGGCACTCATACCGCTCCCGCCATGGCCGCGCCTCGAGCCGAAGACCGGTCTTTGCTTTTCCATTCTGAGTGAGAGCCACCCTCGCGGGCGCGCGGGGGCTCACGAGCATGCGCTTAAACAATCGTTAGCAATTTTCCCGCCGCCTGATTCAGCAACCGATAACCGTCTCCAACGAACCGAGTGGTAATATCGAACTTTCGCCGGTTTTAATGGGTTATCCACGCAGTGTCGGACGGGCGCGAGGTCGTGGAATGTCGGCGGTCGAGCAGCTGTTGTTTGCGATTCTCGGCGTCAGCATTCTGGCGGCGTGCTTGGCGCTGTCGGACCCGCATTTCGGCTTTGCGACGGCGCTCAGGAGCGACCCGTCGGTCAACCAATACACGCTTCAATCCTGCCCGAGCTCGTGAAGATGAGAGCATGATCTCGAAAACTGCGAGACCGGTTTTCGGAAAAGATCATGCTCGAACAAAATGGGCGAGAGCGGCATGACGTTTCGAAGGAAGTCCTCCCGTTCGCGGACGCGCGTCACGCCACCATCGGCAGCTGCAGAGCAGTGGTCACCGCAATGATCAGCTGTTGCTCGGGCCCGGCAGCAGCCCGCGACCGCGGCTCGGTTAATCGCAGCGCGAGCCGCCACGATCCCCAGAAGACGCCGATCCATAACACAAAGAAAATCGCCAGGGTCACGGCTCCGGGATAAATTCGCTCAAGTGCCAGGCAGGCCATCACGTTCGCGATTTGGCCGACAACGACAAAGGTCAGAAACGCGAGCAGCAGCGCCATGGCATCCTCCTGGAAGACCCTTCTTGCCAAGACGATATCGTGTCGTTGGACGCAGGCGGCTGCGGCACACCGTTGCCCGGACGAAATGTCGCGGCATGACGGCGACGCCTTCGGGCCTGTCGCCACGTGCCTGATGCTGCACGTCGTTCGATGACCGTTGCGCTCGACGCAACGCTCAGACATTGAAGGGTCGAGCGGGATGGCAGGGCGCGCTGCGCCACGGATGCACGTCCACGATGCTGTCGCGGCTGCTCAGGCAGCGCGCCTCGTCACCTCGCGGACACGGTAGTGATCGTGCACGTGGGAGGTGAAGAACGCGTCCTTCGATGCGGCGTGGAGAAAATCGTCGGCGACCTCGGGCGGCACGGCTTCATACACGGCGATGCGGCCATTCACGAACGCGACGGTGAGCCTCGATGTTCGCGATTCGTAGGAGAAGGCACGGATCACATAGGTCAACATGGTCCAATAACGCCGACGAGGCGAATTGGTTCGCCGGCCCCTATCGCATTGCGCGCCAAGGCGATCCGGCCCAAGCCAAGGCACGTTCGTGCCGAGCCCGGAACCGGCGTCGCGTGAAGCTCGTTGGATTTGTTGGCGGCGGCTCGTTCGGGCACGAGACGATATCGGCCGCCCACGGAGCGACCCATGGCACGGACCAGCAAAGCGCCACTGCCAGGAGCAACCTGGCTGATCTCGCTCGTGCTCGGATGCTTGGCCGTAGTCGTAGACGCGGCGGCGCGTGATCAGACGGCGGCCGAGCGCACATCCGGATGGGGGCACTATCGCGATCGGAATTTCGGCATGACGTTCGATTTCCCGGCCCATGTGTTTTCTCTGAAATCGGCCGAGCAGGGGGGCCAGGGGGTGGTGTTCTCGACACCCGACGGCCGCGCGCGTATCCGCCTCTTCGCTCTTGCCAACGAGGCGAACGATACGCCGCGGCGCTACTTGAGCAGGATGGCCAAGCCCGGAGAAGGTCGGTTCACCTATGTCCGCACGACCTCTCGCTTCTTCGTCGCGTCCGGCACGCGCGACGGCATGATTTTCTATCGCCGTTGCAATTTTTCCGCCTCAGCCGATCATCGCGTCGCCTGTTTCCAGATGGACTATCCGCGGCAGGAGAAGCGCGCCTGGGATGGCGTCGTGACGCGCATCAGCTTGTCCCTTGCGGCTGCTGAGTGACGCGTGCCGCGCCCAGGCGGAGCGCAACAGGTGCAACTGCGAGCTTGCCGGCCAGGCGGAACGATTGCATCAAGTGAATTCTGCGGGACGCATAGCAACTACCTGGGACAACAAAGATTTTTCCTGAAAGCGCGCCTCCGTTGAAGCTTGCTGACGGGCTTGGCCAAGCGATCGTACTGCAGGGCCGCGGCCCGGCCGTTTTGATGCCGCGGCGCGATGGTGTATTTGGACGCTGGCTCGGCGCGCCTTTCCGCGAATCGCGCGACGTCAAAACGGGCCGAACGGGAGGGGCAGTATGCCATCGAGTGGCACGTTCGCGCGCATCGGACTGATTGCGGCCGTCTCGGTGGTGGTCGGCATCAGCACGTTCGGGTCGCTGCTGAAGCATGTGACGCCGCAGGCCATCACGATCGGGCCCGTGTCCGTTGCGGCAACTCCCGCGTCACCAGTGCCGGCTGGCCCCGCACAATTACCTAGAACCGAGTCCGCAACGGCCGAAACTGCGCCTTCGCCGGCAGCGTCGCCGACGAGCGTCGCTCTCGCCAGCCCGGCTCCACCAACCAGCGAAGCGGTGCCCGCACGGCCGCAACAGGAACCGTCGGGCGCCGCGGATGCACCGGCGGCATCTCCGACGCCCCCCGCATTTCCTCCGGTCCAGGCTTTGACCGACGTGGCCCCGACCGCGACGAGCCAAGCGGCGCCGCAAGCCAATCTCACGGGGCAGACCGGGCCGCAAGCCAATCTCACGAGCCAGACGGCGCCACAAGGCGATGTGGCGCGGTCCAATCAGCCGACGGCCGAGAAACCGGCAGCGAAGCAGCGCGCCGCCAACACTCGAGCCAACAAGCAAAAGCGGCGGAAACGTCCGGCCCCTTACGAGATGCGCGAGTTCCTCGCCGGCCACTGGTAAGACGACTTGCCGTGTTCACGTCCGCAAGGGCGCGGCCGTAGCGCGCAGTGCCTGCACGCGACTTTGAAATTCAGATCTGACGCCCGGGGATCTGCCGATTGGACGCATCCGGAATGGTGTGCGTCACCACCAGCCGGTGCCAGACGAACAGGACGACCAGCGCGCCGATGACCGCCCCGATGAGGCCGGCGCCTTCGTTCGACCCATACCAGCCGATGGCCTGACCCAGAAATGTCGCGACGAATGCGCCGGCGATGCCGAGCAGCGTCGTCAGAATGAACCCTCCGGGATTGTTCGGCCCGGGAGCGAGCAGGCGGGCAATGATGCCCGCAATGAACCCGATGATGATGGTCCAGAGAATGCCCATGACTGCCTCCGCGCTTCCCGCAGTCAACGGACAGCGATTCATTTAGGTTCCGGTACCGATCGCCGCGCGCGTCGTCGGCCGTGGTTGCAAAGCCGCAGCGCAACGCGTTCGCGACATTCTTTGTCTGCTACTGGCGCGCCGTCGAACGCGGCGGCAGGCGAGAAATCGGGCGAGGCGAATTTTCCAAGTCATTGATATTCGCGATAATATTCGGCCGCCCCTTTCCCTGCATTCGCGTCGGGGGACGGCGGGCGCCGGCTCGCAGGCGCCTCTCCCCGCACGTTCGCGGAAGCCTCCTCCAGCCGGCTGCGTAGCCCGTCGCGGCCGACGTTATCCATGATGACGGCAAAACGCTGCGATCCTGCAGCTGACGGTGGCGCATGCCGGCTCCGCCGCGCTAGTCTCGGCTGACCGTTCGGGATCCTGAACGGCCAATCAATGATGCGGCTGGACAGCGTAGGAGTCGGTGTGATGATCAATCGCCCGCGTGCCGTCAGCTTTGTGGCCGCCCTTGCCCTCGTATCGACGTGCGCAGTCGCAGAAGCCCGGACGGGTGGCTTCGGCGGCGGCGGCGGCCGTGGCGCTTCGTTCCACGGTGGGTTTCATCGTTTCGCACCGCGCCCGATCGTTCGCGTGGCGCCGGTTCCCCGCCATGCGGGCGGTGTCGCTCGCCACGTGCGGCGGCATGGAGACTTTCTCCGGCATCATCGCCACAGGTTTGGCCATCGTGATACGGGCGCAGGCGTGAACGTGCTCTATGGAGCATATGATCCGAATGGCATGGGTGGGTTTGCGCAGCCCCTTCCTGCCGGCGCAATGGGTCCCACCGCTGCGACCGGAGATGAGCTCGCCGCGGCCGGCCCGATTTGCCGCTCGGCCGACCAGGTGGTGCCGAGGGAGCGAGGCGGCCAAACGATCGTGACTGTCACGCGGTGCTATCCGCCGAACGAATAATCCACCGGCGGTATGCTAAGCGCGCGGATTGCCGGGCAGGCCCCGGCTTCCGCGCTCGTCGATGCACATGAATCGTTAGAAGGTGACGCCGAAACGGCGGCCGGTCTTCCACACCAGCACGCAGCTTTTCTTCGTGCCGCCGTGGAACAGCACGAACCTCTTGGGGATTGCCGCTACGTCATTCACTTCGAGACAGGCTCCGCCTGCCGAAAGGTCGATGACGCTGCAATCGATCGCAGGGCCTTTCCCGCCAAGGACGATCTTGCCGTTCTTGGAGACGAGGCCTGACGGTCGCACGCGCACGAAACGGCGATTGTCGCGCATCTTTGACCACCCGCAACGCAGTCGGATTGCTGCTCCCGAGTATTACGGATGATCGTTAATGCCGCTTTAATCGCCCGCCGTACGGCGTAAATGCGCGGTGTTCGAAATTGCGGTTGTAGGATCTGACGACGCGCCGTTCTCTCTTCGCGGTGCGACGCTCCCACCGGCATCCTGCCGGCGCGCGGCTTACCAATGTTCTCAGGTGTGAAGCAGTTCACACGCCCCTTCGGCTCCCGTGGGCGATAGTTTTGCCATATCAGGGGGAGGGGCAATCATGCCAAAGCGTGACATCGATCAAATTTGTGAAATCGCCGCACGCTTGACGAAGGATGCGGGCGTGCTTCGGAGCTTGGGATTGGACGCCGCAGCCGACTTGCTGCAGGCGGCCGAGTCCGACCTGGACAGCCGTGTCTACGGCGACGATTGCGGCGGCGATATCGTGTGCAACAACATCGCCTATGAAAGACCCCGTCGGCAACGGCGCCAGAAAGGGCGAGAGGTCCGCACCCACTAAGCGCAGTGTTGGTGAAAGCCTGCGCTGGATGGCTGCGGCACAGCTCGCCACAACAAACAACGCTCGATAATTGCCGGAGCATGTCGCTAGGCAAAACCGGACGCGTTGCGGCACGCCGTTTGCCAGGACATGCCACACGAGTTTGGGCAACCGCTGGCGCATGCGCGCCGTGCCGCGGCAATCAGGCTGAGCGCCTGCGACTCTGGAACGCTTGCGCTCCGGATTTCGTTGATCGTGGGGGTGAGGTAGCTTGGCTGCAGATTCGCCCAAGGGGTTCGACCATGCGCTCGACTCTTGCCATTCCGGCGCTCGCTCTGTTGGCATTGCTGGCCGGCACGGAGCCGAGCCCTGCCGAGATCACCTATCCATGGTGCGCGCAGTACGGCGGCGGCCGCGGTGGCTCGCGCAATTGCGGCTTCTGGACCTATCAACAGTGCATGGCAACGCTGTGGGGCAACGGCGGTTATTGCGAAGTCAACGCCATGTATCGGGGGCCTTCGCCCGGCATGATCCCGCCGCCGTTCGAGCCGCGCCGGCCGCGCGGCTAGTACCCCGCTTCCGAAGTTCGTGATACATCGCAGCACCGCGAAGCGCTCCCGACTTTGTGAACGCGCGCCGCGTTAGCGCCGTCGTCCCCGATGAACTGAAACGACGCCAGCGCCGACTTACACGCGGAACAGAGGCGGGACGATGGTTGCGACCGATTGAGTGGAGTCCCCCTGCCGGCAATGCGGCGGCAAGCGCACGATCAAGTGCAAAGCATGCAAGGGCGAAGGCGGCCGGCAAGCGCAACGGCTGGCGGAGACCAGTTTCGACTTCCGTTCCTTTGCTCGGGCGCGGGGATGGGAGGCCTGCCCGACGTGTCATGGCAGCGGCCGCCAGCGATGTGAGTGTCAGCGATAGCGAAAGCGGCCCGCGCGGCCGACACGATAGCGCGAAGTTATCGTACGCAAAGCTTCTTGCACGAGATCAGATTTTCGCGCGATTTCTGTCTAATCGAAACCTTGACTTGCAACTTCGTCAAGTGAACGATGTCGCGAACGGAGGGGGCAATGACGGCGTCGGGGGCGGACGAAGTCCTGCACAGGCCATTGGAGCCCGACAAAGTCCTGCAGGAGGAGGCGGCGGCGATCCATGGCGACGCTGCCAGGAACGTAGCCGGTAAAACCGGCGCCGCTCTCTATTGCGCACTCCACGGGTTGAACTCGGTTGCCCTCTGCCTGTCCGGCGGCGGCATTCGCAGCGCCTCGTTTGCATTGGGCGTGATCGAGGCGCTTGCGGTGCATCCGCGGCCCCAGACAAATCAGCAGGCGGACGACGAATCCCGATCCCTGTTGCGCCAATTCCACTATCTGTCGACGGTGTCGGGCGGCGGCTATATCGGAAGCTGGTTGTCGGCCTGGATCGCGCGGACCGGCTACGCGACGGTATGGAACAGGCTCGTCGGCCGGCGCGATCATCCCGATGAAGAGCCGGGCGAGATCGCGTGGCTGCGCGCCTACAGCAACTATCTCACGCCGAAGCTCGGCCTGTTCTCTGCCGACACCTGGACCGCGATTGCTCTCTTTGCGCGCAACCTGATCCTCAACTGGCTTGTGATCCTCCCGGCGCTGTGCCTGCTCTTGTTCGCCATCAAGCTCGCGACCGTCGGCGCGTTCTCGGCCTCGAACCGGCAAAACCTCCTGATCGGGCTCGCCGTAATCGGAACCGCATTGATGCTGTGGGTGTTGCGCTTTGCCACGCGCAATCGCCCGACCTGCAATCCCTACGGCGCCGTGCAGCCGCCGTCGGCCGCCGACGTGATGCCGGACGCGATGGGCAGGCCACAGGATGCACACCGCGATGAAGCCAGCCGTGTGGCGCCCGGCGCCGACCAGCCGCGCTTCTTCTTCCTCTGCCTGCTGCCTGCGTTGTTCGCGGCAAATTTCTTCTCGCTCTATGTCACCGGCGGCCATCTCGCGGTCGTCAGAGGATGGCCGATCTGGCAAACGGCAGGGCTCACGGCGATCGGCGGTGCCGTCTTGTATGCCGTGTCCTGGTTCGCCGCTTACCCGTTCGCGACGTGCGGGGAAAAACGCGGCTTAACGTATTGGTCGCGCGACTTGCTCGCCTGGTGCGTCGGTGGCGGCGCGATCTTCGGCGCGCTCGTGGGCCTCGGGATCTATCTCTTCTTCCAATACGTGAGCGTCCCGGCACCCGACCCGAATATGCCACCCCCCTCTATCCTACTCGGCTACGCACAGGTGCCGGCCGCGACCAGGGACGTGCTGGTCCTCGCCATCTACGGCGTTCCCTGGATCATCACCGCGCAGCTCACCGCCGAAATGATCTTTGTCGGCCTCGCCAGCTGGGAAGCGCGCTCCGACGCCGATCGCGAGTGGTTCGGCCGCTCCACCGGCTGGTTCGCGGCTGCGGCGATCATATGGTTCGTCGTCGCCTTCTTGATCCTGGTCGGAGCAGACCTTGCCTTCCGCTTGCTGGAGAGTGCCTATGCGAAATATGCCAGTGCGCTCGCCGGCATCGGATCGGGCATCGTCAGCGCGGTGTTTGGCGCCAGCGGCAAGTCGGCGGCGACCGATCAAAAGGCGGTGAAGACCCGCGTGCCGGTCAATCTGATCCTGGCGATCGCCACGCCGCTGTTCCTGATCTTCCTGGTGGTCGCCGTCTCGGTGTTGATGGACTACGGGCTGCTCAGCCATCCGTTGCTGGAAAGCCCGCTCATCGGTGCCGGCGACCCGGCGGGTTGGTGGTCGGATTGGAAATGGCTGTGGATCGGAATCGGTGTGCTCATCGTCGTTGCCGGCTTTGCCTGGACGCACGTCAACATCAATCGCTTCTCGATCCACGCGCTCTATCGCAATCGCCTGATCCGCGCCTATCTCGGCGCATCAAATCCCGCTCGTGCGCCCAATCCGTTCACCGGGTTCGACGACAACGACAATATCAACGTCGCCATGCTCTGGCCGGGCCGCCCGGGCTCTTGGCAGCCGTTTCACGTGGTCAACATGGCGCTCAATGTGGTGGCGTCGAGCCGGCTCGCCTGGCAGGAGCGCAAGGCGGAATCGTTCACCGCGACGCCCCTGCATTGTGGAACGGCGGCGGGAACCGCCGGTCGTCCACTCGGCTATCGTCGCTCGCGCGAGTACGGCGGTCGTGCACCCGAGTACACCGATCAGAACCGACGCAGCGGTATTTCGCTCGGCACCGCGCTGGCGATTTCGGGGGCGGCGGCGAGCCCGAACATGGGCTACAACTCATCGCCGATGGTCACCCTGCTGCTGGCGCTGTTCAACGTGCGCCTGGGGTGGTGGCTGGGAAATCCCGGCCCGCCGGGTGACCGCAGTTATGGCCGGGAAGGGCCGTTTATCGCCATCCTTCCGTTCATCTTCGAGATGTTCGGGCAGACCACCGATTGCCGCAAATATGTTTACCTGTCGGACGGCGGTCATTTCGAAAATCTCGGACTCTACGAGATGGTCCGCCGGCGCTGCCGCTGCATCGTGGTCAGCGACGCTGGGTGCGATCCCAATTATGGCTTCGAGGATCTCGGCAATGCGGTGCGCAAGATCGCGATCGATCTCGGCGTCTATATCAGCTTCGGGGAGCTGCGCGCGCTGAAGGCGCGCGCAAAGGAGAACATCGTCATCGAAGGCGCCTACTACGCCATCGGTGTGATCGACTACCAGACGGCGCCGGAGAGGAACCCGAACGCCGAGAACGGCTATATCCTCTACATCAAGCCGGGCTACCACGGCAGCGAGAGTGCCGGTATCGTTGCCTATGCGACGGCCAACGCGGCGTTCCCGCACGAGACCACCGGCGACCAGTTCTTCAGCGAGTCCCAGTTCGAAAGCTACCGCACGCTGGGATTCGAAATCATGGACGGGGTGCTGCGCGACGCGACGAAGAATGTCGCGAAGATCGCCGATGCCCGCAGGCGCGGCGTTCCGGAAGTGCCCGATCTCTCACCGACCAATCTGTGTCATCTCGTCAGGGCGCTCGACCCCGGCATCATCAAGACCCTCGAGCCCCAAGGGTAGTCTAGGCCGACCGGCATCCGAAGCGGCCGCCGTGCGCCGTGGTCTTGAGGCCGAGGAGCGATCCGACTTCTATGCGGTCTCTACGCGATGTCACACCAGCAGCCCACGGCGATTGCCGCCAGCACGGCAAACCCCTACGCTAGCAACGGTTTTCAGAAGAATGTGCTGCAGGGAAGGAAACTCATGGTCAAATGCCAGATCGCGCTGCGCGCGCCGTCGCGCCGTCACCTCCTCAAGGCACTTGCCGCCGGCATCGCGGCGCCGTCCGTGCTGCGCATTGGCACCGCCTTCGCGGCCTATCCGGAACGCCCGGTCAAGATCGTGGTGGCGAACTCGCCCGGTGGGCCCTCGGACATCATCGCCCGGTTCATGGCGGCGGCCTTGCAGGAGGCAACGCGCGGCACGTTCATCGTCGAGAACAAGGGCGGCGCCGGCGGCAACATCGGCATGGGCCTCGTCGCGCGCTCAGAGCCCGACGGTTACACGATCCTGCTCGCCACCAGCGCCTATGCGGTCAATGCCGGCCTCTATGACAGGCTGCCTTACGACCCGTTCAAGGATTTCGTCGCGATCTGCGAGCTCGCCACCTCGCCCAACGTGTTTGCCGTCAAGCCCGCGCTCGGCGTGAGCACGATGAAAGAGTTCGTCGCCCTGGCGAAGAAGGACCCGGAAAGGTTCAACGTGTCGGCGCCGCCGATCGGCACCACGCCGCACCTCGAGGCCGAGGTGCTCAAGGTGCGCGAGGGCCTGGAGAAGATGGCGACGGTGGTCTTCACCGGCGGCGGCGAGGCGCTCAAAGCCCTGCTCAGCGATACGGTGCAATTGAGCTCCGGCGTGCTCGCGCCCGCTCACCCGCACATCAAGGGCGGCACCATCAAGGGGCTGGCCGTCACCGGCGCGACGCGCTGGCACGACCTGCCGGACATCCCCACCATGCTGGAGGCGGGCTACAAGGATTTCGTCTTCGAGACCTATACGTCGCTGATGGCGCCCGACCGCACGCCGCCGGAGGTCGTTGCTTGGCTGGAGAAGGAGGCGCTGAAGGTGCTTGAGCGCCCCGATATGCGCGACAAGCTGGTCCAGTCGGGCTTCGAGGTGCAGGCCAAGGACGGCAAGACGCACATGGCGCGCGTGACCAAGGAAGTGCCCATGTTCCGCGACGTCATCGCCCAGGCCGGCATTCAGAAGCTCAAGGGCGGCGGATAGAGCTCCGGCATAAGCCAGAGCGTGACGACGATTGGAACAACGGTCGGCTCGCTTTAAGCGTCAAGCATCCGGCACGCCGAACCACCGCGCCCCTGCCGTCAAGCCAACCCCGACGGACGTTGCAATCACGGCCGCGATCATGTTGGTCGGCAGCGACGACATGTCGAACCGGTCGGCCAGCCACTGGGCGATATCCAGGGCGGAAAACAACGTGGTGTTCGAGACGAAGATCACCGCGAACATGCGAATATCCTCGCTGCGCAATCGGTTCAGCCGAGCGGACGGACGCGGCGCCGCCGTCTCCGCCTCGGCGGCCCCGGTGTCGAGGACCGTTGCTTCCGCTCCTACTGCCTCAGAGCTCATCGACATGATGGGCCTCTCTTGCATACCCCGTCGCCCCGCGCACACGCGTGCCATCCGGCATGTCATACACGGGTGGCCGGTTTCCTGAATGAGCATTCACACAGGGATGTTAACGAGGTCTTTACCCGATGGGCGAGTTTGCTTGATTCGGGTGTATTCGGCCGTGCACGAGGACGTCTCTGGCTGGCGCCGGCTGGAGGCCGTACAATGCGTTGGGGCGTTGCGCTCGATCGATCCTGGTGCCGCTGATGTGATGCTCCTGCCATGGTTGCCGCAAGCTCGCTGAGGAGCATCAAATCGAAAGCGGCACCAGAACCCACGGATTTGCTCGTGCCCCTTTGCTTCCGAAGTTCACGGGCTGCTGCGATCTATCGCGAACTTCGGAATCCGGGGCACGAGTGAACTGATCGGCGCCGCGGCCGAAACAAGGGAGGTCCGAGATGCGCGCCATGCTTCCTATTCTGGTGCTCTCGGTATTGGCGTTCCTGGCAGGCCATGATGCGAGCCGCGCCGAGATCACCTATCCGTGGTGCGCCCAGTACGCAGGCGGCGGCCCGGGCGGCCGCAACTGCGGCTTCTGGACCTACCAACAATGCATGGCGGCGCTCAGCGGCAATGGCGGCTATTGCGAAAGCAATGCCATGTACCGCGGCCCGTCAGCCGGAATGATTCCACCGCCGCCGTCCGCGGTCCGCCCGCCGCGCGGCTAGCGCCGTAGGGCGCAATAGCGGAGCGTATTGCGCCGACCTGACTCTGGCGGAATACGCTACGCTATTCCGCGCTACAGATCAGGCATGACGCAAATCCGCGAGCTGTTGACGTCCGATCTTGCCGGCTGGCGCATGGCGGGTCCGGGCGGCTTCCGCCGGGTGTCCGAGGTCGCGATCGAGAGCTACGGCGGCTCGGGGCTCTTCTGGTATGCCGACGAGGTGTTCGAGGATTTCGTCCTCACGGTGGAATGGCGTCTCAGCCGAGCGGACGATAATTCCGGCGTGTTCCTCCGCTTTCCACCGCTGACTGACAGCCCCCAACCCGCCATCGAGCGGGGCTACGAGGTGCAGATCGATGACCGCGGGCTTGATCCGGAACAACAGGTTCTCGGCAGCCCGCTTCATCTCACCGGAGCGATTTACCGGCTGGCGCCAGCCATCCGGCGTTGCTCGCGCCCGGTCGGGCAATGGAATCTCTTCGAGGTGAACGCGGACGGGTCGGTGATTGCCGTCAGGCTCAACGGTGAGGACGTCTGCCGTCTCGATAACGCCTCACGCGACCCAAGGGGACATATCGGCCTGCAGAACCATCACGCAGGATCGGCCGTGCAATTCCGCGCTTTGCGCATCACGGCCGTGTAGCCCCC
>JBJMSU010000122.1:0-30060 GCA_045801465.1 Xanthobacteraceae bacterium | reverse complement strand
CGCTCGGCGGCCGCATCGGCCGCGACGATTGGACAGCTCAAGCGGCGGCGCTCGCCGTCAAGAAGTGAATGAAGTGCCCGACGTGGTCTCGACCGCGTCCGGAAAAAGAGATTGCGGGAACTCCGCAGGGGTTTGAGGCGAATGGCAAAGCTCAAGGTCGACGGGAAAGAGATCACTGTACCCGACCACTACACGCTGCTGCAGGCGGCGGAAGACGCTGGCGCGGAAGTGCCGCGCTTCTGCTTCCATGAGCGGCTGTCGATCGCCGGCAACTGCCGCATGTGCCTGGTCGAAGTCGTTGGCGGACCGCCGAAGCCGCAGGCCTCCTGCGCAATGGCGGTCAAGGACCTGCCGCCGAACCGCGACGGCACGCCGAAGGTGCTCAACACGCGCACGCCGATGGTGAGGAAGGCGCGCGAAGGCGTGATGGAGTTCCTGCTGATCAACCATCCGCTCGACTGCCCGATCTGCGACCAGGGCGGCGAATGCGACCTGCAGGACCAGGCCATGGCCTACGGCGTCGACGCCAGCCGGTTCCAGGAGAACAAGCGCGCGGTCGAGGACAAGTATATCGGCCCGCTGGTGAAGACGATCATGAACCGGTGCATCCATTGCACCCGCTGCATCCGCTTCGTCAGCGAGGTGGCGGGCGTGCCGGAGCTCGGCGCCATCGGCCGCGGCGAGGACATGGAGATCACCACCTATCTCGAGCACGCGATGTCGTCGGAGCTGCAGGGCAACGTGGTCGATCTCTGCCCGGTGGGGGCACTGACGTCGCGGCCCTTCGCCTTCACGGCGCGGCCGTGGGAGCTCGCCAAGACCGAGTCGATCGACGTGATGGACGCGCTCGGCTCGGCGATCCGCATCGATACCCGTGGCCGCGAGGTGATGCGCATTCTGCCGCGCACCAACGAGGCGGTGAACGAGGAGTGGATCTCCGACAAAACGCGCCACGTCGTCGACGGGCTGCGCACGCAGCGGCTCGATAGCCCCTATGTTCGCGAGGACGGACGCCTGCGCCCGGCATCGTGGCCGGCGGCGTTCGAGGCGATCGCCGCCAGGCTCAAAGGAACGCGTCCCGCCCGCGTCGGGGCGATCGTCGGCGACCTTGCCGCCGCCGAGGAGATGTTCGCGCTCAAGGACCTGATGACGCGGCTCGGTGTGAAGAATCTCGATTGCCGTCAGGACGGCAGCGCCGTCGATCCCAAGCTCGGCCGGGCGACCTATCTGTTCAATTCCACCATTGCCGGCATCGAGCAGGCCGACGCGCTCCTGATCGTCGGATCGAATCCGCGCAAGGAAGCCTCCGTGCTCAATGCGCGCATCCGCAAGCGCTGGCGCATGGGTCGTTTCGCCATCGGTCTGATCGGTGAGCGGGTGGATCTCACCTATCCTTACGAGTATCTCGGCGCCGGCCCGGAGACGTTGGCCGATGTGGCGGCCGGCCGGCACGACTTCTCCGCGATCCTGCGCGATGCCGAACGCCCGCTGATCCTCACCGGCCAAGGAGCGCTGGCGCGCCCCGATGGCGCAGCGGTCGCGGCGCTCGCCGCCAAGACGGCCGTCGACTTCGGCGCCGTGAAGGACGGCTGGAACGGCTATTCGGTCCTGCACACCGCGGCCGCGCGGGTCGCGGCGCTGGATCTCGACCTGGTGCCCGCCGAGGGCGGCCAGAGCGCGCTCGACATGGCGAAGGCGGGTGGCTTGGATGTGGTCTTCCTGCTCGGCGCCGACGAGATCGAGGTCGCGCCGGGCGCTTTCGTGATCTATCTCGGCACCCACGGGGATCGCGCCGCCCACCGCGCCGACGTCGTTCTGCCGGGCGCCGCCTATCCGGAAAAATCCGGCATCTACGTGAACACCGAAGGCCGCGTGCAGATGGCGAGCCGCGCCTCCTTCCCGCCGGGCGAGGCGCGCGAGGACTGGGCGATCCTGCGCGCGCTCTCCGACGTGCTCGGCGCCAAACTGCCTTACGATTCGCTCAAAGAGCTGCGCGCCGCCATGTTCAAGTCGCATCCGCACCTGCAGCGGATCGATACGATCGCGCCGGCCGATCCGACCGCCCTTCGCGCGCTCGCTGCGCGCGGCGGCACCTGCGACAAGACGCCGTTCTACTCGCCGATCGCCGATTTCTATCTGGCCAACCCGATCGCCCGTGCCTCGGCGGTGATGGCGGAGTGTTCGGCTTTGGCCGAAGGCCTTACGGCGTTGACGGCGGCGGAGTAGAGCCGTGACCAATGATGTCGAAAATCTCATCCTGGAGCGTCTTCGGCGCATTGACGGCCGGCTCGATACAATTCAAGGGGATATTCGTGAAATCAAGGAACGCCTTGGCATCCTGGAACAACAGTACGCAAGCATGTCAACGCGGCTGGATCGTCTGGATCAACGGGTCGAGCGCATCGAGCGTCGGCTCGATCTCGCCGAAGCATAGGACTGCTTGAGCCCATGGCTGAGCTCTGGACCACTTACCTCTGGCCGGTGATCGTCATCGTCGCCCAGAGCGTGTTGCTGCTTGTGGTGCTGCTGATCGCCATCGCCTACGTGCTCTATGCCGACCGCAAGGTATGGGCGGCGGTGCAGCTCCGGCGTGGTCCCAATGTGGTCGGGCCGTGGGGGCTGCTGCAATCATTCGCCGACCTGCTCAAGTTCGTTCTCAAGGAGCCGACCGTTCCGGCCGCGGCGAACAAGGGCATATTCCTGCTCGCGCCGCTGGTGAGCTGCGTGCTCGCGCTCTCGGCGTGGGCGGCGATTCCCGTCGATCTCGGCTGGGTCATTGCCGACATCAACGTCGGCATCCTCTACATCTTTGCCATCTCCTCGCTCGGCGTGTACGGCATCATCATGGGGGGCTGGGCGTCGAACTCGAAATATGCGTTCCTCGCCGCATTGCGTTCGGCAGCGCAGATGGTGTCATACGAGGTCTCGATCGGCTTCGTCATCATCACGGTGCTCCTGTGCGTCGGGTCGCTCAACCTCACCGACATCGTCGCCGCGCAGGATGGCCGGTTCGGCCTGTTCAACTGGTTCTGGCTGCCGCTGTTCCCCATGTTCATCGTGTTCTTCGTGTCGGCGCTGGCCGAAACGAATCGGCCGCCGTTCGATCTGGTGGAAGCCGAATCCGAGCTCGTGGCCGGCTACATGGTGGAATATGGCTCAACGCCTTACATGCTGCTCATGCTGGCCGAGTACGTGGCGATCGTGACCATGTGCGCCATGTGCACGATCCTGTTCCTGGGTGGCTGGCTGCCGCCGTTCCCGGTCGTGCCGTTCACCTGGATTCCCGGAGTCCTGTGGTTCACGCTGAAGGCGCTGGCGGTCTTCTTCATGTTCGCGATGGTGAAGGCGTTCGTGCCGCGCTACCGCTATGATCAGCTCATGCGGCTGGGCTGGAAGGTGTTCCTGCCGCTCTCGCTGGCCATGGTGGTGATCGTCGCAGCGGTGCTGCAACTCACCGGGCTGGCGCCGGGCTGAGACGGAACGGACGTGGAGTATTCGCTGCCCGGCTTCATCGGCGCCTTCGTCGGCGTGGTGATCGGGGTGATCAATTACGGGGTGGTCATCTCGGTGGCTGAGGGAAGGCTGCGAAAGCTCGACCGTTCGCAGACCTCGGAAGAACGCGAAGCGTTCGAGCGCAAGCTGTCGCTGATGCGGCGACTGGTGCTCGGCATCGACATCGCGGCGTTTGCCGCCCTCGGCTACTGGTTCGGCCGTACGGTCGGCGGATAGATACGAAAAGGACTGCACATGCGGCTGGATCAGGCGGCCCGGTCGGCGTTCTTGAAGGAGTTCGTACAGGGGTTCGCCCTGGCGATGCGCTATTTCTTCAAGCCCAAGCCGACCATCAACTACCCTTATGAGAAGAACCCGCTGTCGCCGCGGTTTCGGGGCGAGCATGCGCTGCGGCGCTATCCCAATGGCGAGGAGCGCTGCATCGCCTGCAAGCTGTGCGAGGCCATCTGCCCGGCGCAGGCGATCACCATCGAGGCCGGCCCGCGTCGCAACGACGGCACGCGCCGGACCACGCGCTACGACATCGACATGGTGAAGTGCATCTATTGCGGCCTGTGCCAGGAAGCCTGCCCGGTGGATGCCATCGTCGAGGGACCGAATTTCGAGTTCTCCACCGAGACGCGCGAAGAGCTGTACTACGACAAGGAGCGCCTGCTCGCGAATGGCGACCGCTGGGAGCGCGAGATCGCCAAGAACATCGCCCTCGATGCGCCGTATCGCTGAGGGGCAACCGGCGCGGTTTTTCTTCCTCACCCTGAGGAGCCGCCGAAAGGCGGCGTCTCGAAGGGTAAGGCCGAGGCGGCCTCATCCTTCGCGACGGCCGCTGCGCGGCCTCCTCAGGATGAGGGCGGAATGTTCGCCGGGTGTGACGTAAGTCCGGTTTACGCCGTGGCACGGGCACGCTAGGAACGGCCGCCCGCAACGGGCGGATAGCCACATGATTCTCACGGCCCTGTTCTTCTACCTGTTTGCCGGTCTGTGCGTGGCTTCGGCCTTCATGGTCATCGCCGCGCGCAACCCCGTTCATTCCGTGCTGTTTCTCATTCTCGCCTTCGTCAATGCCGCCGGCCTGTTCGTGATGATGGGCGCCGAGTTCCTGGCGATGATCCTGATCGTCGTCTATGTCGGCGCGGTCGCCGTTCTGTTCCTCTTCGTGGTGATGATGCTCGACGTCGATTTCGCCGAGCTGCGCCAGGGCTTTCTCAACTACCTGCCGATCGGCGCCTTGATCGGCGTGGTGTTCCTGGTCGAGCTTCTGCTCGTGGTCGCCGTGTGGGCGATCGGTCCGGGCGTTCCCAAGACGATCACGGCACCGATTCCGCCGCCCGAAGTGTATTCCAACACCGAAGCGCTCGGCCTCGTGCTCTACACGCGCTACGCTTACTTCTTCCAGATCGCCGGCCTGGTGCTGCTGGTGGCGATGATCGGCGCGATCGTGCTCACGTTGCGCCACAAGCCCAACGTCCGCCGCCAGAACGTCGCCGATCAGGTGGCGCGCACGCGCGAGAGCGCGGTCGAGCTCAAGCAGGTGCGGCCGGGGCAGGGGATCTGACCATGACCATCGGCCTCGGCCATTACCTCGCGCTCGCCGCCGTCCTGTTCACGCTCGGCATCCTCGGCATTTTTCTCAACCGCAAGAATGTGATCGTCATTCTGATGTCGATCGAGCTCATTCTGCTCGCCGTCAACATCAATCTGGTTGCGTTCTCGACCCATCTCGGCGACCTCGTCGGCCAGGTGTTCGCGCTCCTGGTGCTGACCGTCGCCGCTGCCGAGGCGGCGATCGGGCTCGCTATCCTGGCGGTCTATTTCCGCAACCGCGGCTCGATCGCGGTCGAAGACGTCAATCTGATGAAGGGCTGAGCGCCGATGTACCAGGCGATCGTCTTCCTGCCGCTGCTCGGCTGCATCATCGCCGGCCTCATCGCGCTCGCCGGCGCGCGTGCCCGTCATCCTGGCGGCACGCCGACGGCGGGCGCCGAGGATCATGCCCACGGGCCGGTGCCCGAGGACCATCCGCGCGGCGCTCCGCCGCTCACCGGACACGCCGCGGTCATCCATCCCTCGCACGCCGAGCCGGTCGAGCCGCAGCCGCCGGCAGTCGGCTCGCGCGAGGCCGAGCTCGTCACCACGGCGCTGCTGTTTGCCTCCATGGTGCTGTCGTGGATCGCGTTCGTGTATGTCGGCTTCGGCCACCACGACACACGCGTTCCGGTGCTTACCTGGATCAACTCAGGCGGTCTCCACGTCGACTGGGCGCTGCGCGTCGACACCTTGACGGCGGTGATGCTGGTGGTGGTGACCACGATCTCGGCCTTCGTCCATCTCTATTCCATCGGCTACATGGACGAGGACCCGTACCGCCCACGGTTCTTTGCCTACCTGTCGCTGTTCACCTTCGCCATGCTGATGCTGGTGACCGCGGACAACCTGGCGCAACTGTTCTTCGGCTGGGAGGGCGTGGGTTTGATGAGCTATCTGCTCATCGGCTTCTGGTACCATAAGCCCGAGGCGAATGCCGCCGCCATCAAGGCCTTCATCGTCAACCGGGTGGGCGATTTTGGCTTTGCGCTCGGCCTCTTCGCCGTGTTCATGCTGGTCGGTTCCATCGACCTCGAGACCGTGTTCGCCCAGGTGCCGGCGCTCTCCGGCAAGACCATCCATTTCCTCGGGCGCGAGGCCGATGCGCTCACTCTCATCTGCCTTCTCCTGTTCATGGGCGCGATGGGAAAGTCGGCGCAGTTCCTGCTCCATACCTGGCTGCCCGATGCCATGGAGGGGCCGACGCCGGTCTCGGCCCTGATCCACGCCGCCACCATGGTGACCGCCGGCGTCTTCATGGTGGCGCGGCTCTCGCCTTTGTTCGAAGCCGCCCCCAATGCCGCCGCTTTCGTCACCTTCATCGGTGCCACCACCGCCTTCTTCGCCGCGACCGTGGGGTTGGTGCAGAACGACATCAAGCGCATCGTCGCCTATTCGACCTGCTCGCAGCTCGGTTACATGTTCGTGGCGATGGGCGTCGGCGCCTATTCGGTCGGCATGTTCCACCTGTTCACGCACGCGTTCTTCAAGGCCCTGCTGTTCCTGGGCTCGGGCTCGGTCATCCGCGCCATGCATCATGAGCAGGACATCCGGCTCATGGGCGGCTTGAAGGACAAGATCCCGTTCACCTACTGGACGATGGTCATCGGCACGCTGGCGCTCACCGGCTTTCCGTTCACGGCCGGCTATTTCTCCAAGGACGCCATTATTGAAGCGGCCTATGCGGGCAAGAACGCCTTCGCGGCGTATGGCTTCCTGCTCACCGTGATCGCCGCGGCATTGACCGCGTTCTATTCCTGGCGGCTCATCTTCAAGACGTTCCACGGGCAGCCGCACGATCGTGATCACTACGAGGTCGCCCACGAGAGCCCGCTGGTCATGCTGGTGCCGCTCGGCGTGCTGGCCGCCGGTTCGATCCTGGCCGGCTACCCGTTCTATGCGTACTTTGCCGGTCACGAGGCGGCTGAGTTCTTCCGCGAGTCGATCAAGATGGTGCCGGGCAATCTCGACGACATGCACCATACGCCGGTGCTGGTCGCGCAGCTTCCGACCCTCATGATGCTCGCCGGCTTTGCGGTGGCTTACCAGTTCTATATCCGCCGGCCGGACCTCCCGGCCGAGCTCGCGCGCAGCCAGGAGCCGCTCTACCGTTTCCTGCTCAACAAATGGTACTTCGACGAAATCTACGACGTTCTGTTCGTCAATCCCGTGAAGCGGCTCGGCTGGATTCTGTGGAAGTTCGGCGATGAGTGGGTGATCGACGGCTTCGGCCCCGATGGCGTTTCGGCGCGGGTGATCGACGTCACCCGCAACGTCGTCCGCCTGCAGACCGGTTATCTCTACCACTATGCTTTCGCCATGCTGATCGGCGTCGCCGCCCTGATCACGTGGTTCATGTTCGCCGGGGCGCACTGATGTCTTGGCCGATCCTGTCCGTCACCACGTTCCTGCCGCTGGTCGGCGCGCTCTTCATCCTCGGGATTCAGGGCGAGGACGAGGCGGCCAAGCGCAACGCTCGCTGGGTGGCGCTGTGGACCACGCTCGTCACCTTCATCATCTCGCTGATTCTGGTGTGGCGCTTCGACGCCGCCTCTCCCGAATTTCAGCTGGTCGAGAAGCGGCCGTGGCTCGGTGGCGCCATCAACTATCACATGGGCGTCGACGGCATCTCCCTGCCGTTCGTGATCCTCACCACCGCCCTGATGCCGCTGTGCATCATCGCCAGCTGGCAGCCGATCCAGACGCGCGTGAAGGAATACATGGTGGCGTTTCTGGCGCTCGAGACGCTGATGGTCGGTACCTTCTGCGCCCTCGATCTGGTGCTGTTCTACCTGTTCTTCGAAGGCGGCCTGATCCCCATGTTCCTGATCATCGGCGTATGGGGCGGTCCGCGCCGGGTCTATGCCAGCTTCAAGTTCTTCCTCTATACGCTGCTCGGCTCGGTGCTGATGCTGCTCGCCATCATGGCGATGTACTGGGACGCCGGCACCACCGACATTCCGACCCTGCTGCAGCACGCCTTCCCGCGCCACATGCAGACATGGCTGTGGTTTGCCTTCCTGGCCTCGTTCGCCGTCAAGCTGCCGATGTGGCCGGTCCACACCTGGCTGCCCGACGCCCATGTCGAAGCGCCCACCGCCGGCTCGGTGATCCTTGCCGCCATCCTGTTGAAGATGGGCGGATACGGATTCCTGCGCTTCTCGCTGCCGATGTTTCCGGCCGCCTCGCACGACTTGGCGCCGCTGATGTTCGCGCTCTCGGTCGTGGCGGTGATCTACACCTCGCTGGTCGCTCTCATGCAGGAGGACGTCAAGAAGCTCATCGCCTATTCCTCGGTCGCCCACATGGGTTTCGTCACCATGGGGATCTTCGCCGCGACCACGCAGGGGGTGGCAGGCGGCATCTTCCAGATGATTTCCCACGGCATCGTCTCGGCGGCGCTGTTCCTGTGCGTCGGCGTCATCTACGACCGCATGCACACGCGCGAGATTGCCGCCTATGGCGGGCTGGTCAACCGCATGCCGCTCTATGCCGCCGCCTTCATGGTGTTCACGCTGGCCAACGTGGGACTGCCCGGCACGTCCGGCTTCATCGGCGAGTTTCTCTCGCTGCTGGGAACGTTCCAGGTCAACACCGCGGTGGCGACTCTCGCCACCCTCGGCGTGATCCTGTCGGCCGCGTATGCACTGTGGCTCTACCGCAAGATCATTTTCGGAACGCTCAAGCCGCACCTCGCCGGCATGATGGACCTCGACCGCCGCGAAATCATCGTGCTGGCGCCGCTGGTCATCCTGACGATCTTCTTCGGCATCTACCCCAAACCGGTGCTCGACATGTCGGCAGCCTCGGTGACGGCGCTCCTGGAGAATTACGAGAAGGCGCTCGGCGTTGCCAAGGCCGCCGCGCTGGTCGTCCAGTGACGAGGATCGCGCGATGAACGACCCCGTTCCCGTCCCCGCCTTGCTGCCGGCGCTGCCGGAGCTGCTGCTGGCGGTTGGCGCCATGGCGCTCTTGATGTTCGGCGTCTATTACCGCGGCGAACGGCTGACGCAACGCGCCAACGGCATCGCAATTGCGCTCCTCATCATCGCCGGCCTCGCAGTGGTCGCTGTGCCGGGCGACAAGGTCGTCACGTTCGGCGGCAGCTTCGTGCTCGACAGCTTCGCGCGCGTGATGAAGGTTCTGGCGCTCATCGGTTCGGCGGCGGCGCTGGTGATGTCGCCGAGCTACCTCGCCGCCGAGAAGCAGGAAAAATTCGAATATGCGATCCTGATCCTGCTCTCGACCCTGGGCATGATGCTGCTCGTCTCGGCGGCCGACCTCATCGCACTCTATCTCGGTCTCGAGCTGATGAGCCTTTCGCTCTATGTGCTCGCCGCCATCCATCGCGATTCGGTACGCTCGACCGAGGCGGGTCTCAAGTACTTCGTGCTGGGCGCGCTCTCCTCCGGCATGCTGCTCTATGGCGCATCCCTGATCTACGGCTTCACCGGGACCGTCAGCTTCGCCGGCATCGCGCAAGCCGCCGGCGAAGGCGGCCTCGGGCTCGTGTTCGGCATCGTGTTTCTGTTTGCCGGATTCTGCTTCAAGGTCTCGGCCGTGCCATTCCATATGTGGACGCCCGACGTCTACGAGGGCGCGCCTACCCCGATCACCGCCTTTTTCGCCGCCGCTCCCAAGGTCGCCGGCATCGCCATGTTCGTGCGCGCGACCATCGCGTCGTTTCCCGGGATCACCACCCAATGGCAGCAGATCCTGGTGTTCGTCGCCATCGCCTCGATGGCGCTCGGCGCGTTCGCCGCGATCGGCCAACGCAACATCAAGCGCCTGATGGCCTATTCGTCGATCGGCCATATGGGATTCGCGCTGATCGGGCTGGCGGCGGCCACCGAGGAAGGCGTGCGCGGCGTCGTCATCTACATGGCGATTTATCTCACCATGACGCTCGGCACCTTTGCCTGCATCCTGGCGATGCGGCGCGACGGCGCCATGCTGGAGGACATCCGCGACCTTGCCGGCCTGGCGCGCACCAACCCGCCTATGGCCTTCTTCCTCGCCATGCTGCTGTTCTCGCTCGCCGGCATCCCGCCGCTCGCCGGCTTCTTCGCCAAGTTCTACGTCTTCCTCGCCGCCATCAAGGCCGGGCTGTATATGCTCGCCGTCATCGGCGTGATCACCAGCGTGGTCGGCGCCTACTATTATCTGATGATCGTGAAGATCATGTATTTCGACGAGCCCGAGCCGGGCTTCGCGCCGATGCCGCAGGAGCTCAAGGCGGTGCTGGCCGTGACCGGCCTGTTCAACTTGTTGTTCTTCGTGTACCCCGCGCCGCTCATCGATGTGGCAGCGGCGGCCGCCAAGTCGCTGTTCTGATGCAACTGGATCCCGCGGCGATCCGCGCGCGCGTGCAGCTCGAAGCGCATGCGGCGCTCGGCTCGACCAACGAGGCGGCGCTCGCGCGGGCGCGAGCCGGCGAGCGAGGCCCGTTGTGGATCACCGCCTCCCGACAGACGGCGGGTCGCGGCCGGCGTGGACGCGCCTGGGTGTCCGCCCCGGGCAACCTCTATGCGACGCTGCTCCTGACCGATCCGTCGCCGCCGCATCGCGCGGCCGAGCTGTCGTTCGTTGCCGCCCTTGCGATCCATGACGCGATCATGAAGCTCGCATTGGCCGCGCCGGCGGCCCCGGCCAGCGCGCTCAGGCTTGCGATCAAGTGGCCGAATGATGTGCTCATCGGCGGCGCCAAGTGCGCCGGCATCCTGATCGAAGGCGAGGGCGCCAGCACAGCACCCCTTGCGGTCGCCCTAGGCATCGGCGTCAATTGTGCCCATCATCCGTCGGACCTCGCGTTTCCGGCGACCGATCTTGCGGCGCATGGACTCGCTGCCGATCCTCGAGATCTGTTTCGCGTGTTGTCGCGCACGATGCTGGATCGTCTGGCGCAATGGGATCGCGGGAA
Organism: Xanthobacteraceae bacterium; assembly: GCA_045801465.1. Lineage (GTDB taxonomy): Bacteria > Pseudomonadota > Alphaproteobacteria > Rhizobiales > Xanthobacteraceae > DATFWC01. The sequence goes on along the minus strand of JBJMSU010000122.1, from coordinate 19,046 downwards.
CGGCTTCCCAGCGGTCCGCGCCGACTGGCTGCAGCGCGCCGCCGGGCTCAGCGGTCCCACCCGCGTCCTCGTTGGCGACCAGGAGCTCGAAGGCCGGTTCGAGACGCTCGACGGCGCCGGCCGCCTGGTCCTCCGATTGGCCGACGGAACGATGCAGGCCATCGCCGCCGGCGACGTGTTTCCACTGGCGCAGCCGGCATGATCGCCCCCCGCGACGAGCTCGTCTTCGCCGCCTTGGGCGGGGTCGGCGAGATCGGGATGAATCTCGCGATCTACGGGCTGGGCCAAGAGGGCCGCCGGACCTGGCTCGCGGTTGATGTCGGCATGTCGATCGCCAGCGAGGAGCACCTTCCGGGGGTCGACCTCATCTATCCGGACATCCGTTATCTCGTCGAGGAGCGGCGAAACCTCGCCGGCATCGTGCTGACCCATGCCCACGAGGATCATATCGGCGCCCTCCTGGACCTGTGGCCGCAGCTGCAGGTTCCGGTCTACGCCACGCCGTTCACGGCGGCACTGCTTCAGGCCAAGCGCGAGGGCGAGCCCGGCGCTCCGGAGATCCCGGTCAAGATCATCCCGCTCGGCGGGCGCTTCTCGGTCGGCGCTTTCGAGCTCGAATACGTGTCGGTCGCCCATTCGATTCCGGAATCCAATGCCCTGGTCATCCGCACGCCGCTCGGCGTCATCCTGCATACCGGTGACTGGAAGATCGACCCGACGCCGGTCATCGGCGCGCCGACTGACGAAAGACGGCTGAGGGCGCTCGGCGACGAGGGCGTTCTGGCCCTGATCGGCGATTCCACCAATGCGGTCCGCGACGGGCGGTCACCGTCCGAGAGCGACGTCGCCAAGACGCTCGCCGAGCTGGTCGCGAGCGCGCCCGGACGCGTCGCCGTCACCACCTTCGCGTCCAATGTCGGCCGCATCCGCTCCGCCGCCCTGGCGGCGCGCGCCGCCGGCCGCGAGGTCGTCGTCGTCGGTCGCGCCATGGAGCGGATCGTTCAGGTTGCCCGCGAGACCGGCTACCTCGACGGCATCCAGGACTTCCGCGGGATCGATGCCTACCAGTCGCTGCCCCGCCAGCGCATCCTGGCCTTGTGCACCGGGAGCCAGGGAGAGGGGCGTGCCGCGCTCGCCCGCATTGCCGAGGCGCAGCATCCGTCGGTGACCCTCGACCGCGGCGACCGGGTGATTTTTTCTTCGCGCACCATTCCCGGCAACGAGAAAGAGGTTGGGCGCGTGGTGAATGGCCTCATCCGCCAGGGGATCGAGGTCATCAGCGATCGCACCCATCTGGTCCACGTCTCCGGCCATCCCCGGCGGGCCGAGATCGAAGAGATGTACGGCTGGGTCCGGCCGCGGATCGTCGTTCCGGTGCACGGCGAAGCCCTGCATTTGTCCGAACATGCCGCCATCGCGCGTGCGCTGCAGGTGCCTGAGGTTGTCGTGTGCGAGAACGGGGATCTCGTCCGCTTGGCGCCCGGGCCCGCCGCCATCATCGATGAAGTCCCGGCCGCCCGCATCTACAAGGATGGCCGGCTGCTGGTCGAGGCGGACGCCCCCACGGTCCCGCACCGCAGGCGCCTGAGCTTTGCCGGCATGGTATCGATTGCCCTTGCCATCACCCGCAAAGGCGACCTCGCCACCGATCCCGAGATTGAGCTCACCGGCATCCCGCAAGAGACGGCCGACGGAGCCACGCTCGACGACGTTGCCTATGATGCCGTGATGGAGACGTTCGAGTCACTGCCGCGCGCGCGTCGCGGCGATCCCGATGCGCTCGCCGAGGCCGTCCGCGGCGCGGTGCGCTCGGCCATCGCCCAACATTGGGGCAAGAAGCCCATGTGCCACGTGCACGTGTTGGCAGTTTGAAAACGGCGAATGGCGAGTAGCGACTGGCGAATGGGGCAGGAGGGTTGCCACGGTCTGCCGCTATTCGCTACTCGCCATTCGCCGCACCGGAGGTGCCAATGATCGGCCGGCTCAATCATGTCGCCATTGCGGTCCGCGATCTCGCCAAGGCGGTCGCCATCTACCGCGACCAGCTCGGCGCTGAGGTCTCGGCGGCGGTCCCGCAGCCCGATCATGGCGTGACGACTGTCTTCGTGAACCTGCCCAACACAAAAATCGAGTTCATCAGCCCGCTGGGCGAGGCCTCTCCCATTGCCAAGTTTCTCGAGCGGAACCCTGACGGCGGCATCCACCACGTCTGCTACGAGGTCGACGACATCGTTGCCGCCCGCGATGCCTTGAAGGCCGCAGGCGCCCGGGCGCTGGGCGACGGCGAGCCCAAGATGGGGGCGCACGGAAAGCCGGTCTTGTTCCTGCATCCCAAGGATTTTTGCGGCACCCTGGTGGAGCTGGAGCAGGCCTAAAACGGCGCAAATGGCGATAGCGAAGGGGGAATAGAGGAGGACAAGAGCGGGACGGCAGTCTATTCCTCTTCCGCTATTCGCCACTCGCCATTCGCCATTCGCCCCGATGTCCTGGACCACGGCGGTCGCCATCTACTTCATCATCTGGTGGGTTGTCCTGTTTGCGGTATTGCCGTGGGGAGTCCGCAGCCAGGCGGAGAGCGGGGACGTGGTCCCCGGCAGCGATCCGGGCGCGCCGGCAATCCCGCACCTCGGAGCGAAGCTTATCTGGACCACCCTGGTGGCAAGCGTGGTCTTCGCGTTGACGGCACTCGCCTATATCAACCGGCTGGTCACGCTCGACGATCTTGCGACCCTGTTCGGCCTGCTGCCCTGATGTAGCTCCGTGAGCGATAGCGACGTGCAGGCGCGGCCCATCCCGGACTCCGCTGCCCATCCAGGCTACAGCCCAAAGAAAAAGCCCCGGCCGGGGACGGCCGGGGCAAATCATGTGGACGGAGGGGAAACTGAGGGGATGCAGAGCCGTCCAGCGTCGGGATAATGCGCCTGCACCAGCTTTGTTCCGCGTCTCGAATAAAAAACTTATCCCCAGTCGATGTGGCGACCCTGCAACACTTATGGCGCAATCGATAGGTGGTTGTGATTTAGCCCTTTGCGCAACCCTGCGACTCAGGTAGCAACAAATCCGCCCCATTGGGGCATTTCCTCCCATTAGACTTGGCCCCGTTTCGACGGGGCTTTTTCTCGGCAAAATGCCGTGGCGAAAAAAAAGAGCAGGGCCGATGCCCTGCTCGATATGCGTCCTTTCCGTGACCCTTGCTCCCGACCTTGCTTATGATTTTCGGGCGGCGCGTTTTGAGCGCTACAGGGCTCTCCTCCCACGACTTGGACCGCTAGACGAAGTCGAGTTCTTCCCCCACCTTCGCCTGACGTTTCAGAAACCTAAACTATCCCAAGCCGCTTGTCATCACTCAACGGCAACGCGACCGGCGAAAAAACGAAAACCGTTTAACGCGACCGAGCCGACACCCGGGGCGAAGCGAGAAATGCCGCGATTCGGTGACCGCCGCGTCACGCGACCGGCCGCAGCCGTACCGCCCCTTGTTTTTGTGGCGGCGATACGGTTTCACTCCACCCGCTGGCGAATCTGGGGTTCGTAGCCCGGATGGAGCGAAGCGCAACCCGGGATGCCCTTCCCCGGCATTCCGCTTCGCTCCATGCGGGCTACCGGCTCTTGCCCGCCCACCGTGAGTCCAAGGCCATGCGCCTGTCGCGTTACTTTCTGCCCATCCTGCGCGAAGTTCCCAAAGAAGCCGAAATCGTCTCCCATCGGCTGATGTTGCGCGCCGGCATGCTGCGGCAGGAGGCGGCAGGAATTTATGCCTTTCTGCCACTCGGCTTTCGCGTGTTGAAGAAGATCGAGCAGATCGTGCGCGAGGAGCAGGACCGCGCCGGCGCGATCGAGCTGTTGATGCCGACACTGCAGCTCGCCGACCTGTGGCGCGAGAGCGGTCGCTACGACGCCTACGGACCGGAAATGCTCCGCATCAAAGACCGCCAGGAGCGCGAGCTTCTGTACGGGCCCACCAATGAGGACATGATCACGGAAATCTTCCGCGCCTATGTCCGCTCTTATCGCGATCTGCCGAAGATCCTCTACCACATCCAATGGAAATTCCGCGACGAGCAGCGGCCGCGCTTCGGCATCATGCGCGGCCGCGAGTTCCTCATGAAGGATTCCTATTCCTTCGACATCGATGAGGCGGCGGCGCGCCTCTCCTACAACCGGATGTTCGTCGCCTACTCGCGCACCTTCGCGCGGATGGGCCTGAAGGCCATCCCGATGCGGGCGGAGACCGGGCCGATCGGCGGCGACCTCAGCCACGAATTCCTCATCCTCGCCCAGACGGGCGAGTCGGCGGTCTACTGCCATAAGGACATTCTCGACGTTCCGGTCCCCGGCCCCGATGTCGATTACGATGCCGACCTGACGCCGATCATCCGCGAATGGACCAAATTCTATGCGGCGACGGAGGACGTGCACGACGCCGCCCGCTTCGAGCGCGAGGTTCCTCCCGACAAACGTATTCACACCCGCGGCATCGAGGTCGGACAGATCTTCTACTTCGGGACCAAGTATTCCGCGCCGATGAAGGCCGTCGTCTCCGGGCCGGACGGGGTGGAGCGGCCGGTGCATGGCGGCTCCTACGGCATCGGCGTCTCCCGCCTGGTCGCCGCCATCATCGAGGCCTCGCATGATGACGCCGGGATCATCTGGCCGGACTCGGTCGCGCCGTTCCGGGCGATCATCCTCAACCTCAAGCAGGGCAGTGCCGACACCGACGCCGCCTGCGAGCAGCTTTATCGCGAGCTGACCGCCCAGGGCGTCGACGTCCTCTACCATGACCTCGACGAGCGGCCCGGCTCCAAATTTGCGACCGCCGATCTCATCGGCATTCCCCGGCAGGTGCTGGTGGGGCCGAAGGGGTTGGCCGAGGGTAAGCTCGAGCTCAAGCGGCGGGCCGACGGGTCGCGCGAGCTCATGAGCGCGGCCGACATGGTGGCGCGGATCGCGTCGGCGCCGACGGCGCCATAATTCTGTTCACGACATGCAGAATTCGCCGCAAACATTCGCTTTCATCCGCCAGAATCGGATGAAATGCGGAAGCCGGGATCAGACCTCATGACTGAGCCGACCGGGACGCGCCCCTTCGCGCCGTTCGAGTGGATGATCTCGCGCCGCTATCTGCGGGCGCGGCGCAAGGAAGGATTCATCTCCGTCATCGCCGGGTTCTCGTTCCTCGGCATCATGCTGGGCGTGGCGACGCTGATCATCGTGATGGCGGTGATGAACGGCTTTCGCAAGGAGCTCCTGGGCAAGATTCTCGGCCTCAATGGCCACCTGCTGGTCCAGCCGCTGGAAACGCCGCTCACCGATTGGGAGCCGGTGTCAGCCCGGATCGCGCAAATTCCCGGCGTCATTCTCGCCGCGCCGCTGGTCGAAGGCCAGGCTCTCGCGTCCTCGCCGTTTGGCGCCGCCGGCGTGCTGGTCCGGGGTTTGCGGGCGCGCGACCTCGCCCAGCTTCCGTCGGTCGCCAACAACATCAAGCAGGGATCGCTCGAAGGGTTCGATGAAGGGCAGGGGGTCGCGATCGGCCGCCGGCTGGCCGATCAATTGTCGCTCCGCGCCGGCGACAACATCACCCTGGTGGCACCGCGCGGCGCCGTCACCCCCATGGGCACGACCCCGCGGATCAAGGTCTACAAGGTGGCGGCGGTGTTCGAGATCGGCATGTCGGAATACGACGCCGCCTTTGTGTTCATGCCGCTGCCGGAGGCGCAGCTCTATTTCAACCGCAGCGGCGATGTCACCGCCATCGAGGTCTATACCGCTGATCCGGACCGTATCGATCGCTTCCGCCGGCTGATCACGGAGGCCGCCGGACGGCAGATTTTCATGGTCGACTGGCGCCAGCGCAACGCGACCTTCTTCAACGCGCTGCAGGTCGAGCGCAACGTGATGTTCCTCATCCTCACGCTGATCGTGCTGGTGGCGGCGCTGAACATCATCTCCGGCCTCATCATGCTGGTGAAGGACAAGGGCCGCGACATCGCGATCCTGCGCACGATCGGCGCCACGCAAGGCGCCGTCATGCGCATCTTTCTCATCACCGGCGCCTCGATCGGCGTGATCGGGACCTTGATGGGGTTTCTCGTCGGTACGCTCATCTGCCTCAACGTCGAGTCGATCCGCCAATTCGTATCGTGGCTCACCAACACCGAGCTGTTCTCGCCCGAGCTCTATTTCCTGTCGCGGCTGCCGGCCGAAATGGACCCGGGCGAGACCGCTGCGGTGGTGGTCATGGCGCTGACGCTGTCGCTTTTGGCGACGCTCTATCCGTCGTGGCGGGCGGCGCGGCTCGACCCCGTCGAAGCGCTGCGATATGAGTGAATAAGCCGCGATGAACGAGCTGAAACCCGCGGTTTTCCTCACCGCCATCGAGCAGCGCTACCGGCAGGGCGACGCGACGCTGGAGATCCTGCGCGGCGCGGAGCTGGTGCTGTGGCCGGGCGAGTCGGTGGCCCTGGTCGCGCCGTCGGGCGCCGGCAAGTCGACGCTCCTGCACATCGCCGGCCTGCTCGAGCACGCGGATGCCGGCGAGGTCTATGTCAACGGGGTGGCCACCTCTGATCTGTCGGATGCGCAGCGCACCGCCCTGCGGCGCACCGAGATCGGTTTCGTCTATCAGTTCCACCACCTGATGCCGGAATTTTCCGCGGTGGAGAACGTGATGCTGCCGCAGATGATCCGCGGCTTGAGCCGGACCGAGGCGCGGCTGCGTGCTGCCGAGCTTCTCAGCTATCTCGGGCTCAAGGACCGCCTCGACCACCGCCCGGCCGAGCTGTCGGGCGGCGAGCAGCAGCGGGTCGCGATTGCGCGGGCGGTCGCCAACGCCCCGCGCGTGCTGCTCGCCGACGAGCCCACCGGCAATCTCGATCCGCGTACCGCCGGCCACGTCTTCGGTGCGCTCGATCAGCTCGTGCGCGCCTCCGGTCTCGCCGCCCTGGTCGCCACCCACAACATGGAATTGGCGGAGAAGATGGATCGCCGCGTCACCATCCAGGACGGAATGGTCGTGGAGGTGACCTAACGGCGCCGATCACCCGGGCGTCCGGTAGCGTTTCCGCCGCACCGGCCGGTCGTCGCCCGGGCGGTACATGAAGTTCTGTTCGCAATAGCCGCCAATGCCGCTGACCGTCGCCATGCATTGCTGGTAGGTGACGAAGCCGCAGTTCCGCGCTCCGCCCCTGATGCTGTACTGCGCGCACCAGGGGTAGTTCTGCGCGAGCGCGCCATCCATCTGCATCAGGAGCAGCACCGGCACGGCGAGCGCGAGGGCAAGTGACGTCCGCATGGGAAACTCTTGCATCTTCATCACCGGCGCCGCTTGCCGGACGGCACGGCGCTTTCAAGTTCCGGGCGATACATCGGATTTTGCTCGCAATACCCGCCGTTGCCACTGACCGTGGCCATGCATTGCTCCCATGACACGAATCCGCAGTTTCGCCCGCCGCCCTTGATGGCTTCCGCGCACCAGGCATAGTTCTGCGCGACCGCGCCGTCCATCTCCATCAGGAGCAGAAGCAGGATCGCGATCGCGACGGCAAGCGAGGTTCGCATGGCGCGTCCTCACGCCGGTGGCCGGATTTACCGGCGGGCTCTCCGGGGTGGCGGCACGCTGTCCGGGCCCGGACGGAACATCGGGTTTTGCGCACAATACCCGCCATTGCCGCTGAGCGCGGCCATGCATTGTTGCGCCGTCACGAAGCCGCAGTTGCTCGTTCCCTGCATGCCGTACTCGGCGCACCAGGGATAGTTCTGCGCCTGCGCGGAGGCCGGCATCAGCAGCATCGGCACAGTCGCCATCGCCACGGCAAGTGCTATTCGCATGGGAAGCCTCCGAGGGTTGGTTTCTAGCTCATTGCTGGAGCATGATCTTTTCCGAAAAGCCATACCAGTTTTTCGGGGTGATGGCTCCTAACGGCGCGGTTTGCGGGGTGTCGGGTTTTCGACGGCCGGACGATACATCGGGTTTTGCTCGCAATACCCGCCGTTGCCGCTGACCGCCGCGCGACACTGGTCCAGCCTCGAGAACCCGCAGTTTCTGGTGCCGTCGGGGTCGCCATATTGGGCGCACCAGGGATAGGTGATCTCGGCGTTGGCAGAGTGGATGCTCGCGAACAGCCCGAACGCGCCGACCGCCAGGGCGGCCGATATCAAGCGCATGTGAAATCTCCCGCACGCCCCCGACGCATAAACACCACGGCAGACCGGGCTGTTCCCCGCGCCCGGCGCATGCGAGCCCGGCGTCGGCGGTTTAGTTCGATGCCGCAATCGCCACCACGCCGAGGACCATCAATAGGGCCCCGGCAAGGCGCGCCGCCGACAGGGCCTCGTGATGCAACAGTGCGCCAAGCCCGATGGCGAACAGCATGCTCACTTCCCGCAGGGCCGAAACGGCGCCGACCGGGCCGCGGCTCAACGCCCACAGGAACACACAGAATGATGCCAAGCCAAGGGCGCCGGAGGCGAGCACGCGCCCCTTCATGGCCCCGAGGTGCCGCCACAGCGCCGCTCCGCGCGCGAGCCGGCTGGTGGCGAGGAAAACGATATTGTCGATGACGATCAGCCAAGCGGTGAATCCCAGCCAGTCGCCGAACACTTGGATCCCATAGGCATCGAGCACCGAATACCCGGCGACCGCCAAGCCGGCGCCCGCTGCCGCCATCCACAGGCGCCAGTTCGCTTGGGTCTGACGGTCCAGCATCACCGCCAGGATGCCGGCCGAGACGGCGCCGATGCCGAGCGCCTGCCCGGTACTCGGAACCTGACCGAGCGTCGTGAGCGCGATCACGGTGGCGAACAGCGGGACCATGCCGCGCGCCAGGGGAAAGGCCTCGCCCAGCTCGCCATGCGCATAGGCGCGTGAGAGGCAGAGCTTGTAGCCCACGTGCAGCGCGACCGAGACTGCGAGCACCGGCCACACCGCCGGCGGCGGGACTGGCACCAAGGGAAGCGCCGCGACGGCGGCGAGCGAGGCGACCATCCCCATGCCGGCCAGGGTGACCATCTGGTCTGCCCCCGACTTCACCAGGCTATGCCAGCCGGCGTGCAGCAGCGCCGCCAGCAGCATCAGGATTATGGTGAGGGAATCCAACGCCTGCCCGAGGTGGGGAAAGGAGGGCGAACCTAGCAAGCGCCGCGAACGCGGACCACCGCCCGCGTGATGTCCGCGGGCAGGAGCGCCACGTCACCCCCAACACCCTGGACGCAATCAACAGCGAAAAGACGGACAAGGTGTGATCGGCTTCACACCGAACGAGCTGCCGCTTGCAGTTATGCTCCGCTCTCGCGGATCAACCCTTGGGACAGGGAGGATGAAAATGCGACGTCGGTTTCTCGCCATCGCGGCTGTGGTCGCGCCAGCCGTCCTCGGTCTGATTGCAACACCCACGCGCTCGGATGTCCAGGAGGAGCGTGGTGTAACCAGGGCCTGTGCCAAGTCTCTGTTGCAAAGAGACGAACCTCACGTGCGGTCGATCGCCGCCGTGCGAACCAAGCGGTTCGAAGGCAAGCTCGACGACGACGTGGAAGCGCGTTGCCTGGGCGGCCAAAAAGCGGTCGCGCAGATGCATACGCCATGGGTGGACTGGCAGAACTATTGGGGGACGGCAGATGCGCGCTCCAAGTCGCGCCTGCACCTGCGCAATAAGAATGGGATCAACCACGCGCTGGCCAATCTCGAATATCAGCGGATGGAGCTGATCAAGTTCAATCTTTTCGACAACAAGACCTTCCAGCAATACGTGACCGGCGACGGCGAGGTCGACGGCTCGGTCTTGAAGACCTGGAACGAGATGCGGCTGCCGGCCGATCATCCGAGCATCGGCGCGGTGGAGATTGCGGCGGACGGGTCGCAGCTCTGCAAGGGCGAGGCGATCCGGCACCGGACGCTGAGCGGCATCTGCAACGACATCCGCAACCCGGCGATGGGATCGACCGGCCAGCTGTTCGCCCGCAACGTCGAGTTCGAATCGACCTTCCCGGATCTGCAGCGCGACCTGCTCGCCAAGAACCGGCACGGGGACAGGCTGTCATTGCTCAAGCCCGACCCGCAGGTCATCAGCCGCAAGCTGTTCACGCGCGACCAGAAGGACGCGCGCGATTGCAATCAGGGTCATGGTGCGGGCGAGTCGGCCGAGGCCGACTGCGCCTACAAGAAGGCGCCGTTCTTCAACGTGCTGGCGGCCTACTGGATCCAGTTCATGACCCATGACTGGTTCTCGCACCTGAACGAGGCGCGCAACGACCAGGGCAGGATGCTCGAAAACCTCGGCTGCTTGAGCGAACGGATCGATAATCAGGAGCGGCCCGTGTCCGCCGAACGGGCCGCTGAGCTCGGCTGCCGTCAGAACGACAAGATGGAGGCGGCGCTGATCGCCGAAGACGCCCCTCCCGGCAGGTTCACAGCCAAACAGGGCGACGAGGAGGTCGAGCGCCTGCAGCGCGCGCACAAGACCACGCGCAACACCGTGACGGCCTGGTGGGACGCCTCGCAGATCTACGGCTACGACGAGCGATCGCAGCGCCGCGTCAAGCGCGACCCCGCAGACCCTGCCAAGCTGCAGGTGAGGGCGGCCCGCAGCGATACCGGCGACCGCTCGGCCTACCTGCCGGTATTCCAGCAAGGCGATCCGATTCAGCCGGAATGGGCCGGGCAGGAAGCGACCGCGTTTCCCGATAACTGGACGATCGGATTGAGCTTCTTTCACAATCTGTTCGTTCGCGAGCACAACAACTTCATCGACGCGTTCCGAAAAGTTCAGCAGGACCGGCCGAACGACGACTCCGGGCTGCGCAATCCGGACAATCCGGATGCTCTGATCGCCTACGCTCAGGTGTCCGACGAAGAGCTGTATCAGGTCGCGCGTCTGGTCATTTCCGCCGAGATCGCCAAGATCCACACCATCGAGTGGACCACGCAGCTCCTCTACGACGAGCCGCTATATATCGGGATGAATTCGAACTGGTCGGGCTTGTTCAAGAATAACGAGCTCGCCGCCCGCGTCCTCTCGCGAATCGTCGATAAGCTCAAAGAGTCCGACGTCGCCAAAAAGCAAAACCAGATCTTCTCCGCCTTCGCGGCGGGCCCGGGAATCGTCGGGCTCGGCGCCAACAAGGACGCCTGGAGCGTGGCCAATCCCGACCACGTCAATGGCGGCACCAACCATTTCGGCTCGCCGTTCAACTTTCCCGAGGAGTTCCCCACGGTCTATCGGCTGCACCCGCTGGTGCCGGACCTGCTCGAGCTCCGCCACGTCGATGATCCCAATGCCATCGCCAACAAGATCCCCGTCATCGACACGTTCCGCGGCAAGGCGACCGCCAAGATGGAGAAGGAAGGCTTGGCGAACTGGGCCTTGACCATGGGACGGCAGCGTCTCGGTCTGCTCGCGCTGCGCAACCATCCGCAGTTCCTGCAGAACCTCGATCTGCCGCCGCGGCTCGACTCAAAGATCGACGTCGCGGCGCTCGATCTCATCCGCGACCGTGAGCGCGGCGTTCCGCGCTTCAACGAGTTCCGTCGCCAGATCGGTCTGCGACAACTGACCAGCTTCGACGATTTCGTCGACCGGCGGCCGAACGTGAAGCCCGAGGAGCTCGCCGAGCAGCAGGACCTGGTGAAGACCCTGCGCGAAGTTTACGGGCAGCACCGCTGCGACGCCTCCAAGATCATCACCACCGCCCAGCGCGAAGAGGACGGTTCGCCGATCAATGATTGCCTCGGCCAGGACGGCGGCAGCATGGTCGACAACATCGAGGACGTGGACGTGGTCGTCGGCTTTCTCGCCGAAACCACGCGTCCGCACGGCTTCGCCATTTCCGAGACGCAGTTCCAGATCTTCATCGTCAATGCGTCGCGCCGGCTGTTCAGCGACCGCTTCTTCACCTCGAGCTTCCGGCCCGAGTTCTACACGCAGTTCGGCCTCGAATGGGTGATGAACAGCGGCCCCGCCAAAGAGGTGGAGCCCGGCGCGCCGAACGGTCACGAAGATCAGGACGTGGCCCCGCTCAAGCGTGTGCTTCTGCGCGCCATGCCGGAGCTCGCGGGAGAGCTCAAGCACGTCGTCAACAGCTTCGATCCATGGGCCCGCGACCGCGGCGAGTACTACTCCCTGGAATGGACTCCGCGCGGTGACGCGGCCGCGGATCCCGCCTTCGCTGAGCGGTAAGGCGCGCAGCAGCTGTAGGGCGCAATAGCGAAGCGTATTGCGCCCGTGTGGCTCGGGAGTTGGGAATACGCTGCGCTATTCCGCCCTGCGGCCGGCAAACGGGAGCGACCGCTCCCGGATTTCGCTGATGCTCATCCGGGCTCCGGCGCCGGCGCCGTTTACCAAGAACCCAGGCCGCAGCGGCGTCCGATTTACGCCAAAGTTCGCGCACCAATAATATGGCTGAGGGAGCCCTCCACCGGGGCGATCCAGCTGCACTTGGGCGGACGGCACATGTTGTACCAGCGCGTAGCGGCCATCTCTCTCATTCTCATCAGTGCATTCATCAGCCACGGCAGCGCGTTCGCCCAGGACTGCGACCGCTACCAATGGGCGTGCCAGGGGTGGAGTGCCGGACCGCGCTCTCCTGCGCCGCCGCCGCGCGCCCCGCTTCAGGTCGCGCCGACCCTCCCGCCCGATGCGCGCGACGTCGTGGTCCAGCCAAGGGACATCACGCCGGCGCTCGACCCCAGCGCGGCGGGTCAATATGCGAGCCTCTACGCCGGCGTGGCTGGCGAACCTTTCCCGATTCCGGCACTGCGTCTGGCCGATGTCGACCCGGCCTATCTGCGCAAGGAGGTGGCGTATCCGACCAACGAACAGCCGGGCACCATCGTCATCGACCCGCACAGTCGCTATCTTTATTTCGTCGAGGGCGGCGGTCGGGCGATCCGTTATGGCGTCGGCGTGGGACGCGAAGGCTTCGGCTGGTCGGGAGTGGCGACCATCCACGACAAGCAGGAGTGGCCCGACTGGTATCCGCCCAAGGAGATGCTTTCGCGCCAGCCCGAGCTCATGCGGCAGATGAGCGAGCTCAGGAGCGGCATCGGCATGGCGGGCGGACCGCGCAATCCGTTGGGAGCGCGCGCCATGTACCTGTGGCAGGGCAACAAGGACACGCTGTTCCGCATCCACGGCACCGTCGAGCCGTGGACCATCGGCCGGAGCGTCTCCTCCGGCTGCATCCGCATGATCAATCAGGACGTGATCGACCTCTACAAGCGCGTCGAGGTCGGCGCCAAGGTCGTGGTGCTGTCGTCTGCGTGGCGCTAGGGCCGCGACGAACGACAGCGGCGACGGCGATCCCGGCATGCTGATCAGCCATGAGGCCGGCCACTGTCTCACGATCGATCACAACGATCCCATTCCCGCCACCAACATGCTCATGAACCACTTCGTGACGCACACGTTCCTGACGCGCGTGCACGTCCTCCGCGCCCGCCGCGCCGTGCGGCGGTGACATCACCGCCGCACAACATCTGCGCAGGTTATTGTCGCGCTCGACTTCAATGAGCGGTACGATCGCCGGCTCGCCAGGCGTCTGGCCATCGTGCTCTCACGCCCGTTCGCGTCGGCCGTCGATCGGAGTACGTGGCTCATTGCGGCGCCGCTCACGGCGAAGCCGAGGGAGAGTCGCACATGGCCAAGCGAGGACGAAGGAAGACCCAAAGCCGCGATGAACTGCCTTCCAAGCCGCTGACGGGGCAGCAGGTCAGGCGATTGAAGTCGCTCAGAGCGCGCGCCAAGCCGCCGCAATACGTCGAGCTGACATTCGGTCAGCTCAAGCTGCCGCCCGGTTCGAAGCTCGACCTGGTGCGGGTCCGCGGCGCGACGGATCGCTACCGCGTTCGGGTGCGAATCCGTGGCGCGGAACTGGGCCGCCGGTTCGAATACGAGACGATCCCGACGCAGCGCATTGATCGGACGTCGATCAAGCCGGGGGCCGCATTGCGGGAGCTGACCGGCCTGCGTCCCGAATACCTCAAGGTCGACCACGTGCCCGGCAAGATCGCGCTGCGGCGATCCGACGTGCGCTACCCTCCCGCCTATCGCAAGCTGGGGCGTGGATTGGATCGGCCGACGAACGTCTTCCCGCCCGATCAGCGTTACATCTACAACGACACCTCGTTTCCCTGGTGCACGGTCGGGCGCGTCGATTCTCCGCTCGGCACCGCCACCGGCTGCACGATCGGCTCCCGACTCCTGCTCACGTGCAATCACGTTATCCAGTGGAACGCCGACGAGACGGCTGGTTGGGTCCGCTTCCGCCCGGCCTATTTCAACGGCTCGACTCCATTCGGCGAAGCGTGGGCGACGCGCGTCATCTTCTGGACCAAGGTCAGCGGCGGCGACGGCCTGACCGACACTGAGACTGCGTTCGACTATGTGGTCTGCGTCCTCGACACCCGCATGGGCGACGTCGTCGGCTATCCCGGATACCGGTCGTATGACGACGACTGGAACAGCGGCACCTTCTGGCAGCATATGGGCTATCCGGTGGATCTCAGCGGAACCGAGCGACCGGCCTTTCAGGGCGACTGCATCGTGGCGTCGGTGGGCTCGCAGTCCACGTCGGGCCAGACCGGCTTCGTGCTGGGTCACTTCAACGATATCGTGCCCGGGCACTCGGGAGGGCCGGCGTGGGGCTGGTGGGACGGAGAGCCGTGGCCGCGCGTGGTCGGCGTGCAGAGCGCCGAGGCAAGCACGCCGGCACAAAACACCTCAGGCGACAACGAATATGGCGGCGGCCCGGCCCTGTCGTCCCTGATTTCCTGGGCTCGCTCCAATTACCCGTGAGCACCGTCGGATCAATCAAGGACTGCCAGATCCTTGTTCCTTCCAACCGGCGGGTTCAAATCCGGCCCGCGCGCGTGCATGCGACGTGTCAACGCTCTACTTCTCACCGTTGCGTCGGGGACTCATCGAAAAGGTCACCAGCCCCAGGTCGATGCAGGCTCTTGACTTTTGGAACGAAACAGGAACATAGTTCTTGTGTTGTTCCTTATAGGCCTGGAGGGAAACCGTGATCCGCGTTGTTATGGCCGAAGCCGCGACCCTGGCGTCCCTTGCCCTGTTTCTCGGCATGGTGGCGGTGTGGGCCCAGATCATCGCGACGCTATAGCCCGGCGGGCGCCCTCAGCATTGCCGGGCTTCATCCGGCAATTCATGGGCTTCTAATTGACTGACGTTTTGATGGATGCGCGCGCCCAACAACAAGCCCGCGCATGACGAGTCAAAACGGTGGACAGGCGCGGCTAAGCCAGTGGACACGCGCGGCTGGGCGCCGCAAGCATCCTCGTCGAGGTGTGGCCGATTCCGCCTGCGAGGACCTTAAGTGAGCGTGGACGTCGATTTCGTGCACCTGCACGTGCACTCGTCCTATTCGCTATTGGAAGGGGCGCTGACGATTGCCCGGCTGGCCCAGCTCGCCAAGGCCGACCGGCAGCCGGCGCTGGCCCTTACCGATAGCGACAATATGTTCGGCGCGCTCGAGTTTTCCGAGAAGATGGCGGACGCCGGGGTGCAGCCGATCATCGGCACGGCGCTGTCGATCGACTTCGGTGACACCGAGGCCGGGGCGCGGGGAAACGGCCAGGCGGTCGCGCGGCCTCGGCTCGTCCTGCTGGCCGCGCGGGAGGAGGGGTACCGCAGCCTCATGCGGCTCTCCTCGCGCGCCTTCCTGGAGACGCCCTCGGGCGAACCGCCGCACGTCAAGCGGACTTGGCTGGAGGGGGCGACCGAGGGCCTCATCGCGCTGACCGGCGGGCCGGGCGGTCCGCTCGACGCGGCCATCGCCGGCGGCCAGATGGAGCTTGCCGGCGTGCGGCTGGACCAGCTGCTGCGTCTGTTCGGCAATCGGCTCTATGTCGAGCTGCAGCGCCACGACGCGCCGGGGGAGCGTGCCACCGAAGGCGTGCTGCTCGACCTCGCCTATGCCAAAGGCGTTCCGCTGGTCGCCGCCAACGAGCCGTTTTTCGCCACGGCGGAAGACTACGAGGCGCACGACGCGCTGATCTGCATCGCCGAGGGCCGGCTCGTCGCCGAAGGCGACCGCCGCCAGCTCACCCCCGAGCATCGCTTCAAGACCCGCCGCGAAATGGCGAGCCTGTTCGCCGACCTGCCCGAGGCGCTCGCCTCCACCATCGAGATCGCCACGCGCTGCGCCTTCCGACCGCACGTCCGCAAGCCGATCCTGCCGCGCTTTTCGCTGGAGCAGGGCGCTCCGGTCGACGAGGCGGCCGAGTTGCGCCGCCAGGCCGAGGAGGGCCTCAACGCGCGCATCGCCACCCAAGGTCTCGCCCCCGGCTGCACCGAAGCGGAGTACCGCGAGCGGCTCGCCTTCGAGCTCTCCGTCATCGAGAAGATGAAGTATCCCGGCTACTTTCTCATCGTCGCGGATTTCATCAAGTGGGCGAAGGCGCACGGGATTCCGGTCGGGCCGGGACGCGGCTCCGGCGCCGGCTCGCTCGTGGCCTATTCGCTCACCATCACCGATCTCGACCCGATCCGTTTCGGCCTCCTGTTCGAGCGCTTCCTCAACCCGGACCGCGTGTCGATGCCGGACTTCGACATCGACTTCTGTCAGGAGCGGCGTGACGAGGTCATTCGCTACGTGCAGGAGCGCTACGGCCGCGACCAGGTCGCCCAGATCATCACGTTCGGCTCGCTGCAGGCGCGCGGCGTGCTGCGTGACGTCGGCCGCGTCCTGGAGATGCCGTACGGCCAGGTCGACAAGCTGTGCAAGATGGTGCCGCAGAACCCGGCCAATCCGGTCAGCCTCAAGCGCGCCATCGAGGAAGAGCCGCAGCTGCAGGCGGCGCGTGACTCCGAGCCGGTGGTCAAGCGCGCCTTCGACATCGCCCAGAAGCTCGAAGGCCTCTACCGCCATGCCTCGACGCACGCGGCCGGCATCGTCATCGGCGACCGGCCGCTCAACGAGCTGGTGCCGCTCTACCGCGATCCGAAATCCGACATGCCGGTCACCCAGTTCAACATGAAATGGGTGGAGCAGGCGGGGCTCGTCAAATTCGACTTCCTCGGGCTGAAGACGCTGACGGTCCTCGATGTGGCCGCCAAGCTCGTGGCCCGCCGCGGCATCGCGCTCGATCTCCTGCGCATCCCGCTCGACGACGCAAAGACCTACGACATGCTGGCGCGCGGCGAGACCTGCGGCGTGTTCCAGGTGGAAAGCCAGGGCATGCGCCGGGCGCTGATCGACATGGTCCCCGACCGTTTCGAGGACCTGATCGTGCTGGTCGCGCTCTACCGCCCAGGCCCGATGGCCAACATCCCGACCTACTGCGCGCGAAAACTCGGGCGCGAGAAGATCGAGTACCTGCATCCGAAGCTCGAGCCGATCCTCGCTCCGACCTACGGCATCATCACCTACCAGGAGCAGGTCCAGCACATCGCGCGCGAGCTTGCCGGCTATTCGCTGGCGGAAGCCGATCTCCTGCGCCGCGCCATGGGCAAGAAGATCAAGGCCGAGATGGCGGCGCAGCGCGGCCGCTTCCTCGCCGGTGCGCAGGAACGCGGCGTCGATCCGGCGCTCGCCGAGACGATCTTCGATGCCTGCGCCAAGTTTGCCGAATACGGGTTCAACAAGTCGCACTCGGCGCCCTACGCCTTGATCACCTATCAGACCGCCTACATGAAGGCGAACTATCCGGCCGAATTCCTCGCCGCCTCGATGACCCTCGACATGGGCAATACCGACAAGCTCGCGGAATTCCGCGGCGAGGCGGAGCGGCTCGGCATCGCGGTCGAGCCGCCCTCGGTCAACCGCTCGGGCGTCACCTTCGAGGTTGCCGGCGACGTGATCCATTACGCGCTGGCCGCGCTCAAGGGCGTGGGCCGCCAAGCGGTGGAATCGATCGTCGCGGCGCGCGGCGAGAAGCCGTTCCGCGACCTCGCCGACTTCGCCGCTCGCATCAGTCCACGCGCGGTGAACAAGCGCGTGCTGGAAAGCCTGGCTGCCGCCGGTGCGTTTGCAAGCCTGGAGGGAGACCGCGCCCGCGCCTTTGCGGCCGCCGATGCCATCCTGGCGGAAGCCCAGCGCCGCCACGAGATGACGACGAGCGGTGCGCTCGAGTTCTCCTTCGGCGGCATGGGGGCAAGCGCACCGCTGCATGTGCCCTCGGTGCCGTCCTGGCTCCCGGCCGAGCGGCTGCAGAAGGAATTCGATGCGATCGGATTCTTCCTCTCCGGGCATCCGCTCGACGATTACGCGGCGGCGCTCAAGCGCCTGCGCGTGCAGTCGTGGGCGGAATTCGCGCGCGCGGTGCGCTCGGGCGCGACCGCCGGCAAGGTCGCCGGCACGGTGGTGGCGCGTACCGAGCGCCGCACGCGCACCGGCGGCCGCATGGGCATCGTCGGGCTGTCGGATGCCTCCGGCCACTACGAAGCGGTGATCTTCGCCGAAGGACTGCAGCAATATCGGCCGGTGCTCGAGCCGGGCACGGCGGTGCTCCTCTTCCTGTCCGCCGAACTGCAGGGCGAGGAGGTGCGCGCGCGCATCCAGTCGGTCGAGCCGCTTGATCAGGCGGCGGAGAAGATCACGCAG
This sequence comes from Xanthobacteraceae bacterium, assembly GCA_045801465.1. Classification (GTDB taxonomy): domain Bacteria; phylum Pseudomonadota; class Alphaproteobacteria; order Rhizobiales; family Xanthobacteraceae; genus DATFWC01. Next base: position 494 of record JBJMSU010000122.1, on the reverse strand, counting down.
GGCTTGCGCGTGTTCATGCGCAGCGAGGCGCCGCTGGAGAGCCTCGCGCGCCGCCTAGAGGCAAGGGGGGATGCCGAGGTGAGCGTGGTGGTCATGCTCAACGGCGGCACCGAGGTGGAGGTGCGGCTTCCCGGCCGCTTCAAGGTGTCGCCGCAGATCGCCGGCGCCATCAAGGCGGTGCCCGGCGTGGTCGCCGTCGAGGCGGCGTAGGGCTTGCAGCCCGCATGAGCGCGAAGCGCGACATCCGGGGAACGGCCGGTTCAGTGCAGTAGCGGGCGAGCAGATCCCGGTTTTCGCTGATGCTCATCCGGGCTGCGGCTGGTGCCCCAGCCCGTGCAGGGCCAGCGCGGCGCTGCGGTCGGTGAGCCGCTCGACGAAAGCTTCGTCGATCTTGAGGCCGAACGGCGGGCCGGCGAAGTGCTCGCGGTTGCGCACGAACACGCTGCATTGGCCCATCAGCCAGATCGCACTCAACAGCGCGTCCTGATCGGACG
>JBJMSU010000010.1:0-36298 GCA_045801465.1 Xanthobacteraceae bacterium | reverse complement strand
GCCGGCCCGGATTTCTTCCGTGTTGCAACCGCTCTTGTCCGCCTGTTCCAGGCTCCCACATTTTTCCTTTTTTGACCCGATCGAAAGCCTGCAGGGATTCATAAGTTTTTGCTATTCTTGCGAATTGGGGCCGCGCCGGGTGTCGACCCTGATGTCAGCTCGTTGGTCTGATGCAGATTGATCCGCTCTGATACGATCGTGCAATGGCCTCACATCCTCCAGTCGTGGTGGTTGAAGACGATCCCTGGACTCGCTTGATCGGTGTAGTGCTCGACCCCACCACGTCTGAGGAGAGACGGGCCGCTTTTTCCGACTTCATGTCACCCGATGAGCCTGATTTTGCGGGCTGGTGCGATGACCTCAGAGGGCGCGCAGGAGCGCTCTATCCCAGCGAAGTTCGGCTGGTGCCTGCGCACGCGGAACTCCGTGTCAATCTTCCGGCCGCGGCCGCACTGGTCGTCGAATCCTTCGCCGTGGGAACGGAGGAGCTTGGATGCGCGCCCCAGCTCAAGGTCGTTCACAAATACGGTGCCGTGCTGCGAAACATCGATATCGCGGCGTGCGTCGCTGCCGGCGTCAAGGTTCTCAGCGTGCGCCGGCGAGCCAATATCGCCTGCGCGGAGCACGCCTTCGCGCTGATGCTCACGCTGGCGAGACGCATTCACCGCCTCAACGGGCTGAGCAGCATCGAGCGGCTTGCGGCTGCGAAATTGCCGTACAAGCCGTTCGACCGCAGACATGTGCCGGGCGGCAATTGGGGACGTATTGCGGGAACACGCAGTTTGAACGGCAGCACGATCGGCATCATCGGGCTTGGAGAAATTGGCCGCGAGATTGCCTTGCGCGCCACCGCGTTCGGAATGAACGTCTTGTATTTCCAGCGCACGCGGCTGCCGCCGGGCGAAGAAGACATGCTGGGTGTATCCTATCGGCCGTTGCACACCCTGCTCGGGCAAAGCGACTGGGTTGTTCCGCAGCTTCCCGGCGATCCCTCGACCCGGCACTTCATCGACGGTGGGCGCTTGGCGCTGATGAAGCCGGGCGCCTGCCTGATCAATGTCTCGCGCGCGGAAGTGATCGAGCGCAATGCCCTCATCGAGGCGCTCGGCTCAGGGCATCTCGGCGGTTTTGCCCTTGACCCGCTCTATGAAGAGCCCGGCCGCCATGATGACGAGTTGCTTGCGTTCGACAATGTGATCCTGACGCCGCACATGGCGGGGTCGCCGCGATCAAACGGGCTGAGAGACATGGAAGATGTCATCACAGGTCTAGCACAGGCAATATTTGCGTGAGGCTCTGGTGATATTCTTGCGCCTGCCTTCACAACAAGGCCCTGGGCCTGAAAATCGCGCGCTCTGCTCGTTATTGGTGGCCCGGCGTTGACGCAGTCGAGCTTGTGCGGACTAGCGTGTCTGCCGTGGGCTTGACACGCGGATGGACCACAGGCGCGCCTTAGCCCACCGCGCGCGATGGAGCGCGAGACTCCTGATATTCTCGCGCCTCCCCTCGCAAAAGGTTCAGGAACTGTTGATGCAAACGGGTTGGCTGCCAATCCGCTCGGGTTGCCACGCCGTCAACTCTGGTCAGCTCAGGCGACTGGAAAGGAACTGTCGTCAGCGCTTCAGGGTCGACGAATTGTGCTTCTAACGTCGACAGCAGGGCAATCCTGTCGGTTGTCGCAAGCACCGATTGGTAGATTGCCGAGGCGGTCGTTTCGACGCTGACAATCGGCGAACGAGGCGCGCCTGCAAACAGGCGTTCAAACGCCTCCCTGCGCGGGGCTCCGCGAGCCGGCAAAATCCAATCGTAGCCTGCCAAGTCTCGCAACGTGACGTTCCGAATACGGGTCAGCGGGTGCTGGTGCCGAACAACGACGGCATAAGGATTCGAGAAGAGGAAATCCTCTTTGACGTCGGTCGCCCACGCTGGGCGCCTGAGCACGCCGAACAGCAGGTCGAGATCGCCGGCTCGCAGGGCATCGAGTAACGGCTCATAGGGACCATCCAAGACGTGGACAAACGCGGCTGGATACAAGGCAAGGAATTGGTTGATCGCTTTTGACAGCAGATGCGTGCCGGAATGCGGTATGTTGCCAACCCTTATTCGTGACATAAACACACCCTGTGCGGCACGAAGTTCCTCGATCCCGTATTCGAGTTCCCGCAGCGCCACCTTCAGCCGGCGCGCGAGCTCACGCGCCGGCGAGGTCGGAGCCAATCCTCGCGCCATTCGTTGGTACAAACTTCTTCGAATAATGCGCTCAAGATCGCGAGCCGGTCGATGAAGCGCCGGTTGAGATATCCCAAGCCTGCGGGCCGCAGCCTCGAAAGAACCGCATTCTGCGATCGAGGTGAGTACGCGAACGTGGGTGTCGGTAATCTTATTTTGCACCGACCTCGTGGTTTCGCGACCTGCAAGCGATGCGCCAACCACCGGATCGCGCAATGCGGATTGGATGCGCGCGAACAGCCGCTGAACCCGGGGTAAAAGCACTGCTCCGAGCGGCGTCAAATATGCTCCAGTCCGCCGACGCTCGAGCAAGCTCACCGCCAGGGCGCTCTCCATGTGGGCGACCATTTGCGTGACTGCAGGTTGCGACAAGCCGAGTTCCCTGGCGGCGGCACCGAAGCTATTGACGGCCGCCACGGCCTCGAAGGCTCGAAGTTGACGCAGGGTAGGAAAATCGAGTTTGTTCCGCATTGGTTGCCCGGATCGCCGTCATTTCGAGAATAGCAAGAATTTATGACCTCGTGCGGCCTTTCGATTGGGTCAGAAATGCAACATGTGGGAGGTTGGAATAGACAAGGGCGGTCGTAAGACGGATCAATGCTAGCCGGAGATGGTTGGCGCTCGTGCTGACGGCCAGTGCCTTTCACCGGCGCAGGTGGAGAACCACCCCGACAAGCCCGTCCGGATCATTGTTCGCTACAGCCCCGCGCTGTTGCCGAGTCTACAGCCGGTCTTCATCACTCTCGACGCCCAACCTGGTTTGGGCACGTTTGAGAAGCACGCCATGTCCTCGATCATCGACATCCATCCACACATCGTCTCGCCCGATACCAAGAAATATCCGCTCGACCCGCTTGGTGGGACACAATCGACTTGGTCGAGCGAGCGGCCGACCACTTACCAGATGCTGCTCGACGCGATGGATGAGGCCGGGGTCGCCAAGGCCGCGATTGTGCATTCCTCGACTGCGTATGGGTACGACAACAGCTATGTGGCGGACGCAGTCGCGGCGGTGCCACAGCGCTTTACCGGCGTGTATTCGATCGACGTGCTGGCGCCCGATGCGGTGAAGACTTTCGACTACTGGCTCGGCCGCGGCTGCGCCGGCATGCGCCTGTTCACCACCGGGTCCACCCTGCCGGATCAGGCCAAGTGGTTCGCCGATCCGAAGACGTATCCGTTCTGGGAGCACGCGGCTGCCAAGAACATCCCGGTCTGCATGCAAATGAAGCAGGAGGGCATCCCGCTGTTACGGCAGGTGATGGACCGCTTCCCGAAAGTGACGATGATCCTCGATCACCTGTCGCGAGTGCCATTCGAGGACGGGCCGCCCTATGCCCAGGCGGAGGACTTTCTCGCCCTCGCCACATACAAACAGGTCTATCTCAAGGTCACGCCGATCAATGTCAGCCCGAAGAGCTGGGGCAAGGGCCGCCCGGAGACATTCTTCGGCAAGGTGATCGAAAGGTTCGGCGCCGACCGCATCGCCTGGGGATCGAACTTCCCGAACTCGGTCGGCACGCTGAAGGAGATTCTCACCGCCGCGCAGAAGGCCTTCTCCTTCGCCAAGGGAAGCGACCAGGACTGGATTTTCGGGAAGACGGCCCAGATGCTCTATCCGGTGCTGAAGGAATGAGCCCGCGCGCTGCCGTGCCGATCCTGAAGGCACTGATCGGGACCTAGCCACCGCGCCCGCGGTCGAGCACAAGCTGGTCGGCCTCGATGTTAGAGAGGTCGAGCACGGGCGTTGATGCTTGCCGTTCCTCACGATCCGCTTGAGCAGGCCAGGCGGAATCCCTTACGTCGGGGCCGCGAGCGCGGCCTTCACCCGGTCGGGCGTCAGCGGATATTGCCGCAGCCGCACGCCGGTCGCGTCGTAGAACGCGTTGGCGATGGCAGCTGTCGTCGCGCCCATCACCTCTTCACCCGCGCCGGATGACGGCTCGTCGAGGCGCTGCACCACGATCGGCACGACCTCCGGATGTTCGCCAAAGCGCAGCACTGGGTACGAAATCCAGTCGAGGCTGGTGACGCCTTCGTTGTCGAATAGCACCTCTTCCTTGAGCGTGCGGCTCGTCGCCTGGATCATCTGGCCCATGATCTGCGCTTCGACCGCCGCCGGATTGACGATCTGGCCGGCGTCGAGCGCGCCGAACAGGCGTTTGGCGACGATAACACCCGTTCGTTTGTTGACTTCGATCTCGGCCACGGCCGCCCCATAGGAGACGTGGTGGGTGCCGAGCCCGATACCGCGCCCGGCCACGACCTCGCCGCTGTCGAGCGCCGAGCCCGAAATCCTGGGGGTCCAGGCCGCAGCCTGCGCGGCTGCATTGAGCACGCCGAGCCAGCGCGCATCGCCGATATTCTTCCGTCGGAATTCCAGCGGATCCATCTTGGCGGCCACCGCAAGCTCGTCGATGGTTTGCTCGGACGCAAACGCAAACGACAGGTCGAGCGGCGAGCGCAGCGGCGCGCCTTTGAGCAGGCCGACCATCGGGACCATGTGACTGACCACGCGGCGATCTGCAACCCGGTACATCGAACCGGTGCTCATGCGGTTGACCGGGATCGACATCGCCCCGGTAGTGCGCTCCTTCGGCGGCGTATTGAGCACGAGCTCATGCGTCGTTTCGTTGATCAGCCAGCCGTGCTGCCAACCGTGGTATTCGTAAGCCACGATCCTGCCGTTGGCATCGATGCCGGCGCGCACGTCAGCGAGATGCGCCGGGCCGTAGTCGTCCCAGCCATGCTCGTCGGAGCGCATGAACTGCACGCGCACCGGCTTGCCCACCGCTTGCGACATCACGGCCGCGGCCTGCGCAGCGTCTTCATAGCAGCTTCGGCCGAAAGTGCCCGAGCCTTCGACATATTGCACGCGCACTTTGTTGACCGGCAGGCCGAGCACCTCCGCCAGCATGTCACGCGAGTTGTAGATGTCCTGAGTCGAGGACATCACCGACGCGCTGCTCGGGCCGACATCGGCGACAGCGCAGTTCGGGGCGAACGGCGCGTGCGACTGGTATGGACAGTAATAGGTAGCGGTCGAGACGTGCGCCGAGTTTGCGAGCGCCTTTTCGGCGTCGCCCCAGTTCACGATGGTGACGTCTGAGGTCTTCGCCGCCCGCATCCGGGTGAACAGGTCGGAGTTGCCCGGCAGCCCATTCGTTTCTTGCCAGGTCACTTTCAGCGCGCGCGACGCGCGAATGGCGTCCCACTCGTTCTGCGCCACCACGCCCACGAAGTCGCCTTTGCGCACGATGCGCGCCGGGATGTCCTGGAGCGAGGCCTCGTCGATCGCCAACGGCTTGGCGCCGGTCCCATAGGCGCGCTGGCCGCGCGGCCGGACGACGCGGCCGTGCAGCATGCCGGGCAAGCGCACGTGCTGCATATAGGTGTATTTGCCGGCCGCCTTGTCGGGGATGTCGACCCGCGGCACGTTGGTGCCGACCACCTTGTAGCGCGTGATCGCCTTTTGCGGCGCGGTGCCGGTGAATTTCACATTGAACGGCTTGTCGCCGAGCAGCGCGCCGTAGGAGACCGACTGGGTCGGATGACCGTCGATCGAGATTATGCCCTTGTTGACCACGAGGCTGCCGATCTGCACGCCGAGCCTGGTCGAGGCGAGGGCCAACAGCGCCCGCCGCGCCTCGGCTGCCGCGGCGCGGATTTGCGGGCCGCCGCGCTCGATCGACGAGCTCGAGGTGGTGGCGCCCTGGTTGGGCGTCACATTGGTGTCGAGCTGGACCGACCGCACCTGGCTCATGTCGAGGTCAAGCTCTTCGGCCGCCATTTGCAGGAGGCCGGTGGTGTTGCCCTGGCCGAATTCACCCTTGCCGATGTAGACGGTCGCGGTGTTGTCGCCATGGATTGCGATCCAGGTGTCGATCGCGTTCATGTCGAAGGGACCCGGGACGTCGCCACGCGCCGCGAGCGCAGCGCCAGCCGGTACGCCGGCCATGCTGAAGCCTATGATCAGCGCGCCGCCGCCTTTGAGCAGATCGCGACGCGAGAAATTCAGGTCCTCCTGATGCGCCTTCATCGGACCTCTCCTGTCATGCGAGAGGACGCGAGCTGGATCGCCTTCATGACCCGCGGATAAGTGCCGCAGCGGCAGAGATGGCCATCCATATGCGTGCGAATCTCGCCCTGCGTCGGCTTCGGGTTATTCGCCAGAAGCTCCGCGCCCTTGATGGTCATGCCGTTGTAGCAGTAGCCGCACTGTGGTGCCTGCACGTCGATGAACGCCTGTTGCAACGGATGCATCGCGGGCGCCTCGGCGAGTCCCTTCTGCTGAGCGTAGAGCGCGGGCAGGCCTTCGAGCGTGGTCAGCACCTTGCCTTCGACGTCGCCGACCGGCGTGATGCAGGAGCGGATCTCGACGCCATCCAGCAGCACCGAACACGAGCCGCATTGCGCAAGCCCGCAGCCGAACCGCGGACCCTTCAGATCGAGATCGTTCATCAACACGTAAAGCAACGGAGTGTCCGGTCTGGCGCTGACCGTCCGGCTCGTTCCATTCACGATGATCCGGTAATCCATGGCCGCCTCCCTGGGAATGGCTTCGGACGTGCCGTTCAAAATCGTTGCTGGCAACGCTATCCAAGCGACTTTGCCGAAGCAATGGGTCAATGGCGGCGGGCATCGAGGGGGAGTCATGCGGTGGCGCCAACCGCACATTCGGTGGCCTCTATTCCTCAAAATCTGGACGCCCTGTCCACACCGGAGTCAAAGGCCGAACTGGCAGAACCGAGTATATCGGTCCGCTTTTCACCTCAATCCGCACGCCAGATCCGCTCACGCTCGCTGTCGTTCTCTTGACTACCTTGCCTTGCGTGGAGAATGTTGGATCCCAGTTCCACTCCCTCCGCCACACCCCTCCCGTGTGACTGATTACGATTCATGAGCGACCTCGATTTCGCCAAGGCGGTAGAACACGTCAGTAGAGATCTCGTTCAGAAAACATTGACGGAAATGGTCGACATCCCGAGCGCGACCGGTAACGAGATCGGGATGGCGCGCTATCTGGTCGAACGTATGCAGCGCGCGGGGCTTCAGACCGAGCTGCAGCTCGTCGACGCCAACCGACCGAATGCGGTCGGCCATCTGCGTGGAAGCGGGACCGGCACCAACCTCCTGTTCACCGGCCATATGGACACCTCGTATAGCGGCGGCGAGGATTATCTCGATGGACCGGGCTTCAAGCCGAAGGCGGTGCACAAGGATGGATGGGTCTGGGGGCTGGGCGCGAACAACATGAAGAGCGGCCTTGCCGCCGCGCTCGTCGCGGTCGAGGCCATCGTCAAGGCAGGGATCAAGCTGACCGGCGACGTTTCGTTTGCCGCCGTCGTCGGCGAGATCGAAAAAGCACCGGTCGAGGAGTTCCAGGGGGTCGAATATTCCGGCTACGGCACGGGCAGCAAGCACCTGGTGACGCACGGGATCACCGCCGACTATGCCCTGCTGGTCGAGCCCACGGGCCTGCGCATCTCCACCGCCAATATGGGATGCATCTGGCTGCGGATCACGGTGCACGGCACGGTGGCGCATTCGGCGCTTGCCAACCGCCCGGGCACGGTCAACGCCATCGCCCTGATGCACGCGCTGCAGGCCGACATCATGGAATGGGCGCGCGCTTACGAGCGGCGCCACCAATTCATGGGCGAGCACCCGAACGTGACGATCGCCGCGATCCGCGGAGGCGCGCCATGGCGGCTGTCGCGCAATCCCCACGAGTGTAGTCTCTACCTGGACATCCGGACCGTGCCGGGACAAACCGTCGAGGAGATCAAGCGCGAGCTGCGCAGCGTTTTGCGCGCCTTTGCGGATCGCACCAGAACGCCCGAGCCGTCGCTTTATCTTTACGTCACCGATCCGCCCACCCTCATCGATGAGACACTGCCCGTCGTCGTGGCGCTCGGGCAGGCGCAGACCGCCGAGATGGGCGAACGGCCTCAACCGATCATCCGCCGCCCGGGGGCGGACGCGGTGCATTTCACCGCCTATGGCGTGCCATGTGTCGTCTTCGGCCCGGGAGGCCGCCTCCATCCCGAAGCTCGCGGCGGCGCGATGCATGCCCTCGGTGAGCACGTGCTCGTCGATGATGTGGTCACCGCATCGAGAATCTATCTGCGGGTCGCACTCGATCTCTGCAGCGGGGTTGTGTCGAGTTCCTAGCAAAGCCGGCCAAGAGCCGCTTACACGGCTGCAATCGCTTCGATCTCCACAAGAAAATTGGGATTGGCGAGGCCGCGCAGGATGCACAACGTGCTGCCGGGCGCGTGACCGGCGAAGTAGGTCTTCAGAATGTTGCGGGCTTTCGGCACGTCGTGCGGATTGCAAATGTAAATCGTTATCTTGGTCACGTCGGAGATCTTCGCGCCTGCGGCGGCGAGCGCCTTGGTGAGATTTTCCATCACCATCTTGGCCTGGGCGTCGAAATCATCGGGAGGCAGCACCGTTCCTTCTGCGTCGGCGGCGACTTGGCCCGCACAGAACACGAGCTTCTGTGCTGCTTCGGCGGTCACCACGTGCGAATAGTTCGCCAGCGGCTTCGACATGCCATCGGGATTAATCCGGGTAATTTTGGCCATCGTTGCTCTCTGCTCACGGTTTCGTTTGCAATGGTGAGTGGCCGGAGAGCCGCGCGAGCTCGGCCTGCTTGGCATTCTCCCTCCGCATGAATTCCGCAAACTGTTCCGGTGTGTTGTCGGCCGGAACGGTCATGCCAAGCGGCTCCATGCGAGCGCGGAACGAAGCGGAATGGATCGCGTCATTCAGGTGCTTATTCAGGAATGCGATGATCGAAGCCGGTGTCCTGGCGGGTGCCGCAAGGCCGACAAATCCGCGGTGGTCCACGCCCGAAAAGCCGAGCTCCGCCATGGTCGGAATCTCGGGCCAGTTGGCGAGCCGCTGCGGGCTCGCAACGGCCAGTGCCCGCACCTTCCCATCGTCCGACAGCGGCTTGGCATTCGAATAGAATATGAACGCGCCCTGGACCTCACCGCTCGCGACGCCGACCGCAGCCGCTCCCGAGCCGCGGTAGGGCACGCCCACGATGCTCGTGTTCGCCAGGGCATTGACCTGGGTCACCGCAATGGCCGGCGAGGTCGCCGGCCCGGAGGTCCCGAAGCTGATCTTGTTGGGATTCGCGCGGGCGTCGGCCACAAGCTCGGCGACCGATTTGTACGGCAGGGCGGAGTTGACGACGAGGACCAGCGGCGGCCCATCGACGACCATGCCGATGAGGGCAAAATCCTTGATCGGATCGTAAGGCACCGAAAGGTAGTGCAGGTTTTGCACGTCGGCCAGCGCGTTGACCAGGATTGTGTAGCCATCCGGCTCCGCCCGCAGGACAGAGGTCGCTCCGGTTACCCCCGAAGCTCCTGGACGGTTCTCGACCACGATGGACTGGCCGATCTGCTGCTGCATGAAGGCGGCGAGCGCGCGCGCCGGCACATCGGACAGGCCGCCCGGCGCGAACGGCACCACGAACGTGATCGGCCTCGTCGGATAGGACTGCGCGTGCGCCGTCACCGTCGTGGCGGCGAGGACAACCGCTAGCACGCGCAGCATTGAATTCAGGTATTGCGTCATTCATCGCTCGCAGTTGGAGTTCGAAGCGCTGGTGGATTCGATGCGCTTCCTCTCCCGTGATGGCCGGCGCGCCCGGTGCCGCGATCCCGGTCGCCACGGGCCGGCGCGCCGCCCCACCGTCGCAATCGCGGTGCAGGTGAACCAATGCCTGTCAATGGAGCTTCAGGGGAGCGGTGGCGTTGGTGACCGGCGATCTTCGGGGGCGGGGACGCGGTAGAGGAACTGCCGTCGATACAGCGGAGCTCTGTGGAGCCGTGAGCTCCGGCCTCGGTTCGGCCGATGCCGCGACTTCCGTGCTGGCTGGCTCCGGCGATTGTGGCGTCGGAAGTGCTTCCGTAGCTGCTTCCTCCTCACTCGGTACGAGCGCGGGCGGTAGCTGCGGAACGGTCGCCGCTACCCACCCGGGCCGCGGGTCCGTCACCGCTGGAGGTGCCGCCTCGGGGCGGGGTTCGGATGCGAGTTCCATCGAACTTGCCGCAGCCGATTCCAGCACTGGCCGCGCGCGTTGCTGATTCTGCCATGCAGCGTACGTCATGATCACCACGAACGCACAGCTTGCGAACGCCAACCTGACTCTCGGAAACTTTGACACTGGACTGTACCTCACGCGAACGCCGAAATCGCAGCTCTCCACACTGGCGCCGATCTTAATGCCGACAGGATGGGCGCGTCCAGGCTTCTCGGCCTATCCCTAGTTCGGCGGAATGACCGGAAGCAGAACGTATGCCTGGCGTTGCGGCCCGGTGTGAAGTGTCACGTCGCCTCCAAACACGGCTGCGGGCCGGTCGCGCGGGTCATCATGGCGGAACGGCCCTACGCCGGTCCACTTCTGACCAAGGGTCTTGGAGCCCGCCGTCGATTCTCCACCATAGACGTAGTCTTTGCCGCGTACGGTGAGCCCGATACGGTAGCCGCGCGGGATGACGATACAGGTCGGCCAAACCTCGACATCGACCTCGTAAACTTCGCCCGGTGTGAGCTCCTGGATTTCATCGTGGGTGTGATAAGGCCGGTATGGCAGCGTGAGCTCCTCATGGAGCTTGCGATGCGAGACGCGCAGCCACCCCTGGGCAACCGGCGTATGCGGGTCGAGCGCCCCGTGAAAGGTCACCTCCTTCATGTCAGGGGCAAACACGCGGACCACCAGGAACAGGTCGGCGTCTTTCGTGCTCGAGGAGACCCACAGCTTGGCCGCGATCGGGCCGGTGATCTCGGTTACTTGTTGCCGCGGGGCGGTGAGAAAAGTTACGCCGTCTGCAAATCCCGAATACGTGACCGAGCCGGTCGAGTTCTGCGGCTTGGTCGAGAGCGAGGCGTCGGTCGCGTCGAGGTAAAACTTGGTCCACTGCGTGCGTGCGAGAGGCCATTCGCTCTCGTGCCGCTCCACGAACTGCTCTCCAGGATGACGCACCTGCAACAGCACCTTCGGCTGCTTCTCCCAGCCGGTCGCTTCTCCTTTGAGGAAATGGCCGAAGAACCGTTTCTGCAGACCGAGTCCATAATCGGTGTAGAAATGGGTCCAGTGTTCGAGCCCGTGCACCTCGAGCCATTTGTCCTTCGATGCCGCCCGCACGAATCCCTCGAAATTGCCGCGCGGATGCAAGCCCTGGCCGCCCCAGTTGGCAGTCGAGAGCAGCGGGACCCGCACCTTCGACCAGTCCGGCATCCGCGACTGCCAGTACTCGTCGGTGTCCAGCTTGTGCGCCAGGCAATCCTCGTAAAAGTTGCGCCGGTTTGCCCCGAGCTCCTCTTCGGTCAGGGTGATCGGGCCGGAGACCCAATCTCCCGTCATTCGACTCTTGAACCCACGCGTGCCGCGGCCGTGCTGTACCGAGTAGACCTGTGCCCGCGACCAATCGTGGGTGAAGCCGTTGCAGAGAATTCCACCGTGATGCGCCATGTCGCGGTAGAAGTCGGCGGCCGCCTCCCAGGTGCAGATCGCCGCCAGGTGCTTGGGGCCGAGCGCCGCCACCTGCCATTGGTTCTGGCCGTAATAGGAGATTCCATTGAGGCCGACCTTGCCGTTCGACCAGGGTTGAACTCCGCCCCAGTCGACGCAAATGGCCAGGTCTTGCGCCTCGCGCAGCGACCAAATGTCGATGATGCCCGGTGAGCGCCCGGCGCCGCGACTGTCCACGCGAACACATACGTATCCGTCGGGAACCCATTTTTCAGGGTCGACCACCTCCCAGCATTGATACTTGTTGGTCGAGCCGGACGGCACGTCCGGGTGCTCCTCGCACATCAGTCGCCATTGATCCGTGTACAGATCCTCGAAGTGCAGCCATTTTCCGTAGGGGCCGTAGGTCATGATCACCGGGTACTTGCCCTCGGCAATGGGCCGGAACACGTCGGCGCGAAGCCCGAGTCCGTCGTCCATCGGGATCGGGACATCCCAGTCGATTCGCATCCCGTCCCGGATCTCGCTCTTCTCGCGGTATTCCATCGCTCCCCCTTTCCCGCTCGCGTAGCTTTTGTGGCCGTGGCTTGGTGCTTTCGGCTGCACGTGGTCAGGATAGCAACAGGGTAGGTCTGCAGAATACCCACTGCGGCGGCTGATGGTGCTCGAAAAGATTGTGTTAGTCTTGGTGAGAAACGGCCTGCAGGAAGGGCGCTCGCGCCAATCCGTTCCGTCTCGTCATGCGCTTGCGTTTGCCGGATTGCGCCGGGCGACGCGGACATGTTGCCGGTTTCACTGCCCCGCCCGCGCGGCAAGATAGGTCAGGTTCTGCCAGGGCGGCATCAGCAGCGAGACGTCGATGTCGCGTCCTTATCCCGTCGCGCGCGCCGAGAGCACGCCCGACACCAGCGCAAACGCCGCATAGGGGCCCCTCATCGGGCCGGCGCCGTATTGCTCGACCGCGATGAGGCGGAGGCCTGAGAGCGGAAACGTCGGGTTCCTTGTCAGTCGGCGATTGAGTGTGAAATCATCGCCGGACGGGCGTCCGAGGACAAGGCGAATGACAATAAACCGCCCGGGAGGAAACTCGCCATGAGCATTATGGCGTCCGGCGCGGCGCTTAACAGCAGCGAGGACGAAGCCGAGATCCTGGATTCGATCGGACGATGGCTCGAACGCGACGTCCGCCCGCACGTGCGCGCGCTCGAGCACGACGACATCTATCCGCAGGAGATGGTCGCGCAGATGAAGGAGCTCGGCCTGTTCGGCGCCACCATCGGCACGGCCTATGGCGGTCTCGGGCTGTCGGCAACGACCTACGCCAGGATCGTGCAGCGCGTATCGGAAGTGTGGATGTCGCTCACCGGCATCTTCAACTCGCATCTGATCATGGCGGCCTGCGTGGAGCGCAACGGCACCGAGGCGCAGAAGCAGCAGTACCTGCCGCGCTTCGCCAGCGGCGACGTGCGCGGCGGCCTCGCGCTCACCGAGCCCGACTGCGGCACCGACCTGCAGGCGATCCGCACCCGCGCGGTGCGCGAGGGCGACCACTACGTGATCAACGGCACCAAGACCTGGATCTCCAACGGCATCCGCGGCCAGGCCTTCGCGCTGCTGGTCAAGACCGATCCGGCGGCCGAGCCGCGCCACAAGGGCATGAGCATGTTCATTGCCGAGAAGGGGCCGGGCTTCACCGTCTCGCGCAAGCTCGAAAAGATCGGCTACAAGGGCATCGATTCCGCCGAGCTCATTTTTACCGACTACCGTGTGCCTTCCTCCGCCTTGATCGGCGACCAGGAGGGCCGCGGCTTGCAGACCGCGCTGGGCGGCCTCGAGCTTGGACGGATCAACATCGCGGCGCGGGGCTGCGGCCTCGCCAAGGCCGCGCTCGACGACTCCTTGCGCTATGCGCAATTGCGCAAGACCTTTGGCAAGCCGATCGCTGAGCACCAGGCGATCGCGCTGAAGCTCGCCGAGATGGCGATGCGCACCGAGCAGGCGATCGCGCTCACCTACAACGCGGCGCGCGCCTACGACGAGGGCCGGCGCTGCGACCTGGAAGCCGGGATGGCGAAGTACACCGCGTCCGAAGCAGCGCTCGCCAACGCCATCGACGCCATGCGCATCCACGGCGCCTACGGTTATTCCACGGAGCTCGACATCGAGCGCTATTATCGCGACGCGCCGCTCCTATGCATCGGCGAGGGCACCAACGAGATGCAGAAGATCATCATTGCCAGGCAGCTGGTCGAGCGAAACCGGATCTGAAGGCCAACGCGATTTGACCGACAACGCGTTTTTCCCGCTCCTGTTCAGCCCGCTGAAGGTCGGCGGCCGCACGCTGGCGAACCGCATCGCGCTCGCCGCGACCTTGACCAATTACGGCGCCGGCCATCGCATCACCGAGCGGTGGATCGATTTCCTCGCCGAGCGCGCCAAGGGCGGCGCCGCCATGATCGTCACCGAGATCATCGCGGTCGATCCGGCCGCGCTGGCGCACGGCGCGATCGTGACCGGCTATGAGGCCGAGAACGAGGACGGCTTCAAGCGCGCCGCTGCCGCGGTCGAAGGCGCCGGCGCCTGCCTGGTCGCGCAGCTCTGGCATCCCGGCCGCCAGCAGCTATGGGGCCCGATCCGCGCCCCGATGGGAATATCCGATCAGCCCGACGCTTACAGCTGGACGGTGCCGCACGTGATGTCGAGCGACGAGCTGCGCCGGGTGGCGGACGAATACGTCGGCGTGGCCGAGCGGCTCAAGCGCTGCGGATTGGGCGGCGTCGAGCTGCACGGCGCGCACGGCTACCTCATCGGGCAGATCCTCTCGCCATGGTCGAACCGGCGCACCGACCGCTACGGCGGCTCGCTCGAGAACCGCATCCGTTTCGTGCGCGAGGTGGCGCACGGAATCCGGCAGACGTGCGGCGGCAAGTTCGTGGTGGGCCTGAAAATGCCGGGCGACGAGGGAGTCGCCGGCGGCATCGACCCGGACGAGGCGGCGCGCATCACGGCGGCGCTCGCGGCCGACGGCGGGCTCGACTATTTCGCCTACAGCCAGGGCAACTTTACGCTGAGCCTGGAGACGCACGTTCCCGACATGCACTTCCGCCGCGGCCATTTCCTTCACATCCACCAGGAGATCCGGCCCGCCGCAGCGGGGATACCCGTCATGGCGATCGGCCGCATCGCCACTCCGGCGGAGGCCGAGGTCGCGCTCGGCGAGGAGGCCGGCGACCTCGTCGGCCTCACCCGCGCGCTGGTCGCCGATGCGGATTGGCCGGCGAAAGCCCGCGACGGCCGTGTCGCCGACATCCGGCCGTCGAGCTACGACAATTTCTGCTGGGGCGAGATTCACGTCGGCAAGCCGCTGGCGGAAATTCACAACCCGCAGCTTGGGCAAAAGGCTGAGTCCGGCTGGCGCCCGACGCCGGCGGCACGACGGCGGCGCGTCGTCGTGGTCGGCGCCGGTCCTGCCGGGCTGCAGGCGGCGCGCATTGCCGCCGAACGCGGTCACGACGTGACGCTGTTCGGTGCGTCGGCCGAGCCTGGCGGCAAGCTTGCCTGGGAGGCGGCGCTGCCCGGGCGGGCAGAATATCGCAATGTGATCGCCTGGATGGAGCGGCAACTCCGGCAGGCCGGCGCCAAGGTCGAGCTCGGGCAGGTGGCAAACGTCGGCGACATTCGGGCGCTCAATCCCGAACACGTCATTCTCGCGACCGGATCGCATCAGCGTCCGCCGGACGATTTCGTCGGCGAGGGTTTTGGCGCGCGCGAATGGCCGGCAGGCGCGAACGGCCGCGGCGCCGCAACCGCCGTGCTGTTCGACATGGACCACAGCGCCGCGACCTATGCGGTGGCTGACGCGCTCGCGCAGGCGTATCGGCAGCTCATCCTGCTCACGCCGCGCACGCAGATTGCGCGCAACGTCAATTACTGCAGCGCCATCGGCGTGCATCGCCGTCTCTATGAGGCGAATGCCACGATCGTCATGGCGGCCGAGCCGGTCAGCTTGCGCAACGGCATTCTTGTCTGGCGCAACGTCTTCACCGGACGCGAGCAGGAGATCCGTGACGTCGCGCTGTTCCTGTGGTCGACGCCGCGCATCGCCGACGACGCGCTCGCCGCGCCGCTGCGCGACGCCGGGATCGACACGCGGCTGGCAGGTGACTGTATGGCGCCGCGCAATCTTTTCTGCGCGATCCACGAGGGCGAAGCAGCCGGGATGGCGATATGAGGAACGCTTTGGCTTCGGCAATCGGGGCGGCTGCGCAATGGGCGAGACGGGGCCGCTTGCTCCACCTCTCCCCGGTGCGGAGAGGTCGGCGCACGAGGCCGCGCCACTTGCTCCACCTCTCCCCAGCGGGGAGAGGTCGGCGCGCTTTTGCGCGCCGGGTGAGGGGGCCTGTTCATCGAGAATCTTGTCCCCCTCATCCCAACCCTCTCCGCAACGGGGAGAGGGAGCGCGCCGAGTTTACGGCCACGCAGCAACGCATCCCGGAATGACGAGCATGTTCGAGCGCGTCCTCAACGCCTTCTGGGTCCTGCTGGGTGCGGCGGCGGCGTCCTATGCGTGGACGCTCGGCGTGGTCGGCCCCGCGGGGCCGGAGAGCGGCCTGTTTCCGCTGATTGCGGCGCTCATCGTCATGGCGGCCGGCATCGTCCTCCTACTGCGTCCCGCAGACGGAGCACTGGCGCCCGACTTTCCGCGCGGAGCCGCCCTCGGGCGCATCCTCGGGGTGATCGCCGGCCTGCTCGTGATGGCGATCGGCATCCCTTACCTCGGTTTCGCCGTGACCGGCGCCGTCACGATGATCATTCTCCTGCGTACGGTGGAGCAGACGAACTGGGGCGCATCGATCGCGCTGGCGCTCGTGTCCGTGCTGGTCGTCACTTGGCTGTTCGGGCACGTTCTGGGAATGGTGCTGCCGCGCGGTCCGTGGGGCTGGTGAGCAATGGATGCACTCGGCGGGCTCGCCACCGGCTTTGCCGTGATCCTCACGCCGGGAAACCTCTATTTGTGCTTTCTCGGCAGCCTGATCGGCACCCTCGTCGGCGTCTTGCCGGGCGTCGGACCGCTCGCGGCGCTCGCCTTGCTGCTGCCGGTGACGTTCACGCTGTCGCCGGTCGGCGGCATGGTCATGCTCGCCTCGATCTTCTATGGCGCGATGTATGGCGGCTCGACCACCTCGATCCTGCTCAACATCCCGGGCGAAGCCGCCTCGGTCGTCACCTGCATCGACGGCCATCAGATGGCGCGGCAGGGGCGCGCCGGCGCAGCCCTCGGCATCGCGGCAATCGGCTCCTTCATCGCCGGCACGCTGGGCGTGGTGGTGATGACCTTCTTCGCG
Organism: Xanthobacteraceae bacterium; assembly: GCA_045801465.1. Classification (GTDB taxonomy): domain Bacteria; phylum Pseudomonadota; class Alphaproteobacteria; order Rhizobiales; family Xanthobacteraceae; genus DATFWC01. The sequence goes on along the minus strand of JBJMSU010000010.1, from coordinate 19,231 downwards.
CCGCTGATCGCGGCGGTCGCCATCCGCTTCGGACCACCGGAGAATTTCGGCCTCATGGTGCTTGGCCTCGTCTGCACCCTGTTCATGATCTCCGGCTCGACCATCAAGGGCGTGCTGATGATCGCGCTCGGATTTCTCTCGGCCGCCGTCGGCATCGACGTCGTCAACGGCCGCGAGCGTTTCACCTTCGGCTCGGTCGATCTCAGCGGCGGCATCGAGCTTTTGGCGGTGGTCATCGGCCTGTTCGGCGTGGCCGAGGTGCTGAGCAATGTCGAGACCATGACGAAGAACACGCTGGTCGCCGAGCGCATCCGCGGCCTGTGGCCGACGCTGGCCGACTGGCGCGCCTCATGGATGGCAATCCTGCGCGGCAGCGGCTTGGGATTCCTGCTCGGGCTGGTGCCGGGCGGCGGACCGGTCACCGCCTCGTTCGTGTCGTACGCGCTCGAGCGGCGCATGTCGCGGCATCCGGAACGCTTCGGCAAGGGCGCGATCGAAGGCGTCGCGGGGCCGGAATCCGCCAACAACGCCGCGGTCGCCGGCAGCATCATCCCGGTTCTCTCCCTCGGCATTCCCGGCAACCCGGTGACGGCGCTGCTGCTCGGCGCGCTCATCATCCAGGGCATCCAGCCGGGCCCGCTGTTCATGACGCAGCGACCCGACCTGTTCTGGGGCATCGTGGCCAGCATGTACGTGGGCAACGTGTTTCTCCTCCTGTTGAACCTGCCCCTGGTCGGCCTGTGGGCGCAGCTCTTGCGCATTCCCTACCGCGTGCTGTTTCCGCTGGTGCTGCTGCTCTCCGTGGTGGGCACCTATTCGGCCAACAAGAACGTGTTCGACCTGTGGGTCATGCTCGCGTTCGGAGTTGCAGGCTACGTGCTGCGCAAGCTGGAGTACGATCTGGCGCCGTTCGTCATCGCTTTCGTACTCGCTCCGCTGCTCGAGCAGTCACTGCGCCAGTCGCTGGTCATGTCGCCCGACGGCGCTATGATCCTGGTGCAGCGGCCGGTAACGGCGCTGCTGCTGGCCGCCAGCGCCGTTCTGGTCGCGCTGATGTTCCGTCGCAAAGCAAGAATCGAGGGAGGAAGTTGATGACACGTATTGCAGTTGCCTGCGCGCTGGCGGCAGCCCTCATGGCAGTGCCGGCGGCCGCCCAGGGCGATCCCAAAGCCGAGTTGGCAAAGCTCAAGCCGAAGGATTTTCCCAGCCAACCGATCGAATACACGGTGGTCTACCCGGCCGGCGGCGGCATGGACGTGACGGCCCGCCTGCTGGCGAAATTCGTCGAGAAATGGAGCGGCGACAAGATCATTGTCAACAACCGTACCGGCGGGGCCGGCATGGTCGGGCATTCGTATCTCGCCACCCAGGCGAAGCCGGACGGCCACACGGTCGGCGTGCTGGCCAGCCTCGTCTGGGGCGATGCGATGCTGCGGGCGCAGGCGCGCTGGTCGCTCAACGATCTCGAACCGATCGGCTATCTCAACTCCGACGCGCTCACCTGGGTGCGTCAGACCGAGGGGCCCTACAAGGACATGTCGCTGCAGCAGATCGTGCAGGCGGCGAAGGACAAGCCCGGCACCATCCGCGTGGCGACCGTTCCCGGCAGCATGTGGGATTACATCGTCGAGCAGATCGAAGCGGCGAGCGGCGCCAAGTTCCTGCGCGTGCCGTTCCAGGGCGGCGGCGCCGGCATCACCGCGCTGGTGGGCGGCAATGTCGACGTCGCGCAAGGCTTCTATTCGGAATTCCGCGGTCACCTCGACGGTGCCAAGGTGGCGCCGCTGGCGGTCGCGGCGGCAGCCCGCATGGATTTCCTGAAAGACATGCCGACCTTCAACGAGGTGCTCGGCGGCAACGAATATCTCTGGCAGGTCGTGCGCTACGCCGTGGTGCCGCGCGGCACGCCGGCCGACCGCAAGGCCTATCTCGGCGCGCAGGTGCAAACGGCAATGAAGGATCCGGAGCTGATCGCCGAGTACAAGAAACAGGGCGTCTATTTCGATCCGAAGCTCGCGACCTCGACCAAGCTGGCCGACGATCTCGCCACTTACATCGAGGCCGAGCGCCAGTTCTACGTCAAGACCGGACGGCTGAAGTAGGCTGTCAGTCGTCCCCGCGAAGGCGGCGCGAAGGCGGGAACCCATGAACGCCGTCGGGGTGATTTCCGTAGGCCGGTGGTCATGGGTTCCCGCTTTGCGCGCGAACGACGGACCACAGGTGAACCGATGCGTCGCAGCACGGAACGAATCCTGACCACGCACGCCGGCAGCCTGCCACGCCCGGAGGATTTAACCCAATTGTTCGTGCGGCGTGCGCAAGGCGCGCACGTCAGCACGGATGATATCGCCGCCGCTGGCCGCGAGGCGATGCGCGCCATCGTGCCGAAGCAGGCGGAGGCCGGCGTCGATATCGGCAACAACGGCGAGCAGCAGCGCGAGTCCTTTTTTCTTTATCTGCGCGATCGGCTGACCGGCCTCGGCGGCAATTGGCAGCGTCCCTCGCGCGCCGACGTCGACCGCTATCCCGAGTTCAAGAAACGCTGGGTGGCGCAGATGGCGGCGGCCAAGCACGTCTCGCCGATGGAAGGCCTGCCGATGGCGGTCGGCGAGGTACGCTACATCGGGACGGAAGCGATCGAGGGCGAATGCCGCGATTTCCGCGATGTGCTTGCCGAGCACCCGAACGTCTTCACCGAATCCTTCATGAACGCACCCTCGCCCGGCATGTTGGCGGCCGCGATTCGCAACCAGCACTATGATACGCTGGGGAACTATCTGAAGGCGCTGGCGGAGGCGTTGCGCGTCGAGTACGAGGCAATCGTGCGCGCCGGTTTCGTCCTGCAGATCGATGCGCCCGATCTCGCGCTGGAGCGGCACATCTCGTTCAAGGACCAGCCGCTGGCGAAGTTTGTCGCCTTCGTCGAAGCGGTGATTTCCGCCATCAATGAAGCGCTGCGCAACGTGCCGCGCGACCGCGTGCGCATGCACGTCTGCTGGGGAAATTCCGAATCGCCGCACGATTGCGACGTTCCGCTGCAGGATATCCTGCCGACCGTGCAGCAGGCCAACGTCGGCGGATTTTATCTGCCGTTTGCAGGCCCGCGCCATGCCCACGAATTCAAATGCTTCGCCACGCATCCGCTGCAGGACGACCAGATTCTCGTGGCCGGCGTCATCGATCCGCTGACCAACATCGTCGAGCACCCGGAGGTGGTGGCTGATCGCATCGAACGGGTGGCCGCGGTTCTCGGGGATCCGACCCGGGTCCTGGCAGGCACCGACTGCGGCTTCGATACCTCCGCCGGTTGGGGACGCGTCGCGCCGGACGTGGTGTGGGCCAAGCTCCGCAGCCTCAGGGACGGCGCACGGATTGCCTCTGACCGGCTGTTCCCATGAAGCCAGGCGGACTGATCCGTGCGCCGCTGCGGTCGTACCTCGGCGCAGCGACCGAGATCGTACCCGGTCTGGCATTGTCGGCGATGGTTGCGATAGCTGCCTATGGGGTCGCGCCGCTGCTGCCGCGCATGCTTCCGCTCCCCACCATGGTGCTGGCGCTGTTCATGGGCATGATGCTTCACCCGATTGCCAAGAAGCCGGCGGTTGAGCCTGGCATGGCATTTTGCGTGAAAACGCTGCTGCGCTGGGCGGTGGCGCTTTTAGGTATCCGCATCGGGCTTGCCGACATCGCGGCGCTTGGGCTGGCGGCTGCGGCGCTCGTCATGGGTGCCATGGTGGTGACGATCGCCAGCGGGTTCGCGTTCGCAAGGCTGAACGGCCAGCGGGCCGAATTTGGCGCTCTCGCCGGGGCCGCGACCGCCGTCTGCGGCGCCTCGGCCGCGCTCGCGACGGCCACCGCCGTCCCGCATTACCCGGGCAAACACGCCGACATCGTGTTCGTCGTCGTGGGCGTGAACGCGCTGGCGACCCTGGCGCTGGTGATCTTTCCGCCGCTGTGCGTCCTGCTTGGATTTGATCCGCAAACGACCGGCGTGATGCTCGGCGGCACCATCCATGACGTGGCCCAGGTCGTCGGCGCCGGCTACGCCGTCTCCGAACCGGTCGGCAACACCGCGGTCATCGTGAAGCTGTTTCGCGTCTTTCTGCTGTTGCCGGTCGTATTGGGCATCGGCTGGTACTTCGCCTCGCGAGGAGCGGAGCCGGGCGAGGCCAAAGTCCCGATGCCGATCTTCGCCTTCGTATTCCTCTTCCTTTGCGTCGTGAATAGCGCCGTTCCGCTCATGCCTGTGCTAGCGCCGCTCTACGTCCCGACGCGCGCGCTCATGATCGACTTCTCCACCTGGGGGCTGCTCATCGCGATCGCTGCGCTCGGCCTCGGCACCTCGGTATCGGGTCTGGGCGCACTTGGATGGCGGCATGGCGTCACCCTTCTCGCCGCCACCACCGTCATTGTCGTGATCGTGACGGGGGGATTGCTCGCGTTGCGGCCATTGTAAGCAGACGGCCGACGCCCACAGATACTGTCTGCGCTCGCCGATCTCGACGCCTGAACGAGCGTGGGCAGGCGGGGCATGGTCACGGTCCTGCGCTCACCCCGTAGATTTGCGGTTCTTCGCTCGCGGGGTGAATTTGAGGACTTTGCCGGTCGCCCGCGCACGACGCTGCTGTTCAACGGCCTCGCAAAACGCGCGCAGCTCTTCATCCGAAATGCCGTAGATTCTCATCTGCAGCTCGAGCTTGGCGATTGACAGCAATTCTCGTGCTTCGCGAAGATCGCAGGCGCGCAAGACATCGATATGCTCGCTCAGCGACGCAACAATTCCCTGCAGCTGAGCCGTGGTGTGCCTATTCATGGCCTGCGCCTGACGACTACGGTCAACGAACTGATCTCCTGCGCAGTTCATCGAGGACGATGAATTGATTAAAGCTCAGCTATGCATCGGCAGAATGATCCGCCGGGAATCTGCTCTCAACGCCAGCGGCGCGCGACGATTCGAACTTTCGTGTGCGACATCGCAGCCAGGACGTCAGACACTTGCAAATCGACCGCGCCGGGGAGCAAGCAAGATGCTTAGGATGTCATTTTGAGACTGGGAGACGAGCGGCGCTCGGTGGCGATCTTCTCCGTCAGATCCAGGATTGATTGCTGCAGGCTGGAGTTGTCTATTCGCGAATACGCGCGCATCAAGCGGAGGGCGCGGCTGTTGTCAACCAGCCCGTCGGCAACCACACCGTCGTTGCCGAATTCGTCCGTGTCATCGAAGAAGTAGAGGATCGGCACCTCGAGGATTCTGGCTATCCGTTTGAGCCTCCCGGCGGCGACGCGGTTGGTGCCTTTCTCGTACTTCTGAACCTGCTGGAAGGTCAGGCCCAAACGGCCTGCCAAGTCCATTTGCGACATCTGTTTTGCCACCCGGCGCGCCCGGATGCGCCGCCCCACCTCTACATCGTAAGGATCGGTTCGCTTGCCCATCGCGAGCTCCCGTTGTACGCGCAGTAGATGAGCCTGGCCCGATTGAGGCCTGTGCGTGTGAGACAATATAATACATCCTGCTTGCCGCCTTTGACTAGAGGTAATATGATCTCGCGCCGAATGGGGATCAGTGTGGACTGTCAATTCCTCGACCGGAAAAGCCGGATTCCCTTGCATATTCAACTTGCTGACAGGCTCCGCGAGTCGATCATCGGGGGGGAATATCGGGCCGGGGATAAGCTCAGCACCGAGAAGGAATTGGGCGACCAGCTCGGACTGAGTCGCGTGACAGTGCGCAGCAGCCTTGCCGTTCTCGAGCGTGAAGGCTGGATCACGAAGCGGCGAGGGCTCGGCACCTTCGTCTGCGACCGGATCGAGCACGATCTGACCAGCGTACAGACCACGTCGGAGGTGGTCCACGCGCGTGGCATACAGCCGGCGGCGCGCATCGTCAGCTTCGGTCCGGTCATTCCGCCCAAGCACGTTGCCAAGGCACTCGGGCGCGCGGTCAACCAGCGGCTCCTGCGCATTGAAAAACTCCACCTCGATGCAAACGGTCCCATCGGGTTGGTACGCTGTTTCCTGCCGCTGGAGATCGAGTCCGAGGCCGAGCTGCTCCGTTCGCAGCCGGGCGTCACGACCATTTCGATCTGGGAGCGGAAGCTCGGCATCACCGTGAAGGCGGCGCGGCACCAGATCCGCGCCGAGCCGGCGGACGAGAAGGTCGCAAGCGCGCTCGATCTCGAGCCGGGAACTCCGGTCCTTGTGTTGGACCGCATCTCCTATGCGGAGGACGGAAAAGCGCTGGAATATATTTCGTCGATCTACCACTGGGGGCGATATCAGTTCTCCATCGTGCTGCCGCGCGTTCAGATCGAAGACTTCTCCTAAAACGATGTGAACATGACGGCATTGGCCACCAGCAACTCCTCCGCCATGGCCGAGCCATGACCAAAGCGAAGCTCGGCATCATCGGGATCGGCTGGTGGTCCGATGTGCTGGCGTCGAGCATCGCCGGCAGCGAGCGTGCCGAGATTTGTGCGGCGTATACGCGGGACGCGGGCAAGCGCGCGGCATTCGTCCGTCGATTTGGCTGCGTGGCGGCCGAGTCATTGCCGAGCCTGCTCCGCATGCCGGAGCTCGACGGCGTCATCATCACCGTCCCCAACAGCGCCCACCGCGTGGTCGCGGTGGCGGCGGCTGCCGCCGGCAAGCATGTCTTCCTCGAGAAGCCCATTGCCAACGAGATCGAGGACGCCGCCGCCATCATTGCGGCCTGCGAGCAGGCAGGAGTCGTTCTCTCGGTCGGTCATTCTTATCGCCGGCACGCGGCCCTGCGGCACATGCGCGCCTTGATCGACGATGGAACCATGGGCCGCATCAGTTTCGCGGAAGCCATCTTCGCGAAGGACCGGGGGCTCGGGCTGAACGATCCGAGCGATTGGCGGTTCCGAAAATCCGAAATGCCGGGCGGATGCCTCATGCAGATCGGCATCCATCAGGTCGACAATATGCTCTACCTGCTGGGGGCGGCGCGTTCGGTGTTCGGAACATTCCGTCGCCTGGAAACCGCGGCCGAGATCGAGGATCTGGCGTCCGTCCTGATCACCTTCGAATCAGGAGCGATCGCCACGGTAAGTGCCAATTACATTACGGCGGACCGCTTTCGGCTCTCGCTTTACGGGACGAACGCGATCGCCACATTCGACCTGGCCGAGGGACTCGTGCTGCAGCGGCGAGGCGAAAGCACGGGAACGCTCGTGCCCGTCGAGCCCAACGATTACCTGCGCGACGAGATCGAGGAATTTGCCGCCTGCATCATCGAGGGCCGACGGCCCGAGGTGGGCGGCCGCGAGGCCATGGCGGCGCTGGCGGTCGTACGTGCTGCCATCGAGTCGGCCGGAAAGGGAGGTCCGGTTCTGCTTGGCGATGATGCGCGTTCGCTGCCGCGGGCGGTCGGCGCATGAGCTCTCCGGCACAGGCGATCGCAGCGAGCGAACTGCCGGCGCCCGGCGTGAGCTTCGCACCCTCGAGCGAAACACCTTGCGAGCGCATCGTGTTCGACCGCATCGGCGTCGAGTTCGCGATGACGGAGGACCGCATACACCGTGCGATCTGGATAATTTTCAATTCCCTGCAATTTCTCGAGACCGCGACCACAGAGGGGGATCATGCCGCGCATCGACATCGGCGCAATCACTTTGAACTATACCGAGGCGGGCCGGGGCGAACCGCTCCTGTTCATTCCCGGGCTGGTCGGCCTGTACACCGCCTGGGATTACCAGATGGCCCATTTTTCCCAACGTTATCGCTGCATCACGTTCGATCACCGCGGCGCCGGCGACAGCGACAAGCCGGCCGGTAACGAAAACTACTCGACCCGGGTGCTGGCGGAGGATGTCGTCGCCCTGCTCGATGCGCTCGGTATCGACAAGGTGAGCGCGATCGGAACCTCCACGGGCGGATGCGTCCTGCAGAATCTCGCGCTCGATCATCCGCAGCGGCTCGCGCGCTGCGTGTTTTCCAACACCTGGACCAAGGCGGACATCTACGTCCAGCGCGTCCAGACCCTGCGCAAGTGGATCGCCCAGTCGTATGGAACGGACGCTTACGTCGAGTTCAGCTCGATCCTGACCAACGGGCCCATGCAGTTCCGCCACAATCTCGATCGGGTGATGGAGATCGAGACGCGTTCCAAGGAGACCATCGGATCTGTCGACGTCATTGCCGCCCGCATCGACATGACGCTGACGCACGACCGGCTGGCCGAGCTCGATCGGATCGATTGCCCGTCGCTGATCATCGGCACGCAGGATGATGCCACGGTGCCGGCCTATTTTGCCGACGACCTTCATGCCGCCATCAAGGGGTCGCGGCTCGTCATTTTTCCCGAAGGGGGGCACTACTCGTACCGACTCAAGGCCGACGAGTGGAACGCCATCGTCGGCGAATTTTTGGCCGACACCCAGCCGGGATGATCTGCCGGCGCGATGTCACCGTGGGCCCGGCGGTTTGGCCGCGATATCTTTGGCCGGCGGGATTTTCTCCGCCCGAATCCAGCGCTTGAGCCATCCGTTTGCCAGCCACATCGCTGCGACGAGGATCAAGACCGCGATTCCCCCGCGCATCGCGCTGGCGAGGAATGCGGCATCGAGGGTCGGAAAGGGAAACTTCGCCAGCTCTCCGCCGCGCTCCAGCATCCAGTGCCAGCCGGTATGCGCCACCAGCGCCGACAGGATGATGATGCCGAGCCAGTCGGCGATCACATACCTGAACAGCAAGCCAATGGCTGGGATCACGACGACGAGCACGGCAAGCTGGCCGATTTCGACGCCGACGTTGAACCCGAACAGCGCGGTGAGGAGATGATCGCCCGCGAACTGCAGCGTGTCGCGCAGCGCGAAGGAGAAGCCGAAGCCATGCACGATCCCGAACGCAAAGGCGATGATCCAGCGCCGTGCAAGCTCGCGGCCGCCGCCGCTCCCCAGGGCCGCGTAGACGATGTTTTCCAGCGCCATGTAGACAATGGTGACGGCAATCAGCGTTTCGACGAGCGGAGGGAACCAGAGCCCCTCCGGCACGAAGCCGAAGGCGGAGGCGATCAGCGAGATCGAATGCCCGACCGTGAACGAGGTGACGATGATGACGAGCGGCCGCAGTCGCCGGAATGGGATCACCAGGCAGCTCAGGAACAAGAGGTGGTCGGGGCCTTCGAGGATGTGCCAGAATCCCGACACGAGAAAGCGCAGCGCCGCGTGATGCCAGCGCGGGTCGAGCCGCACCAGGCCGGAATCGCCGTGCAATTCGAACGCCCGGATGGCGCCGCCGGGCGGCAGGAAGCGCAACGCCGTCGAGACATTGCGGCCGAACCGATCGACGCGCGGATGCACCGCGAATTCGGATCGGTCGGACTGGATCGGATATTCGAGGAGCACATCGAGCAGCTGCTGACTCCAGATGAGATCCAGCCCGTCGGCGAGCCGCGGCCCCGCCACCTGCGCCCGTGCTGTGTCGTACGAGGTGAATGACCGGTCCGACGCCAGCGATACCCGCGCATGCACGATGCGCGGCGCCGGCAGGGCAACGTCGTTTTCGTAGAGCGAGATGTTGTCGATCAGGTAGACCTTGGCGGCGGCGCGCAGCGCCTCGTCGGCGCGCGACACGTCGAGAAAGCCTTGACCGCGTATCGGGAAATCCACTTCGATCATGGCGGCGAGCGGCACGCGGATGAGCAGCTCGAGCCGGTCACCGGCCGGCTTGACGAAAGCGTTGATCTTCACGTCAGTCGGAATCTCGTGGGCGGCGGCGCTCCATGCGAGCGCACCCGCGATCATTGCGGCGAGCGGCGCGCACCGGTTCCGTATCAGCTCGACAAGTCCGCGATACCGCAACGGGAGTCTCTCCTGGACCGGGTGACGTTAGGGGAGCCGCAATGGCGCTTACAAGCCCGGTCCGTTCGCCTATAATCGACCGTGCCAATGAGAAAGCGCCGCGCGGAAATCCGCTGCGGCGCACGGTTTGGGAGGCAGGGATGATCAAGCTCGGGCAGAATCACAAGTTGATCTCCGGCGCGGTGCTCGCCGCGTCCATCATCGGTCTCGGCTTCGGTCAGTGGGCTTTGCAGCGCCAGGCCGAAGCGCAAGGCGCCAGCGTGCAGGCGCCGCGCTTCGAGGTCGATCCCCTTTGGCCGAAGCCGCTTCCCAACAACTGGCTGCTCGGCTGGACGATCGGCGTTTGGGCCGACGAGCAGGACCACGTCTGGGTCATCCATCGTGGCGCGGGCGGTCTCCACAACAACGAGCGCGGCGCCGAGCTCAACCCGCCGATTGCCGAGTGCTGTCGCACGGCACCGCCGATCCTGGTTTACGCTCCCGACGGCAGTCTGGTGAGGTCCTGGGGCGGTCCCGGCGAAGGCTTTGAGTGGCCGCAGTCCAACCACGGCGTCCATGTCGACTACAAAGGCAATGTCTGGATCGGGGGCAACGGCGAGAAGGACGCCCATATCCTCAAGTTCACCAAGGAGGGCAAGTTCCTGATGCAGGTCGGCGGCTTCGGCAAGAACGCCGGCAGCAACGATCAGGAGAACTTCGGCCGCGTCGCCAAGATCTGGGTCGACCCGAAGACGAACGAGGCCTACATCGCCGACGGCTATCTCAACAAGCGCGTGGCGGTGATCGACGCCGACACCGGCAAGATGAAGCGCTACTGGGGCGCCTACGGCAACAAGCCGGACGACACCAACCTCGGCGCTTACGAACCCGCGGCGCCCCCGGCGCAGCAGTTCCGCAACCCGGTCCATTGCGTCGAGCGCTCGAACGACGGGCTCGTCTATGTTTGCGACCGGGCCAACGACCGGCTGCAGGTGTTCCGCGCCGACGGAACGTTCGTCAAGGAGCAGTTCTACGCCAAGAACACGCGCGGCTCAGGCTCGGTCTGGGACATCGCGTTCACCAAAGATCCAGATCAAAGATTCATCTTGCTGGCGGACGGGCAGAATTCGCGCGTCCGCATCATCTTGCGCGAAACGCTGGAGGAAATCGCCTCGTTCGGCGACGGTGGACGCCAGCCGGGCCAGTTCTATGGCGTGCATAGCATTGCGTCCGATTCCAAGGGCAATCTCTACACGACCGAAACGTACGAGGGTAAGCGCGTGCAGAAGTTCGTCCACAAGGGCATCGGCTCCATGCCGCGCGGTTATCAGGGCGTGCTCTGGCCGAAGAGTTAGCCAGCTCTGCGTGTATTGCCGGCCGGCGGCGGGACTTAGCAGCGCGTCGCGTCAGCGAGGACGCATGGAATACGACGAATATCTCCGCGACCAGGCGGCCAAATATCGACAATTGGCCGAGAAGGCCGAAGATTCCTTCATCATCCAGGAGCTTCTCGATCTCGCGGCCATCTGCGAGGAGGTCGCCAACCACATCGAGGACCGCCTCACCGGCGGTTGACGCTTCAGCGGCGGGACCGCGGGTCCGGCGACAGCGACCCCGGATAGCAGCGCGCTCGGCTGCGCATTCGAGCCGATCAACCGGAGCATCATGACGATGAATGACGGAGAGGTGCGCCTCGTTCGCGAGGGCGGCGTCGCCAAGATCACCTTCGACCGTCCGGCCGCGCGCAACGCCATGACGTGGCGCATGTACGAGCAGCTGGGCGAAATCTGCAACCAGCTCCACCACGATCCGACTGTACGGGTGGCGGTGTTTCGCGGCGCCGGCGGCAAGGCTTTCGTTGCCGGCACCGACATCGCCCAGTTCCTGGAGTTCAAGTCGGGAGAAGACGGCATCGCCTACGAACAGCGCATGGAAGGCACTTTGGGTGCGCTCGAATCGCTCCCCATTCCCACCCTGGCCGTGGTCGAGGGCTGGGCGATTGGTGGCGGCCTTGCGATTGCGGCATGCTGCGATCTCCGCATTGCGACGCCTGGCTCACGGTTCGGGGTCCCCATCGCCCGCACGCTGGGAAATTGCCTCTCGGTCGCCAACACGGCGCGGCTGGTGGCAGCACTCGGCGTCGCGCGCGCCAAGCGGGTGCTGCTCCTGGGCGAGACGATCGCCGCCGAAGAGGCGCTGGCCGGCGGCTTCCTGGCGGAAATCTTGGAGGCGAGCGAGATCGACCGCCGCGTCGCCGACCTGTGCCACCGCCTCCTTCACAACGCGCCTATCACCATGCGGGTCGCCAAGGAGGCGATGCGGCGCCTGCTGCATGCCGGCCTCGCCGGAGACGAGGATCTCGTGCGCGCGTGCTACGGCAGCGACGATTTCCGCGAAGGCGTGCGCGCCTTCGTCGACAAGCGCGAGCCGCAATGGACCGGAAGGTGATGCGGCAGGGCTCTCGCATTTGACGCGCACGGCCTCTCGCTTGTCATCCCGGGCGCCCCCGGATCACGTCCGGGGGCGTCCGGGATGACAAGCGCGTGCCGCCCTTCAGCCCGGCTCCATCCCGGCTCTGCGGATGACCGGCACCGCCTCGGGCGCGGTGAGGAATTTCACCAGCGCGGCGGCCGCCGGGTTCTGGGCGCTCGCGTGCACGGCCGCGGAGAATACCGTAATGACCTGAATGTCGGTCGGCAGCGGCCCGAGATATTCGATGCCCTTCACGTGGATCAGCTCGCTCACCTGCTGGAAACCGAGGTCGGCTTCGCCACGCGCCATGATGTCGCCGACCTGAACGCCGGACGGGGTCTGCGTCACCTTGTGCTTGATCCGGTCCGCGATCCCCATTTTCTTGAAGAGGTCGGCCACATAATGCCCGCTCGGTCCCGACGAATAGGCGATTGATTTCGCCGCCAGCACGGCCTCGGTCAGCGCCGCCGTCGATGAAATGTCCGGCTTCGGCAAACCGGCGCGGATCGCGACGCCGACGCCCGACTTGGCAATGTCGGCGCGGCTGGCGCCGACGAGCTTGCCCTCCGCGATCAGCTTGTCGAGGTTGGAGCCCGCCATGATGACGAGATCCACCATCTCGCCGCCGCGGATTCGGCTGAGGATGTTTTCATTGCCGGCCCAGATGATGGTCACCTTGTGGCCGCTCGCCTTCTCGAACGCCGGGACGAGATCGGTCACGACCTCCTTCATGCCGGCCGAGGCCATGACCTTGAGTTCAGCGCCGTGCGCTGCGTTCATGCCGATCATCATCGTTGCGACCACATAGCTCGCCAGGGCAAATCCGCTCAAACGCATCGCCATTGACGCCTCCGAATGACATCAGTCCGCGATCTCGTGGCGCCGCTTGCGCACGGCGGGCGCCGCGATCACGACCAGGATCAGTGCCGTGGCGATGATGAAGGCGAGACTGATCGGCCGCGTCACGAACACCGATATGTTGCCGCGCGACATCAGCAGCGCGCGCCGCAAATTCTCTTCCAGCATCGGTCCGAGCACGAAGCCGAGCAGCATGGGAGCGAGGCTGAAGCCGAGCTTCATCCAGATCAATCCGAGAATGCCGAACAACGCCGTCAGATAAATCTCGAATGGGCTGTTGTTGACGCTGTAGATGCCGATGGCGGAGAACGCCATGATGGCCGGGAACAAGAGCCGATACGGCACCTTGAGCATGCTCACCCATAGGCCCACCAGCGGCAGGTTCAGCACCACCAGCATCAGGTTGCCAATCCACATGCTGGCGATCAGGCCCCAGAACAGTTCGGGCCTCTGCGTCATCACCGCCGGACCGGGCTGGATGCCCTGGATCGTGAGCGCGCCGAGCATCAGCGCCATGACGCCGCTGGCCGGCAGCCCCAGCGTCAGCATGGGGATGAACTTGCACTGCGCATCGGCGTTGTTGGCGGCTTCCGGGCCCGCCACGCCTTCGATTGCGCCGTGGCCGAAGCGCGAAGGGTCGTCGGCGATCTTCTTCTCGACCAGATAGGACGAGAGCGAGGCGACCGCTGGGCCGGTGCCGGGCAGCACTCCGAAGAAGGAGCCGAGCGCGGTGCCGCGGACGATCGGGCCGAACGAGCGCTTGAGATCGTCCCAGGTGGGAAAGAGGTTCATCACCTTGGAGGTGAAGACCTCCCGCCGTTCTTTTTCGCCGAGATTGCTGATGATCTCGCCGACGGCGAATACGCCGACGGCCACCACGACGAAGCCGATGCCGTCGGTGAGCTCGTTGACCCCGAAGGTGAAGCGCCCCAGCCCGGTATTGACGTCGTTGCCGACGATGCCGAGCAGGAGGCCGAGCGCCACCATGGCCAGCGACTTGACCATATCGCCCTGCGCCAGCACCGCGGCGGCGACCAGGCCCATCAGCATCAAGGAGAAGTACTCGGGCGCGCCGAATTTCAGCGCGACCTCAGCGAGCGGCGGACCGAATAGCGCGATCAGCAGGGTACCCACCGTGCCGGCGAAGAACGATCCGATGGCCGCAATCGCCAGCGCCGGCCCGGCGCGGCCCTGGCGCGCCATCTGGTAGCCGTCGATGCAGGTGACGATCGAGGAGGTTTCGCCCGGCAGGTTCACCAGGATGGCGGTGGTCGAGCCGCCATACTGGGCGCCGTAGTAGATCCCGGCGAGCATGATGAGGGCCGCCACCGGTGGGACGTTGAAGGTAATCGGCAGGAGCATCGCGATGGTGGCGAGCGGCCCGATGCCGGGAAGCACGCCGATCAACGTGCCGACCAATACGCCGATGAAGCAGTAGAGCAGGTTCTGCAGCGAGACGGCGACCGCAAAGCCGAAGGCGAGGTTGTTGAACAGGTCCATCGGTCAGAAGCCCGCCAGCAGCGGGTAGGGCAGGCCGAGGCCCCAAATGAACACGGCGGTGCAAAACACCGTGAGCACCACGGTCAGCAGCGCCACCTCGACGAGCTTGAACTCGGTACCGGCGGCGGCCGAGCCGAAGATCAGCACGACGAGCGCCGGGACGAATCCGGCGCGGTCCATCAGCACGCCGAACAGGACCAGCGACAGTGGAACAATAACGAGGGCGCGCAGCGACCAATTGCCTGCGATCCTGTCGTTGGCGAGGACGCCTTTCACCGCAAGGTAGAGCCCGAACAGGACGAGGATCGCGCCCAGCATGATGGGGAAATAGCCGGGGCCCATGCGCAAGGCAGTCCCGAATGGGTAATCCTTGGCGATCAACACCGCCGCGACGCCGATCGCGATCAGCATCACGCCGCTCCAGAAGTCCTTGCTGGCGAGGATACCCGGCATCACGGACCGCGGACTACTCCGCCTTGATGTTCCCCTCCTTCACGACCCGCTCCCACCTGACGATTTCCTTTTGCAGGTAGGCAGCGAACTCGGACGGGCTCATCTGTACGATCTCCGCGCCTTCGGACGAGAACTGCTTCTGCACCTCCGGCGACGTCTGCACCGCGCCGAGCGCCTTGTGGACCTTGTCGATGATGGCCTGCGGCGTGCCGGCGGGCGCCACCATGCCCCACCAGTTGACCGCTTCGTAGCCGGGCACACCGGCTTCCGCGATCGTCGGCACGTCGGGGAGGACAGTGCTGCGCTTCGATCCGCCGGTTCCCAGGGCCTTGAGCTTGCCCGACTTGAGGTGCGGCGTCGTCTGCACCAGCGAGCTGAACACCAGCTTGGTGTGTCCGCCCATGACGTCGATCATCGCCGGGCCGCCGCCCTTGAACGGCACGTGCAGCATGTCGACCCCGGCTTCCAGCTTGAACAGCTCGGCGCCGAGGTGCTGGAAGGTGCCGACGCCGGCCGAGGCGTATTGCAGATCGCCCGGCTTCTGCTTGGCGAGCGCCACGAGCTCCTTCACGGAGTTGACCGGCAGGCTGGGACTGATGGCGAGCACGTTGGGCCCGCTGGCCAGGATGCCGATCGGCGTAAACGATTTGATCGGATCGTAGCTGAGCTTGTAGAGCCACGGGTTGTAGGCGTGCGCGCTCGAGATGATCAGCAGCGTATAGCCGTCCGGCGCCGCATTGGCGGCGATCTCCGTGCCGATCACCCCGCCGGCGCCGCTGCGATTATCGACGACCACCTGCTTGCCCAGGTGCTCGCCCAGGTGCGTCGCAATCATGCGCCCGACCACGTCGTTGCTTCCGCCCGGCGGGAACGGAATGATGAGCCGCACCGGCTTGGTCGGGTAGTCCTGGGCCGCCACGGCGGTCGCGAGCGCCAGCAACAGCCCCGCTGGCAACAGCAGCGAACAGATTCTTTTCACGCGTGTCTCCTCTCCGGAACCGGTTCTATTCGGTGATCGCCGCCTCCCGTGGTCCGGGATACTAGAGCATGATCGCGAAATGTGCATACCGGTTTTCGGAAAAGATCATGCTCCAACAATAGTCTGGCTTCGGCCGGCCCCTTTGCACCCTCAGAGTTTCAGGTCGCGCACCTGCTTTGCCCGCTGGGTGCAGGCCGCGAGCAGGAAATTGAGGTCGGTACCGGTCGACACGTAGCGCGCGCCCATCTTGACGTACTCCGCCATCAGGTCGGGCCGGCTGGCGAGCCCTCCCACGCCCGCGTGCTTGCCGTGCCGGCGGCAGGCCGCGATGATCCGGGCGTAGGCATCGCGCACGCGCGGATCGTCGAATTGGCCGGGGATGCCCCAGTCCGCCAGGAGGTCGTTGAGGCCGACCAGAACCATGTCGACCCCGTCGACCGCGATGATGTCGTCCATGCGCTGCAGCGCGTCCGCGCTCTCGAACTGCACGATGACCATGGTGGCGGCGTTGACCGCCGCGTAAACCTCCGCCGGCGGCAGCGCCCGGTACTGCAGATGCGGCAGGCTGCCGGCATTGGATCGTCGGCCGAGCGGCGGAAATCTTGCCGCGGCCACCACCGCGCGCGCATCCTCGGCCGAACCGACGTGCGGTGCGATCACCCCGAGCGCCCCGCCGTCCAGGACGCGCGAGACGTAATCCGGCGTGATGGCCGGGATGCGCACGAACGGCGCGATGCCGACCTCCAGGGCCGCGAGGCAAATCTGGCCGGTGGTGTCGAGCGAAAAGCTCGAGTGCTCGAGGTCGATATAGAGCGAGTCGAACCCGGCAGTGTGGGCGATGCGGGCGATCTCGACGCTGCGCACCAGGCGCACCGTCATCGACGCGACGACCTCGTCGCGCTCAAGCTTTTCCCTCACATTGTTGCGGATGACGGCGGAAACCGCTTCGGACATGAGATGCCCCGCTCCTCCTGGCCTGATCCCTGGACCGGCGTTATGCTTTCACCACAGATCCGCGGGCCAAGCCAAAACCTCGCGCACGAGCCGATCTCGGCCGCAGCCGAAAGTGGAGCCACGATCATTCATGAACTACACGACCGATTTCAAATCCGTCCGTCATGAGGTCTCGCCGGAGGAGTGGCAGACGCGGGTCGACCTCGCGGCCTGCTATCGGCTCGTGGACAAATACGGAATGACCGACCTCATCTACAACCACATTACGGCGCGCATTCCCGGCCCGGAAGACCATGTTCTCATCAATCTTTACGGCCTGCTCTACAAGGAGATCACCGCGTCGAGCCTGGTCAAGATCGATCTCGACGGCAAGATCGTCGCCAAGCCGGACACCGATTATGGCATCAACGTCTCGGGCTACGTGATCCACGGCGCCATCCACAAGGCGCGTCCCGACGTCAAATGCGTGCTCCACACTCATACGCGCGCCGGCATGGCGGTCGCGGCGATGAAGTGCGGTCTGCTGCCCTTGTCGCAGACCGCGATCCGTTTCGTCGGCCATGTCGGCTACCACGACTACGAGGGACCGGCGATCGATCTCGACGAACGCGAGCGGCTGGTGCGCGATCTCGGGGCGCATGACGCCATGATCATGCGCAACCACGGCCTGCTCACCTGCGGGGCGACCATTCAGCAGGCGTTCAACACCATGTATCAGCTCGAGCTGTCATGCCGCTCGCAGGTCGACGCCATGGCGGCACGCACCGAGCTCACCATGCCGGGCGAGAACGTGCTCGCCCACACGGCGCATCTCTACCAGCCCGGCACCCGGCGCCCCTACGGCGTGCTGGAGTGGCCGGCGATGCTGCGCCTGCTCGACGCCGAGGACCGGAACTCGGGCTACCCGCCGTACTGGCATTAGGGCGTGTGCTCATAGATCACGACAGGGGAGAACTGCCTGATCAATGTCCGCTTTGGAGCGATTAGCGGACTTGAGTCGGACATCGTGACATGTCCGAGATGTGCCAATTGCAGACATTCGCAGGGCCGGGCGTCGGCTCGCCGCATTGGCGTATGCGGTAATGATCTGTGTCCCAAACGATACACGACCTCAAAAACAATGCCCGCTCTGCTCAATTCCCTTTTTTCAGCCGAGGTCATCCTGTTTGCTTGATTCGTGACCCGGGGCGGTGCCGTGCGTTCTGTGAGCGGTGACACAATAGGACCGTGGACGGGTTCCTCGCGAGCCACAACGGGGCACCCGTTCGGTGTCCCGTAGCAAGAAACAAAGGAGGCTGGTCATGTCGATTCTGCGCTTTATTGTGGGATTCTTAGCGCTTTTCTTCGGGTTCACCATGGAACCGGCAAATGCAACGACATCCCGCTCCGGGACCTTTCTGTTCTCGTGTAAGGGGCAGCAAGCCTCAGTGACTCTCAAACTCGACGGTTTTCCAAACAGCAGCAGCCAGATTGTACTGGGCGGCGAAATTGCTCTTTTTGAAAACAAGACGGAGGGTGCGTCGGGCAGGTCTGCCATCCAATACATAGTCCTGCGGGCGGAAGGTCACCCTAATAAGCACATCCTGGCAATGGGCATACTGCAGAACTATGCGCAGGCCCTTTTTCCATTCGACGGTTACCAAGTGACAGCGGACGCTCAAGGCAAGATTTCTTTCACAATCGTTGGCGAGTGCAATCAGGGCTTTTCTCAGCAGGAGATTGGAGGGATCGTGACCATCTTCTTTCAATAGCATGGGCCCCATCCGGGGCTCCCTACTGGAATGCAGCGTCACATTTCGTCAAATTTGGCTCTCCTGCTCAATGCCCTGTATGTCAGGTCCCGCAACTGCGGACATGCCTGTTGCATCCCGCACGCGACGGAGCCTTTGCGGGCGGACTTCTCCACGCTTAGCGTGACCGTAGGACAATTCAGGTCCTTGAGGCAGACCTGAATTGTTCTGAATTGAAGCGTGGGGGTCGGCGCCTCTATGGTCCGGTTAGGGTCAAACTCGGACGTTGGAGAAATGTCTGCCTTGCGCCCGCCTTATCCCCGAAAGCGGACCTCCGATTTGTGCGTTAGACTAGTGAGTACACGCCCCAGGCCCGTAGCCCGGACCAGCGTCGGCGAAATCCGAGGTCCTCGCCCCATGAGGCGGGCGTCACCTCGTCACATCCTGATACACGTCGACCTCGACGCCGCCCGGGACGAGCG
>JBJMSU010000004.1:0-8326 GCA_045801465.1 Xanthobacteraceae bacterium | reverse complement strand
AACGGCGCCCGACCTGCCGACCATCGGTGAGACCGTTGGCGGATTTCAAGCGACCGCATGGCAAGGCCTGTTCGCGCCGGCCGGCACGCCGCGTCTGATCGTCGACAACCTCGCGGCGGAGGCGAAACGGATCCTCGAGTTGCCGCAGGTCCTCGCGCAGCTCAAAGATTTGGGCGCCGAGCCGGCGCCGTCCAGCCCTGAGCAATTCGCGGACTTTCTCAAGGCCGAGCGCGCCAAATGGCGGGAGGCGGTCCAAACGTCGGGTGCGCGTATCGATTGAAAATTCTGCGCGAAGCAATGAGCCTCCACGTCTCTCGACAAAAAGGCGGGTTAATCGTCATGAACAATGGACGCAAGCATTTCAGTGCCAAGACAGTGATCGGCAGCCTCGTCGCGGCGGCTCTAGCGGTGGCATCGATGCCCGCTCAGGCCCAAGACAACTGGCCGCAGCGGCAGGTCACGGTCGTGGTTCCATTCTCGGCCGGCGGCTCTGCCGATCTGCTCGCCCGCCTATTGTCCCAGCACCTACAAGCCAAGTTCGGCACACCATTCGTCGTCGAGAACCGGGGCGGCGCCGGCGGCAGCATCGCCGCCGCCTATGTGGCGAAGGCGCCGAACGACGGCTATACTTTGTTCATCGGGACCGTGAGCACTCAGGCCATCAACCCGTTTCTTTATTCCAAGCTGCCGTTCGACGCCGAGCGGGACTTCCAGCCCGTCTCGCTGCTCATTCAGCTGCCGAATCTTCTGTACGCGAACCCAAACGTTCCGGCCAGGACAGTGGCGGAGCTGATCGAGTACCTCAAGGCGAACGACGGAAAGGTCAACTACGGGTCATCGGGGAACGGCACCTCGTCGCATCTCTCCGCCGTGATGTTCCAGTTGGCGACCGGGACCAAGATGATCCATGTCCCGTTCCGCAGCACGTCGGAGGAACTCAACAGCATGATCGGCGGGCATATCGACCTCGCATTCGACAGCATGACGACCGCTTGGCCGCATGCGCAATCCGGGTCGGTGCGGGCGATCGCGGTGACGACGCCGAAACGCAGCCCCGCCGCACCGGATGTTCCGACGGTCGGCGAGACCGTCAAAGGCTACGAAGCGACCGGATGGCAAGGCCTGTTCGCGCCGGCCGGCACGCCGCGGCCCATCGTCGACAACATCGCCGGCGAGGTGAAACGCATCTTCGAATCGCCCGAGGTGGCAGCGGCACTGAGGAAGCTCGGCGGCGAGCCCGCCCCGATGACGCCGGATGCGTTCGCCGACTTCACCCGTCACGAGCGCGCCAAATGGCAGGAGGTCGTCAAGGCCTCCGGCGTGCGCATCGACTGAGTGTTGACCCAAGAAGGCGGCGATCGTTCCATGCGAGCCGGCGAGCTACGGCGGACGGCCAATTCCCTGATCGGCAGCCCGATCGAGCGCTTGGAGGATTTCCGCTTCCTGCGCGGCGGTGGGCAATTCGTCGACGATATCGCATGCGCCGGCCTATTGCATGCGGTGATCCTGCGCAGCTCGGTCGCGCACGGGCGCATCCGCTCGATCGACACCGCTGCCGCGCTGGCCCGGCCGGGCGTCCATGCGGTGATCACGGCGGCGGAGATCGGCTCAGCCGTGCCGACGATCCCGCTGCGCCAGGAATCGCTGCCGGTGTTCAAGCGGTTCGAGCAGCCGGTCATCGCTCATGGCAAGGTGCGCTATGTCGGCGAGCCGATTGCGGTCGTGCTGGCGGACAGCGCGGCGCTGGCGGAGGACGCGCTCGATGCGATCGCCCTCGACATCGAGGCGTTGCCGGCGGTGGCTGATCGCGCCGCAGCCCGTCGCGACGATGTGCTCCTGTTCGAGGAGAGCGGCACCAATCTGCCCGTCACGTTCACGGCGCTGCGCGGCGATGCCGATGCGGCCTTCAAGGCAGCCGCCTATATGCGGCGCGAGCAGTTCAAGGTGCAGCGGCACAGCGCGGTTCCCATGGAGCCGCGCGGCTTGCTGGCGCAATGGGATGAAGCCGGACGGCTGACGATGCATGGAGCCGCCAAGGTTCCGTTCATCAACCGGCGCGTGCTGGCGCAGCACCTGAACCTGCCGGAGGCCTCCATTCGCATGGTGGAGAACGACGTGGGCGGCGGCTTCGGCGTGCGCGGCGAGTTCTATCCCGAAGACTTCCTCATCCCGTTCGCGGCGCGGCTGACCGGCCGGCCGGTGAAATGGATCGAGGATCGCCGCGAGCACCTGATGGCGACCAACCATGCGCGCGACGCCGAATGCGCTCTCGAGATTGCCTGCGACGAGGCCGGTACTATCCTGGCGCTGCGCGGGCAGGCCGCGACCGACATGGGCGCCTATATCCGCACCAACGGCCCGACGGGAGCCCGCAACATCGCGCAGGTGCTGTCCGGCCCCTATCGCATCCCGCATATCCGCATCGACGTTGCGCTGCTCATGACCAACAAGACGCCGGCCGGCACCTATCGCGGGCCGGGGCGCTTCGAGGCCGATTTTTTCCGCGAACGGCTCCTCGACATGGCGGCGGCGGACCTCGGGCTCGATCGGGCGGAGTTCCGGCGCCGCAACCTCATTTCTGAAAGCGAGATGCCGTATCAGCTCGCCAAGGTGGTGCCGCTCGACCTCGAATCGGAGACCGACAGCGGCGACTACCGCATGACCCTCGATCGCTGCCTCGAGGAGATCGGGTGGGCCGAGAAAGCGGCGCTGCAAGGTCGACTGATCGACGGCCGTTACCGCGGCCTCGGCGTCGGCTGCTATATCGAGGGCGGTGCGTCGGGACCGCGCGAGGGCGCGCGCCTGGTGCTCGAGGCGGACGGCTCGGTCTCGGTCTATGTCGGCTCGTCGTCGATCGGGCAGGGGCTCGAGACGGTCTGCGCCCAGATCGCCGCCGATGCGCTCGAACTGCCGCTCGATCGCATCAAGGGCGTCTTCCATGGTTCGACCGATTATGTGCGCGAGGGGTTCGGCTCCTACAGCTCGCGCTCCGTGGTCATGGGCGGTTCCGCCATCGTCATGGCGGCGGAAAACCTGCGCCAGTCGATCCGCAGCGCGGCAGCCAAGCGGTTGGGCTGCACCGCGGCCGACATCGAGCTCGGTGATGGCCTGGCCATCGGACCGGGCAAGAGCACGATTTCCTTCGGGGACCTGGCACCGGAGCGTATTTCGGCGGAAGCGAGCTTTGCCAGCGGCAAGCGCACCTACAGCTATGGCGCGCATGCGGCGCATGTCGCGGTCGATCCCAAAACCGGGCAGGTGGAGCTGGTCGATTATGTCGCCGTGGAGGACGTCGGCCGCATCATCAATCCCCTGACGCTGCACGGGCAGGCGGTCGGCGCCATCGTGCAGGGTCTCGGCGGCGCCCTCCTGGAGCATCTCGTCTACGACGAGGACGGCCAGCTCATGACCGGCACGCTGGCCGACTATCTGATGCCGACGGCGAGCGACTTTCCGCGCGTGCGCGCCGTCGCGCTGGAGGAAAAGCCTGCGCCGCACAATCCGCTCGGCGCCAAAGGCGCCGGCGAGGGCGGCATCATTCCGGTGGGTGGCGTGATCGCCAACGCGGTGGCGGCGGCGCTCAGCCCCCTTGGCGTCGAGCCGCGCGAGCTGCCGCTGTCGCCGCCGCGCGTCTGGCAGTTGATCGAAGAGGCGCGGCAGGGTGACGGCGCCGCGTTGACCGAATGTTCGCCGCGATGATACGACCGTTCAAGTGCTTCCCGCGACCCGCGTCCGGCGCGTCTCATCCATGAAACTGCCTCCCTTCCGATACGCGGCCCCCGCGACGCTCAGGGACGCCGTCGCGCTGCTCGCCGCGCACGGTGGTGACGCAAAGGCCATCGCCGGCGGTCAGAGCCTGGTGCCGATGCTGGCGTTCCGCGTCGCGTCCCCCGCGCTGCTGGTCGACCTGCGCAAAATCCCCGATCTCGACCGCATCACGATCTCGGCCGACGGCGTTCGTCTCGGCGCGATGGTGCGCTGGCGCGATATCGAGGACGACGCCAGGCTCGACACCGCGCATCCACTGCTCAAGGCGGCGGTCGTCCATGTGGCGCATTATCAAGTGCGCAATCGCGGGACGATCGGCGGCAGCATCGCGCATGCCGATCCGGCCGCCGAGCTACCCGGCATCGCGGTCACCTGCGAGGCCGAGATCGCAGTGACAGGCGCGTCCGGCGCGCGGGTGATCCGCGCCGCGGATTTCTTTCTCGGGCCGTTGATGACGGCGCTTGCGGCCGATGAGATCATTACTGAAATCCGGCTGCCAGCCTGGCCGCGCGGCCGGCGCTGGGGTTTTCAGGAGTTTGCACGCCGGCGCGGCGATTTCGCCATGGCCGGCGCCGCGCTCTACTACGACGAGGACGCGAGCGGCAAAGCCACCAATGCCCATGTGGGGGTGATCGGCGTCGGCGACGTTCCGCAACGCCTTGCCGAGGTCGAAGCGGTGCTCAATAGCCGCGTGGTCGACGATGCGACCATCGCCCAGGCCGAAAGGGTGGCGGCCGCCAGCGTCAATCCCGCCGACGATATCCACGCCAGCGCTGCCTATCGCCGCGCGCTCACCGGCACCATGGTCGAGCGCGCATTGAAGAGCGCCTCCGCTTGAAGCGGCCTCGCCCCGGAGACCCGATGTCGGTACGATTTGAAGTCAACGGCAAGGATGTCGAGATCGAGGTGGAGCCGCGGCTCACGCTGGCCGATTGCCTGCGCCATCATCTGCGGCTGACCGGGACCCATGTCGGCTGCGAACACGGGGTGTGCGGCGCCTGCACCGTCATCGTCGATGGCGCCGCGGTTCGCTCGTGCCTGATGCTGGCGGTCCAAGCTGATGGCGCGAAGGTGGTGACGGTCGAAGGCTTGTCGCACGACGAGGGTCTCACTCCCTTGCAGGCATCGTTCCGCAAGCATCACGCGCTGCAATGCGGCTTCTGCACGCCGGGCATGATTACCACCGCGCACGCGTTGCTGAGCGAGGAGCCGGAGGCCGACGCCGACCGCGTGCGCGAGGTCTTGTCGGGCAATCTCTGCCGCTGCACCGGCTATGTCTCGATCGTCGAAGCCGTGCTCGATGCCCGTTCCGCCTACAAGAAGGCACGAGCATGAGACCGACAAATCTGTTCGTCGGCAGCCCGGTCGAACGGCTGGAAGACCTGCGGTTCCTGCGCGGCCGCGGCGAATATGTGGACGATCTCACGCGCGACGGCCTGCTGCACGCCGCGATCCTCCGCAGCTCGGTCGCGCACGGCCGCATCCGTGCGATCGATGTGGCGGCGGCGCTGGCGCTGCCGGGCGTGCATGCGGTGATCACGGCGGCCGATATGGGCGGCTCGGTGCCGATCATTCCGATGCGGCTGCAGCCGCTGCCCGAGTTCCGACCGTTCGAGCAGCCGGTTATTGCCGACAGGAAGGTTCGGTACGTCGGCGAGCCGATTGCCGTCGTCGTTGCTGACGGCGCGGCGCTTGCCGAAGACGCGCTCGCCTTGATTGAGCTCGACATCGAGGAACTGCCGGCGGTGGCCGATCGCCATGTGGCGGCGCAGGACAAATCTCTCCTCTTCGAGGACAAAGGCACCAACCTTGCGCTTACGTTCCGCGCCGTGCGTGGCGATGCAGCTGCGGCCTTCAACGGCGCGCCGTATCGCCGCCGTGAGAGCTTTCGCGTGCAGCGGCATTTTGCGCTGACCATGGAGCCGCGCGGCGTGCTCGCCGAGTGGGATGCGGCGCGCGGACGGCTCACCGTCTACGGCGCCTCCAAGGTGCCGTTCTTCAACCGCCGCATCCTCGCCAAGCAGATCGGGCTCGCCGAAGAGGCAATCGACATGGTGGAGAACGACGTCGGCGGCGGGTTCGGCGCGCGCGGCGAGTTCTATCCGGAGGATTTCCTCATCCCGTTTGCGGCGCGCCATGTCGGCCGCCCGGTGAAGTGGACGGAGGACCGCCGCGAGAACTTGACGGCGATGAACCATGCGCGCGAGGCCGAGTGCGATATCGCGATCGCCTGCTCGCGCGACGGCATGATCCTGGGGCTGCGCGGCCACGCCTTTGCCGACATGGGCGCCTATATGCGCACCAACGGCGCCGTCGGCGCGCGCAATATCGCGCAGTTCATGTCCGGCCCCTATCGCGTGCCGAACATCGACATCGACGTCTCGCTCTTGATGACCAACAAGACACCGGTCGGGACCTATCGCGGTCCCGGGCGCTTCGAGACCGACTTCTTCCGCGAGCGGCTCCTCGACATGGCCGCCGCAGATCTCGCGATCGATCGCGTCGAATTTCGCCGGCGCAATCTCGTGTCTGCCGCCGAGATGCCCTACCCGATCGCCACCATCGCGCCGTTCGAAAGCAAGGACGAGCTCGACAGCGGCGATTACGGCATGACGCTCGACCGCTGTCTCGACGAGATCGGTTGGGCGGACAAGGCGAAGCTGCAGGGCCGGGAGATCGACGGACGCTACCATGGCCTGAGCGTCGGCTGCTTCATCGAAGGCGGGGCCGCGGGGCCGAAGGAAACCGCGCGCATCGTGCTCGAGCCTGACGGATCGTACTCGGTGTTCGCCGGCTCTTCGGCGGTCGGGCAGGGGCTCGAGACGGCCTTTGCCCAAATTGCCGCGGATGCGCTGGAAATCCCCATCGACAAGATCCGCGGCGTGTTTCACGGCTCCACCGCGTTCGTGAGCGACGGCTACGGCTCCTACCATTCGCGCGCGGTGGTGATGGGCGGCTCGGCAATCGTCAACGCGGCGTCTGCTTTGCGCAGCGCCGTCGCCGCGGCGGCTGCACTGCATCTCGGTTGCGAGCCGGCGAGCGTGCAAATCGTCGAAGGTGCCCAAGCGGTCGGGCCCGACGGCAAAGCGATTGCGCTGGCCGGGCTCAGGCCCGCGGGCATTTCGGCGGAAGGCAGCTTCGTCAACAAGAAGCACACCTATACGTACGGCGCCCACGCCGCCCACGTGGCGGTCGATGCCAAGACCGGCCACGTGGCGCTCGTCGACTATGTGATCGTCGAGGATTGCGGCCGCATCATCAATCCGATGACGCTGCGCGGCCAGGTCATCGGCTCGGCAGTCCAGGGCCTGGGAGGCGCCTTCCTGGAGAACCTCATCTACGACGAGCAGGGCCAGCTGTTGACCGGCACGCTGGCCGACTACCTGATCCCGACCGCGAGCGATTTTCCTTCCGTTCGCGCCGTGGTGATGGAGGTCCATCCCTCGCCGATCAATCCGCTCGGCGCCAAGGGGGCGGGCGAGGGCGGCATCATCTGCGTCGGCGGCGTGATCGCCAACGCGGTGGCGAACGCGCTCGCCGCCTTTGGCGTTGAGCCGCGCGAGCTGCCGCTCACCCCACCGCGCATCTGGCAGCTCATCCAGGACGCCCGCGCGGTGCGGTGATTGTGGTCGTTGCGGGATCGGCAGCGGGTGATAGAGTCGAAGCTCCCTCGCGATCTCAGGAGCCTTCCATGAGCGTTGCCCGTCATCCGCGTCCGCCCGAGCTCGTCGACGTGCCGATCGAAGAGATCATGCAGAAATATGTCGGCCGCTTCCGCGAGAAGAAGCCGGATTGGGCCGCCTTCGAGGACGCCAAGACCGAAGGCTACAAGCGTGCGCAACACCGTTTCATCGGCGCCGGCGGGTCCGGCAAGCACAACGATCCCACCGTGATCCCGGCCAAGAACTTCACGCTGTCGATCATGTATGTCGAGCCGGGGCAGGGCAATGCCGCGCACACGCACGAGGTGGAGGAATGCTTCTTCGTGCTGCAAGGCTTCCTCGACGTGTTCGTCGAGGACGAGAGCGGCAAGCGGCTGACCACGCGGCTCGGTCCGTGGGAATGCATCGCGTGCCCGGCCGGCGTCATCCACGGCTACCAGAACGACAGCCTGGAGCCGGTGTACTTCCAGGTCATGCTGGGGCGCGCCAAGCCGGAGACCATGGGCTACGCCGACGACGACCTCTACAAGCGCCGCGACGCCCATCTCAAGGCCGTGTGAGGTGTCATTCCGGGGCGCGCCGAAGGCGCGAGCCTGGAATCCAGGCGAACGGTACATCAATTGGCCTACTACGTTTACCTAATGGCCAGTCGACGTAACGGCACGCTTTATCTTGGCGTGACGAACAATCTCGTGCGGCGGGTCCATGAGCACAAAAACAAGGTCGTCCCGGGGTTCACATCGCGGTATGGCGTCGATCGACTCGTTTGGTACGAATGCTATGACGATCCGACCACAGCGATCATGCGCGAGAAGGACATCAAGAAGTGGCGGCGCGCATGGAAGATACGGCTGATCGAGGAAATGAATCCCGATTGGCACGACTTGTACGACGAG